>NZ_CP101134.1:3060646-3366711 GCF_024296865.1 Sphingobacterium sp. LZ7M1 | reverse complement strand
GGTTTTTGGAGATATTCGCCAAAAATCCCAAACGGCCGAAATTGATCCCCGCCAATGGAATACCTGAATCTTTGATCAACGTTGCGGCAGAGAGCATGGTACCATCGCCCCCTAGGCTGAGCATAAAGGCAATGTCGGCAGGAAGATCTTTATGGGACTTGAATTTCTTAAAGGTAAAATCTAGCTTGCATAAGCGCTTAAGGAAACTGTGGAAATCCTGATGGATGTAAACTTGCACATTCTTTTCACGCAGGTAGGTAAATAGTTCAATGACATATCCAATCACGGATTGGTTAAACTCTCGACCGTATACTGCTATGGACAGCTCTTTCATGCTTTTGATAATATTTTGCGCAAAGTTGAAAAATTCTAAGAATTAAATGTTCAAATAGTTCATTAAAAGATTATATCTTTCTTGGATATCATTCTGATCAGAGCCATCGTTGAAGGTCGCTTTTACCACATAGTCATGTCTCCATAAAGAGGCCAAGACTGAGGAAATATTGTTTTTGTTGACCTTGATGGTGAGTTCAACCTTGCTGGAATTCTCAATCGGTCTGATTCCCGTATTCAAAATCTTGCTGTTCTCAGATTCTATGATATGGGCCACATGGGTCAAACTATTGTCCCGATCTTCCATCTCTAGGACGATGATCGCGCCCTTATCCTGGTTGGAGATCGTTTGGTTGACCGATCTCAATAGATCTTTCTGGGTAATGACCCCAACATATTCCTTTTGCTTGTTGACAATAGGCAAGAGGTCAAACTGATAGGTCTCCAGATATTGTAGGGCATCATAGATGTGCTGATAATCGTATAGATAGATAAATGGAAAGGTAAGTTTCAGTTCCTTGATCAAAGTTTCCTCATCTTCAGCCGATAGCAGGTCCTCCTCGGTAATAAGCCCGAGGTATTCTTTGCCCTTAACTACAGGAAGTTGATGGAAATGCAGCTCATTGACTTTATCTAACGAAAAAGCAACCGTATCGTTCGGGTGAACTTCGGTATAGAGCGTTGATATGTTTTCACCGATATACATGAAACCTTTTATTTATTAAACTACAATAAACGCAAAACGTTTAATTTTAGTTTAAATATGCGATTATCGCTAAGGTAGTGAAAATATTATTTTGATATAAAATAAAAAGATGTTTTAGTCATCTTAAAACTAATTATGTAATTTTACAAAACTTTTATAAAAGTGTATTATAGAATATGAGCTTACAAAAGCAAGAGAAGTTTATTGAAATCAGGGAAGTAATACGAAAGAAAAGTCCAGGTTTAGCCAAATGGATACCCAAGCCATTATTGAGTTATTTAACAAAGACAATCCACGAAGATGAGATAAACTACATCATGAGAACGTATCATGATGACATGGGATTAGATTTTGTAGACTCATTATTAAAAGAGCTGAAGGTTAACGTACATTTGGAAGGCGCTGAGCATATTCCTTTAGATGAAAGTGTCATCTTTGCTTCCAATCACCCCTTAGGTGGTTTAGATGGGGTAGCTTTTATGCAGGCCATCGGGAAGTATAGAAAAGATGTGAAATTTTTGGTCAATGACATTCTGATGAATGTCCGCAACCTCGAACCCTTATTCGTTCCTGTAAATAAAGTCGGTAGTCAAAGTAAAACAGCTATTGCTGCAATTGAGAATGCCTATGCATCGGACCATGCTTTGCTTGTTTTCCCTGCTGGACTTGTCTCAAGGAAGATTAAAGGGGAGATCGTAGACCTCGAGTGGAAAAAAAGCTTTATATCGAAAGCCAAAAAATATAAAAAAGATATCGTTCCTGTCTATATTGAAGGACGTAACTCGAATTTCTTTTACAACCTATCAAGAATAAGACACAAAATAGGATTAAAAGCAAATATTGAAATGTTATATTTACCTGATGAGATGTTCTCCCAAAGAGGAAAGGACATAACTATCAGGATTGGGGAGAAGATTCCCTATACCCATTTTGACACCAGTAAGAATGAACGTCAATGGGCAGCTGAAGTAAAAGAAATGGTTTATGCCATGGCTCATGGTAAAAAATAATTTATGCAAGAAATAATTCAACCGGTAGATAGAGATCTAATCAAGAAAGAACTTACTAAGGAAGCCTTTGTCCGTTATACCAATAACGGCAGTAATGAGGTCTATCTAGTGAACTATCATACCGCACCTCATATAATGCGCGAGATTGGTAGATTGAGAGAGCTGACCTTTAGGGGAGCTGGCGGCGGTACAGGTCTACCTCTTGATATTGACGAAAACGATACTTCTAAACATAATTACGATCAACTGATCGCATGGAATCCAGAAGATGAAGAAATCATTGCTGGGTACCGCGTGATAAAATGTGATCAAGCAACGGCTGAGGATGGTGAAATTCACCTTTCAACAGCACATTATTTTGACTTTTCCGAAAAATTCAAAAAAGATTTCCTGCCTTATACCATTGAATTGGGACGTTCTTGGGTTCAACCCAAATACCAACCGGCAATCGACAATAGAAAGGGAATTTTCTCCTTGGATAACCTTTGGGATGGTCTTGGGGCATTGGTCCTGATCAATCCGGACGTGAAATACCTGTTCGGAAAGGTGACCATGTATCCGCATTATAATCAGGAAGCTAGGGATTTGCTGATCTATTTCATGAATCATTATTTTCCAGATCCTGACAATTTGGTAGAACCTGTAAAGGATCTTTATTTAGGTTATAAAACTGATATCACCAAACATGAAGGCATTTTTGACGGTCTGGACTATAAGGAAGGTTATAAAGTGCTGAATGCCAAAGTTAGGGAACTGGATGAGAATATTCCTCCATTGATCAATACCTATATGAATCTTTCACCGACCATGCGTGTTTTTGGAACAGCTAGGAACAATGAGTTTGGAGAAGTTGAAGAAACTGGTATTATGATTACCTTGGATGATATCTATCCTGCAAAAAAAGAAAGGCATATGTCGACCTTTGAAAGAGATAGGCATTTTGGCCAACGTCCCGTAAAAGCAAGATAATCTGATGGATAAAAAAAGCCTTTTTTTTGGCTATTTTTATTGACCTCAGTTTAGTTTTATTCGAGACATATTTTGAAAATTCCGAATATGCCTCGAACAAGGGTAATGCCAAAGCAGAAGGTAATACCGGAACAAATTGGATAAAATTTTATCATTAATATAGAAAGCCCTCGATGATTAACATCGAGGGCTTTTTTATGAACTGCAATGCATCAAGTCTTATGGATATAAAGCCATCTCTAAATGGGGGATATTGTCCTCCAGATAGACATCGCTCTCAATCTGGAATCCTAGACCGGTATAGAATCGTTTCAGGTATTCCTGTGCACTTATTCGGATAGGGAGGTCTGGATAGTCCATTTTGATCTGTTCAATGGCTCTGTTCATCAGGAGCTGACCGTATTGATGCTTCCGATAGTCTGCATGGACCACCACTCTTCCAATGGAACTGCATTTCGGATAGGAGACATCAGGGGGCAATAACCTGGCATAAGCAATGCAGGTATCTTGGTCCATCGCAAAGAGATGTTTCCCTTTGAGGTCCTTATCATCACATTCGGGATAAAGACAATCTTGTTCCAGCATAAAGACATTGATCCGGAGCTGCAAAATCTTGTAGAGTTCCAGGGAGTCTAATTCTGAAAAGGACTTTATTCTCCAGTCCATATATGGATTAGCTTAATAGTGATTTTACGACTTCAGAAATCGTTCTGCCATCAGCTTGACCAGCAAGTTTCTGGTTTGCCGCGCCCATGACCTTACCCATATCCTTGATCGATGAAGCACCTGTTTCAGCAATAATGCCTTTCACAACGTTTTCTATTGCCTCACGGTCCAATTGTTTTGGAAGGAACTCTTCGATAACTTCCAATTCTTCGATTTCGATGGTGTATAGGTCTTTACGGTCCTGTTGCTGATAGATTTCGGCAGACTCCTTGCGTTGTTTTGCTAATTTCTGTAAGACCTTGATTTCGGCGTCTTCGGACAATGTTTCGCTATGGCCTTTTTCAGTGTTAGCCAATAGGATTGCCGCTTTGATGGCACGCAGTCCACGTAATCTAACATTGTCCTTTGCGATCATGGCCGCTTTGATATCTTGGGTTATTTTTGCTTCTAATGACATATATGATTTGTTTATTTTCTAATAACTAGTGTTCCGTTTGCCTGAGCCGTTGGCATAACCAACAGGTCGTTGATATTGACATGTTTGGGTCTGGAAAGGATAAAAGAGACGATTTCTGCAATGTCCTGTCCCGATAGTGGAGTCAATCCTTTGTAAACTGATTTTGCGCGGTCCTTGTCGCCATGGAACCTCACCTCAGAGAATTCGGTTTCAACCATGCCTGGGTCAATACTGCTGACCTTGATCCCTTTGGCTAGGAGGTCAATGCGCATCGCTTTGGTCAAAGCGTCTACGGCATGTTTCGTTGCGCAATAGACATTCCCATTGGGGTAGACCTCTTTGCCGGCAATGGATCCCATGTTGATGATATGAGCCTGTTCGCTGCCTTCCATCAAAGGAATGACAAATTTGCTGACATATAGTAAGCCTTTGACATTGGTGTCGATCATGCGGTCCCAATCGCCAATCTGTCCATCTTGGATGGAATCCAAACCTTGGCTGAGTCCTGCATTGTTGATCAAGATGTCGACTTTTTTCCATGCTGCTGGAAGGTTGGATAGGGTGGTTTCTACCTCTTCCGCATTGCGGACATCCAATTTAAAGCTATGGGTTTCGGTATTAGGGTTGATGGTTTTGATTTTTTGGATCAATTCTTCCAGTTTTTCAACTCTTCTGGCACATAAAAGAAACCTGTATTTATTTTCTTTTGCCAATTCCAGGGCGCAAGCTTCTCCGATTCCAGAGCTGGCTCCAGTGATTAAAACTGTCCTCATTTTATTGAAATTTATTTTACTTGGCTTCATACTTTTTTCCAGAATTGAGGTCTGGATTTTCCGTAGATGCGTTATTTGATACACAACAAATATACAACAAAAGACCAAAAATTACGGATACCCGGAATGCTTTCATAAACTTAAAGACTACCTGAAGGAGCTTAACTCGCTGACTATGAATTGAAGAGGGTAAAAGGCCTTAAAATAACTGTTTGAATGACCCTTTCGTGTAGGTTATTCACAACGGTCTATCTTATCCACATTCGGGTAAAGGCTTGATTTTTAATGCGTATATTTAGTTATTAACAGGTTCTTCACATTTGATGTTAATTATTAGTCCCTGTTTTACAACTGCTATTGCATGATTGTTGAAGCACCTAAATTTTACTGTTCAAAACTTGATGGTAGGGCGACTTTTATTTTTCTTACATTTGTTACCCTATCCTTGAAAACAGGGTGAATCAAGCCGAGAAATATTTTTTAGTATGTCTTTAGAAAACGAATTTAACAACAGTACGTCAGGACAACCTAGTCGTGCAAATTTCAACAAGAAAAGAACGAGCTTAAATAACTTAGTCTCCGGATTAGGCAAGCTCCCTCCACAAGCATTGGACTTAGAGGAGGCAGTGTTGGGTGCCCTGATGTTGGAGAAAAATGCACTAAGTGAAGTCATCGATATCCTGAAGCCAGAATCGTTCTATAAAGAGTCGCATCAGAAGATATTTCAGGCTATCTATAACCTCTTCCAGAAGACTTCCCCGATCGATATCTTGACCGTAGTGGCAGAACTTCGCCAAATGGGAGCGTTGGAAATGGTAGGTGGTGCCTATTATATCACGCAGTTGACAGACCGTGTGGTATCAGCGGCCAATATTGAATACCATGCCCGTATTATTTCACAAAAATATATTCAGCGTGAATTGATCAAGGTCTCTACGGAAATCATCAATTCATCCTATGATGAAACATCGGATATCTTCGACCTATTGGACCATGCGGAGAAATCACTTTTTGATATTGCCCAAAACAACCTGCGAAGAGATTCCAGAAAGATGGACGATATCATGCGTGAAGCAATTTCCTCACTGGAATCCCTGCGTGAGAAGACAGATGGCTTGACCGGTATTCCTTCTGGTCTGACTGCATTGGACCGAATGACCTCCGGATGGCAACCTTCTGACTTGGTTATTATTGCGGCTCGTCCTGCAATGGGTAAGACGGCATTCGTATTATCCGTAGCGCGAAATGCAGCAGTTGACCATAATAAAGCGGTAGCCGTATTCTCCTTGGAGATGTCATCCGTACAGTTGGTGAATCGTTTGATCGCTGGTGAAACGGAGATTGAACAGGAGAAACTGAAAAAAGGAAATCTCGCCGACCATGAATGGCAGCAATTGCACTCTAGGATCGGTCGTTTGACTGAAGCCCCTTTGATTATTGATGATACACCGGCACTGAACGTGTTTGAATTCCGCGCTAAGTGTAGACGTCTGAAGGCTCAGTATGATATACAGATGGTAATCGTCGATTACTTGCAGCTGATGCATGGTAAAGCCGATGGTAAAGGTGGCGGAAACCGTGAACAGGAGATCGGTAGTATATCACGTGCCCTAAAATCAGTAGCGAAAGAATTGAACATTCCAGTTTTGGCCTTATCGCAGTTAAGTCGTGCGGTAGAGTCTAGACCAGGAAACAGTAAGCGTCCGATGCTATCCGACTTACGTGAGTCTGGATCAATTGAGCAGGATGCCGATATGGTACTGTTCCTTTACCGTCCAGAGTACTATGGATTGTTGGAAGATGAGGAAGGCCGTTCCACTGTCGGGGTGGGAGAGGTAATTATCTCCAAACACCGTAACGGTGAAACGGGTATTGTACCATTACGCTTCGTAGGTAAATATGTGAAGTTCGTCGATCTTGAGGATGATTTCTCCGGAATGGGTCCTGAAGGCGGAAGCTTCAATGATTTCGGCGGTGGAATGGGCAATGCAATCCAACCATCAGGTAATTTCGGCGACTTCGGCGGAGGTATAACCATGCCATCCAGAATGAATGATATGCCAGATGATGCGCCGTTTTAGAACTCGAAAAACAGTGTAGTGGCGTATTGCATACACCCGCATCATGAAAAGAAAATATAAAGGCACCCAAAAGGGTGCTTTTTTTTGAAAAATTGAATATGAGCTTACCCCAAAATGGGTGTTTATTGATGGTTTGTATATGGCGGGCGTATGCAATACGTCCCTACAGTATGCTGGACTTTCCAACTATATTTTGATCATAATCTTGGTTCAAACCATGATCTTGGTCCATCCTCACATCCCATTAATCCTGGTTCAAACCAGATCTTGGTCTATCCTCTTATCCCTTTAATCCTGGTTCAAAAACAAGCTCAAACCTACCTTACCTTAAAATCAAAATACTGATCCTTGAAGGGCTCATTTTTCAGGGTATAATGCCACCATTCTTCTTCAATGGATTTGAATCCATGTTTTTCCATGATGTCCTTAAGTAGTTTTCGGTTTGCTTTTTGTTGAGGACTGAGGTTGCTGTAATCATGGTGAGAGGGTTCGCCGAAATAGTCGAAGCCGGTTCCCATGTCCAGTTCTTTTTTGTCTTTCAGGTTAATGATGGTTAGATCGATGGTACTGCCGCGGCTATGGCCAGATTTTTCGGCGATGTAACCCAATTTAAACAGGTTCCGTTTGTCCACATCGGGATAGAATTCTTTTTTTGCTGCCGTGTCGGCAATATCCAAAGCCCATTCCTTAAAGTTATTTACTGCCTGTTGCGGTCTATAGGCATCAAAAACCTTGATACCTAAACCTTGTGCATTCAGTTCTTTTTGGATCTGGACCAATGCACTGGCGGCTTCTTTGCTGATAAATACCTTGTTGGCTTCATAGCCTTTTACCGGTCTTCCCAGGAAGTTATGGCTTCCATAATACCTTAAGTCGATTTCAAGATTTGGAATCTGTTCTTTCAGGTTGACAAATGAATTGGGGATCTCCCGTTGTGTAGCACAGGAAAAAAGTAAGCTGAGTGCCAAAAGTGGTATGAGGAAAGCATATCTATTATTCATGATCTATGGTTATGATGATTATAGGACAAATGTAAAAAACCTTTAGTAGTTTGAAACCTTCTATGGAGGTTTTGGTTTTTGTTAGGGAATTATCCACAATCGTTTTTCGGAAAAAAGAGTAATGATTAGTTTTGTCGCAATATGAGAAAGAAATTTGATGTAGAAAATTGGGCACGAAGAGAGCACTTTGAATTCTTTTCGCAGTTTCCCGAACCGTTCCATGGGATTACGGCCGAGTTGGACCTAAGTATTGCCTACCAACAGGCCAAGCAGAAATCACAGTCTTTCTTTATGTACTATCTGTACCGAGCGTTGAAGGCCATGAATGAAATTGATAATTTCAGGCTTAGGATCGATGCTGGAGAACTCTATCTCTATGATCAGGTCCATATCTCCAGCACGGTGTTAAGGTCAGATAACACCTTTGGTTTTTCGTATATCGATTTTCATGAAGATGAGGCTAAGTTTTTGGAAGGAGCAGATATCGCTGTTGAAAAAGTGAAGGCTTCTTCTGGCTTAGATCTGAGTGGGGCCAGGATCAATGAGGTGCATTGTTCTGCATTGCCTTGGGTAGACTTTAGCTCGCTTTCTCATGCTAGGAATTTCAATTATCCGGATTCCTGTCCGAAGATATCCTTTGCCAAGTTAATGGATCGTGACGGAAAAAAAACGATGGCGATTTCGTTACATGCGCACCATGCCTTGGTCGATGGATACCATGTGGGACTGTTTATGCAACGATTTCAGCAATTGCTCGATCAAATCGATTAGGTTTTTGCTATCTTCTTGTCCCTGTGGATAATTTTCTAAAATAGTATGCCTATTTTTATTAAATTTGAGTCCCCATTTTTGAGGCATTACATAAGATAAATTTAGGAGAGTATTTTGGATTTTTTAGCAGGACTGAACCCCTCACAACGAGCCGCAGTTGAACAAACAGAAGGTCCAGTAATGATTGTTGCTGGAGCGGGATCTGGAAAAACGCGTGTAATTACCTATAGAGTAGCCCATTTGATACAAAAAGGAGTAGATCCTTTCAATGTCCTTGTGCTGACCTTTACCAATAAGGCTGCCAAGGAAATGCGTGAGCGTATCATGAAAGTGGTCGGCTCTGAAGCCAAAAATATATGGATGGGTACATTCCACTCAGTGTTTGCGCGAATCTTGCGGGTCGAAGCAGAACTTTTGGGATATCCCAAGAACTTTACCATCTATGATACAGATGACACGAAGAGTTTGTTGAGGACCATTTTGAAAGAAATGAACCTAGATGACAAGCTCTATAACGTAAACCATGTATATGGAAGGATTTCATCAGCGAAGAATAATTTAATATCCCCACAGGAATATAATAAGAATGAGGCAATCCTTGCCGAAGACCAGTCTAACGGAAGAGGGCAATTGGGCCAGATCTATATGGCCTATGCGCAACGCTGTTACCGTGCTGGAGCGATGGATTTTGATGATTTACTTTTCAAGACCAATGTGCTGCTCAATAAATATCCGGACGTACTGCATAAATACCAGCATCAGTTCAAATACCTGATGGTGGATGAGTACCAGGATACCAACTTTTCGCAGTACCTGATCGTGAAGAGATTGGCTGCGGTCAATGAAAATATCTGTGTGGTAGGGGATGATGCCCAGAGTATCTATGCCTTCCGGGGTGCCAATATCCAGAACATCCTGAATTTCCAGAAGGATTATCCGGATGTGAAGGTCTTCAAATTAGAACAGAACTACCGTTCGACCAAGATGATCGTGAATGCTGCCAACAGCATTATTGCGAACAATAAGAATCAATTGGAAAAGAACGTGTTCTCGGATAATGAGGATGGGGAGAAAATCAAGGTTAGCCGCGCCTTTTCAGACAATGAGGAAGGGAAGATCGTGGCAGAGGCCATCTCTCAGGAAAAATCCCTGAAAGGATTGCACTATAAAGATTTCGCTATTCTCTATCGTACAAATGCCCAATCCAGATCGCTGGAGGAGGCTTTGCGCAAATTGAATATCCCCTATAAATTGTATGGTGGAACTTCCTTCTACCAACGTAAGGAAATTAAGGATTTAATTGCTTATTTTAGGCTGACCTTCAACCCGAACGATGAGGAAGCCCTGAAACGTGTGATCAACTATCCACGTCGGGGGATCGGCGATACAACGGTTGAAAAGATCATGGTTGCTGCCGATCAACAGCAATTGCGTTTGTGGGATGTAGTGGCGAATTCCCAAATGTTCCTGGACGGTAGAAGCGCTGCCTCGGTTTCCAATTTTGGATTGATGATCCAGAGTTTCCAGGCGACTGCAAAAACCAATACCGCATTTGATACTGCGATGCATATCGCGCAGCATTCTGGAATACTGAAGGATCTCTATGAGGATAAATCTGTTGAGGGACTTGCAAGATATGAGAATATCCAGGAGTTACTGAACGGTATCAAGGAGTTTTCGGAAAGAGAAGATCTGGAAGAAAAAGGTTTGGATGTCTTTATGCAGGACATTGCCCTATTGACCAATGATGACAAGGATAAGGATCCGAATGCGGACACGGTTTCATTGATGACCATCCATGCTTCTAAAGGGCTGGAGTTTCCAGTGGTTCACATCGTGGGGCTGGAAGAAAACCTGTTTCCATCGCAACTTTCCCTGAATTCGAGATCGGAACTGGAAGAAGAGCGGAGGTTGTTTTATGTTGCCGTTACAAGAGCAGAGAAGAAATTGCACATTTCCTATGCGACATCGAGGTACCGTTGGGGAACCTTGAACAATTGTGAGCCGAGCAGGTTCTTGGATGAACTGAATCCAAGTTGCCTAGACCTTGACTTCAAACCACGTGGAGGCGGGATGATGGACGATGATTTTGGTTCGGAAAGAGTGCAATGGCAGCGTAAGGAAGGCAATTCCGGCGGTGATGTGTTCTCGAAGCCTAAGCCAAAAGTGATAAAGACCACATCGATTTTGCCGAAGGCCCATAAGCCGAGTGCAGACTTTGCACCATCGGATACTTCAGGTTTGCAGGTCGGTATGGAAGTGGAACATGAACGCTTCGGTTTTGGTAAGGTAATTAACCTTGAGGGAAACAAACCGGACATAAAAGCAACTATTTTCTTCAAAGAGTTGGGACAGAAGCAATTGTTGCTTAAATTTGCCAAGCTTAGAATAGTAAATTGATACCCAATTTAGAATTACATATTTAACGCCTTTATAGGGTTAAAGCAAAATAAACATATGATTTTTGATTATAACAGCACTAGACCAAAATTAATTTTGGCAGAATATGGCAGAAATGTACAGAATATGGTCGACTATATCTGTACGCTGTCAGATAGGGAAGAAAGAAACCGCTTAGCCCAGGTTGTCATCGATATGATGGGGGTATTGAACCCACATCTACGTGATGTATCTGATTTTAAGCATAAACTTTGGGATCATCTCTATATTATTTCGGACTTTAAGATCGATGTGGATTCCCCATATCCCATTCCTACCAAGGAGAATATCCACCATAAACCGGAGCCTCTAAAATACCCGAACCATAATATCAGGTTCAAACATTATGGTCATACGGTGGAGGACATGATCAATAAAACATTGAACATCAGCAATCCAGAAGCTAGATTGAAAATGACCCTGAGCATTGCCAATTTCATGAAAATGGCATACCTGACTTGGAATAAAGATTCTGTATCGGATGATCAAATCCTTCAGGACCTGAAGACTTTGTCGCATGGAGAATTGGTTCTTCCGGGCGATACAGTCCTGACCAAGCTAGACTTCAAAACTCCGCCTCCAGGGAACCGTGTTAAATCCTCAGGCAGCAGCACTGGCCATCAGCAGCAGAACAAGCCGCAAAACAGCTATAACAACAAGAGGAGCAACAATAACAACAACAATAACAATAAGAGGCCCTCGAACAACAATAACAACAACAATAACAGACAGAAAAAAAGTTATAAATAAGACCGGATGAAGAAAGCAATTGAATCGCAACGGGACAATTGCTTTTTTCATGTGGGCTTGATATGAATTGAACAGACCTTTGGGCATTATCATTCCTGAGGTATGGTTGATATGAAAAAACTATGAATGCATTTGAAATTTACGGTGGCAAACCATTAAAAGGAGAAATCGTTCCGCAAGGAGCAAAAAACGAAGCATTACAAATTATCTCTGCAGTACTATTGACTGCTGAGAAAATGACCATTAGCAATATCCCCGACATTAAGGATGTCAATAAACTGATCGATCTTTTGGCAGCAATGGGTGTCGAAGTAAACAGAATCAGTGACGATACCTATGAGTTTGAGGCTAAGAATATCAATATAGATTATTTTCAATCGGAGGAGTTCAAGAAAAAAGGGGGAAGCCTACGCGGATCGATCATGATCGTTGGGCCATTGTTGGCAAGATTTGGAAAGGCTGCTATCCCTAAACCTGGAGGTGACAAGATCGGTAGACGCCGTCTGGATACCCACTTTTTAGGTTTTGAAAAGTTAGGGGCTAAATTTGTCTATGATGCAGAGAACCATTTCTTCAATGTGGATGCAACCCAGTTGAAGGGGACCTATATCCTATTGGATGAGGCTTCAGTTACGGGTACGGCCAATATCGTGATGGCTGCCGTTCTTGCAAAAGGGGTAACCACGATCTATAATGCTGCATGTGAGCCTTATCTTCAACAGTTATGTAAGATGTTGAACAGGATGGGAGCTAAGATCTCTGGGATCGGTTCAAACCTCTTGACAATTGAAGGTGTTGAGCAATTAGGTGGCACAAGCCATAAAATGCTTCCAGATATGATCGAAATCGGTTCTTTCATTGGTTTAGCTGCCATGACTGGGTCTGAGATCACCATCAAGGATGTATGTTTCCAGGAATTGGGGATTATTCCATCGGTATTTTCCCGTTTAGGAATCAAGTTTGAGTTGAGAGGTGATGATATCTTTATCCCTGCTCAAGAGAATTATGAAATCGACACCTTTATCGATGGTTCGATATTGACCATTTCTGATGCTCCATGGCCAGGTTTTACACCGGATCTTTTGAGTATCGTTTTGGTGACAGCGATCCAGGCCAAAGGAAATGTATTGATCCACCAGAAGATGTTTGAAAGCAGGTTGTTCTTCGTCGATAAATTGATCGATATGGGAGCACAGATTATTCTTTGTGACCCTCACCGTGCGACGGTTATCGGCTTGAACAAGCAAAATAAACTTCGTGGAATTGAGATGACCTCTCCAGATATCCGTGCTGGTGTATCATTATTAATTGCTGCATTATCGGCACAAGGTAAGTCCGTAATCTATAATATCGAGCAGATAGAAAGAGGTTATCAGCATATCGAGGAACGCTTAAAAGCATTAGGTGCAGACATCAGAAGGGTTGAGGCACAGCCAGCTGGGCATTAAACCTGAATTGTCTGCCTATTGTTAAAAAAGGAATCAGAATTGGATAATCTACTAAGTCTATATAATTTTGTACTCAAATTAATTGTTCAAACACACAGATGAAAAAAATCACATTATTATCAGCAGTTGCGGCATTAGTATTGGCTTCATGCGCTGGAAACCCAGAAGGTAAAAAAGCTGAAACCAAGGATTCAGTTTCGATCACACAAACTGAAGTAACAGGAGATGCCTATACAGTTGATACAGCTGCATCCAAAGTAGTATGGACGGGTACAAAGGTTACCGGTAAACATACAGGTACAGTAACTGTTAAATCTGGTACAGTAAACGTTGATAACGGTAAATTAACTGGTGCTAATGTAGTATTGGATATGACTACAATTGGATCGACTGACCTAGAAGGTGAGTTCAAAGGAAAATTGGATGGACACTTGAAGTCTGATGATTTCTTTGCAACAGAAAAATTCCCTGAAGCTTCTTTCACGATAACTGAGGTTAAACCAGGTGCGACAGATGCAGACCTGAACATTTCTGGTAACTTGGTTATCAAAGGTGTTAGCAAGAACATTACATTTGATGCAAAAGTTGTTGAATCTACTGAAACTGCAGTGAAAGCTACTGCTAATTTCAACATCACTAGAGCTGATTGGGGTGTAACTTATGAAGGAAAATCTGATGATTTGATCTCTAAAGAAATCAACTTCGACATTACCTTAGTTGCAAATAAATAATTTTATTTAATTCTATAATAAGAGCCTTTGGTCATGGATCAAAGGCTTTTTTTGTGAGCTTCTCCCTCGGGAACAGACTTAATATCTTATTTTTGTAATTCAATTAATTCATTGCCAATGAAAATTACGCTGATCTGTATCGGGAAGACAGATGACCAACATATTGTGAAGGGGATTGAGATCTATACAAAAAGGTTGAAACATTATGTGAACTTTCAGATTGTGACCATCCCTGATATCAAAAACTCCAAGAACTTAAGTGAAAGCCAGCAGAAAGAGAAAGAAGCTCAGCTATTGCTTAAGAATTGCAGTAACCAGGATTTTATCATCCTACTGGACGAACGAGGAAAGGAATATACCTCCGTTGAGTTTTCTGCGTTTTTAGAGAAGCAAATGGTATCCAGTGTGACACATTTGGTTTTTATGATCGGTGGCCCTTATGGCTTTGATGAGTCAGTCTATCAGCGCGCCAATGCGAAGATATCGCTGTCTAGGATGACTTTCTCCCATCAGATGGTCCGATTGTTCTTTGTGGAGCAGATCTATCGCGCCTATACGATAATGAGAGGTGAACCCTATCATCACGAATAATTTTATGTAAATTGAATATTAAAAGCATCATATATTAAAAGTAAAGGAAAACATGGACGATAATAAATTTAAAAGGGACTATAAATTTAAGAGCCAAGAGGGTGCTCATGGTGGTGGGATCAATAAATGGATCATTATCATCGGCGGAGCAATAGTGATATTATTGGCTTATCTGTTGAGATAGGAGGGCAGATTATTCTGTTTTGCAAGAATTTGAAGAGTTGACAAGGGATAGATTTGAAGAATTTATTGCCCAGAATAGTTATTGGATATAAGACTGTTCAAGTCAAGGTATGTTTATAAATAATTACTTCAACGGTCAGTAGAAAAACGGAGATAATTGATTGGATTAGCAGGTATAAATTAAAACCGGAGGAAGTCTTGATCCTTGATGATGATAAATCCCTGAATGATCTACCATTGAACTTCAAGGAGCGCTTAGTTTTGACTAATCCTTATGTTGGATTAAATAACCAAAATGAATTAAAAAGTGTTCTAAAAAGGAAAGTAAAAAAGACAGTTTCGGGTTAAAAAACTTTAAAGGTTTTCAAAAAGCTTTATCATTTAATGGATAAGGCTTTTTTTGTGTCCCCAGAGGCTTATTTGGGTTCTTGTAACAAGGTTTAATGATTCTAGGGGAGACGTAGCTCAGTAAAGGATGTGCGGGGGGTATAAATAAATAAGGCGATACGGGGAGTATCGCCTTAAAATCACACTAACTATTAATAAAACCCTATAGAACTAGGTGTTTTCAAAACATAGATCTTAGACTAGACTTCAGTCTATCTCCAAGACCCACTGTAAAAGTAAAAACCTTTTATTATAAAATCAAATAAAAGTTGCAACATTTATATTATAATTGAATTTTATCTGTACTTTTTAAAAATTCAACCCACGCAACCTGGTCAGTTTTAAATGTTAAGTCATTTTCTTGCAGTTCGTTTAAAGGAATTAACCTAAACGCTTGTAGTTTTCCTTCTAGGGATTTTTCGGTAAAGTCGAAAGATTTTGTCCTAATGTTTAATTCTACGCTGTTTTTTTGCTCTACTTGATAGTATATGGAAATAATTTGACTATCATTAAAACTTGATTTTTCATAGAAGTCTGTGGTGTAAATATGCTTGATGACCTCAACTTCCATCCCGGTTTCTTCCAGATATTCTCTTTTTAATGCATCGATCAATCCTTCTCCATATTCCAACCCGCCACCAGGGAATTTAGTGAAGGATACATTCTCCGTTCGTTCATCGCTAATCAAAACTTCATTACGTTCGTTGATCATTATGCCATAAACCCTAACATTAAATAAAAACATAGTTAAAAATATTGGATCTTGCCTTGGAAGGGGCAAAATCTAGATGTAGTAATTTGTAAATTCTGAGTCTGGTAAAAGGTGAAGGTAGGGTATCCCTGCCTTCACCATCAATATTATAATGGTTGGAAACCAGAATCCACGGATTCTGTTTCTAAGCCAACCAAGGAGTAGTGTTTTGGTAAAAACCAAGAAATGGTATTCATCGCTTGTTTGTACTCTTTTTCGTTCGAAAAGTTTTTTGGAGTGATGTTGAATACAAGATCTTGTGTGACCTTCTCTTCATCCGTATAATTTCTAGCGATCAACATGACCATCGGGTTCTTCACTCCTGAATACTGTAGGAATTCGCGGATCTGACGACGTGCATAATCAGGTAAAATCTCTTGGGCTGGTTGTCCGACCAAAAGCTCTTCATCACTGCCGATTACAAAATCTTGGTTGTTTATCGAGAAATGGTGCTCGTCGGTATAAAACTCATGGCGCAAGGCATAGTTCAATAAATCTCCATAGCTGAACATCCAGTCAGGATTTTCTTTCCTGGTATTCAATGCCACCCCAAAACCATTCTGTAAAAGGTTGCCTAATTTATTCTTAATGACATAGGCTTGGAAGTTCTCTCCCGGTTCTACCGAACGAAGGTTGAAATAGGGAAAGCCCTCCGTACTCATGATGATCTCTGGTTCGGATACCGCTAGGTTTGCTTCAGCAATATTATCGATAAACTCCGCTACCCAATCATTGTTCCTCTTTTCTAAAGGGATTGTTAGCAGGTTGTTAATGACTAGTGTTTTTTCAAGATCTCCTAAATTCCCGGATCCCGCATTAGCATCAAAAAAATGTATGTTACTCATAAGTCCTTTGAAAATACGGCTAAAAGTAAGGATTATTGTCTTAATGTAAAGTGTTTTATTCAAAAATGATGGGATTTAAAGGACAATTAGGGTAAGATAAACTCGTTTATTTTCTTATTTTTGTTAAAAAAGGAACCACTTTAATGTCAGAATTAAATACGACACGATCAGTGCAATATAATACATCAAAAATAAGCTACGAGGAATTCCGCCAGGTACTCATAGAAGATTATAAACTAGCCACGCAAAGCCGATTTGTCAGTCTATTGGGAAGAAAGGAAGTGCTTACAGGCAAAGCTAAATTTGGAATTTTCGGAGATGGTAAGGAATTGGCTCAGATTGCTCTATCCAAGGTTTTTAAACCTGGGGATTGGCGATCAGGGTATTATAGGGACCAAACTTTGGCTTTCGCCCTAGGGATCAGCAATGTCTATAATTTCTTTTCGCAATTGTATGCTAATCCTGATGTAGAAGCGGATCCATCTTCTGCGGGAAGACAAATGGTGGCCCACTTCGCCACGCCTCTTCTGAATGAGGACGGTGAGTGGATCGACCAAACCAAGCAGGTTAACTGCTTTTCTGATATTTCCACCACCGGTGGACAGATGTCAAGGATCCTTGGTTTAGGATTGGCATCGAAACTTTATAAAAACAATCCTAATCTCTCCCATAAAGATAAGTTTAGCAATGATGGACAAGAGGTGGTTTTCTGTACGATAGGAAACGCCGCGACCTCGGAAGGGGTGTTCTGGGAAACGGTGAATGCTGCCGGTGTGAAGCAACTGCCTGTCGTGATCTCCATTTGGGATGACGGTTATGGAATCTCCGTTCCTAATGAAATCCAAACCACCAAAGGTGATATCTCTGCTCTGCTGAGAGGTTTTCAGGAGGATGAAGCTGGTCCTGGATTTGAAATATTTCGCGTGAAAGGCTGGGATTATGCCGGTCTCTGCGAGGTATATGAGAAAGCTGCGGATTTTGCCAGAAACAACAGTAAACCTTGCCTGGTGCATGTTGTCGAAATGACCCAACCGCAAGGTCACTCCACCTCCGGATCGCATGAACGCTATAAAAGCCATGAACGATTGGAATGGGAAACCGAGTTTGATTGCAATAAGAAAATGCGGGATTGGTTGATAGATTCTGGAATGGCTACCGAGGAAGAATTGGCAGCTCTCGATTCGGAAGCAAAGGATTTCGTGAGGAAAGAACAGAAACGTGCCTGGGCAGATTATAGAAAAACGCTTCAGGTGGACCTACAGGAAGCTATTGCTAAGTTGGAAGGGATCAATCATCATGCTGCTGAGATACCTTTAAAAACCTTGTTGTCGACTACAGAGCCTTCTCTTAAGGAGGTTTATGTAAATGTCAGACGCGTCATTAGGGAGCTTCGTGGAGTGGATGTTTTAGGGAAAGAAGAGTTGATATCCTGGTTCCGCGAAAAACAGAAAATTAACCATGATCGATTTAACGATAAGCTATTCGTTGATACTAAATATTCTCCACTGTTAGTGGAAACCGTTCCTGCTGAATTTGATCAGGATTCTCCTATAGTGGATGGTCGTGAGGTACTGAATGCTTGCTTCAAAGCTAATTTTGATAAAGATGCGCGACTGTTGGCATTCGGAGAAGATGTTGGTAAGATTGGTGATGTAAATCAAGGATTCGCAGGCTTGCAAGAAGAATTTGGGAGCCAGAGGATCTTCGATACCGGAATTCGGGAGTCTGCAATAATTGGAAAGGGGATAGGCTTAGCTGTTCGTGGCTTTAGGCCTATTGCTGAAATTCAATATTTGGATTATCTGATTTACGCAATGCCTGTTCTCAGCGATGATTTAGCGAGTTTGAGTTATAGAACAAAAGGAAGGCAAAGAGCTCCTTTGATCGTAAGGACCCGTGGTCATCGATTGGAAGGTATTTGGCATTCTGGATCACCGATGTCAGTGCTTTTGGGCGGTTTGAGAGGAATGCATATCTGTGTGCCAAGGAACATGACCCAAGCTGCTGGAATGTATAATACGCTTCTTAGATCCGATGAACCTGCAGTAGTGGTAGAATGTCTGAATGGCTATAGATTGAAAGAGAAAATGCCGGTCAATATCAGTGAATTTACCGTTCCGATTGGGAAAGCTGAAAAGATAAGGGAAGGTGCTGATATTACGGTAGTGTCTTATGGATCAACACTTAGGATTGTGCAAGAAGCTGCTTTGGAATTGGATAAATTGGGTGTTTCCATAGAAATCATTGATGCTCAATGTTTGCAACCGTTCGATAGAGACAAGATTTCCGTTGAATCCTTAAAGAAAACAAATAGATTATTAGTGGTGGATGAAGATTTCCCTGGAGGAGCCTCTTCTTATATCACCCATGAAATATTGGAAAAACAAGGTGGTTATTACCATTTGGATGGACAACCTAAAACCTTGACTGCAAAAGCTCATCGTCCGCCTTACGGTTCTGATGGTGACTATTTTACTAAACCAGCTGTTGATGATGTCGTGGAAACGGCTTATCAAATGATGTCTGACAGTAATCCAACAACATTTCCTCCTATCTTCTAGGAGGAAATGTTCCTGAATATTATATACCGTTTGAGAATAGGGATGCCGCTCCGATAATCGCTGCATGCTCTTGGTATTGACCAATCTGAACCTCAAATCCTTCCAGTACAGATTTGTCTGGGAAAATACGGTCCCAAGCCTTTACAATGTTCCCGCCAATTACAAAGGACTTGCAATCATGCTTTTGGCTAAAAAACTCCATAAAACGCAGTAAGTGTTCCTGATATTCTGAAAGCAATTGAGTTACTTCTTTGGTTTCAGCATGTTTTTCAAGGATCTCCCTTAATCCGCTTTCCTTAAATCCTGCTAATTCCTCAAATCGCTTTACAAACCATCTTGTTACCAGGTATTCTTCAAAGATAGAGTCCTTATAGACCGTATCCCAAAGATCAGCATCGAATGCTTTCTCTCCCTGACTCCAAACTGCGCTCCCTAAACCTGTTCCCAAAGTAATTCCTAAAATTCTTTCTTTATGGTCTAATCCACATCCAAAGACCTCGCCTTGTAGAAAGGCAGCAGCGTCATTGATGTATAGAATTTTGAAATCTTGTTGACCAAGTCCTTCTAAAATAGGCTCAGTAACTTTGATATTATAAATACTATCGTATTTTGATTGACCCTTCATGAGGGCAATTCCCTTATCGTAATCAAAGGGGCCTGGAGCAGCAATTCCAATGTTAACTACTTCTAAATCAGTTTTTTCTAGGCAGGATTTCATGTTAGTGGTCCAGTCAAGAAAAATCGATTTAGCATTTTCCAATGAATTTACATGCGAACGGGTAATGGTTTCGTTAAGAATTCTCCAAGAATCCTTCTCAACGATCGCTGAAGTGATATGTGTCCCGCCAATATCACATGAAAGAATATAATTGCTATTCTGCATTCTTTAAATAGGCCTTATATTTTAATAAATGGTCAGCTATTACAAGGGCAGCCATGGCTTCCACGATAATAACTGCACGAGGTACAACACAAGGGTCATGGCGTCCCTTTCCTGAAATGGTTGTTTCGTTTCCTTCTTCATTTATTGTGTTCTGATCACGCATGATCGTAGCAACAGGTTTAAATGCAGTGCGGAAAGTAATATCCATTCCATTAGAAATGCCTCCTTGAATACCTCCTGAAAAATTGGTTAATGTTTTTACTTGATTATCTTCCTTTACAAAGATGTCGTTGTGCTCTGAGCCTAACATTTTTGAACCTTCAAATCCCGATCCGTATTCAAAGCCATGAACAGCATTAATACTCATCATTGCCTTGGCTAGGTCTGCATGAAGTTTGTCGAATACTGGCTCTCCAAGTCCGACTGGAACCTTTCTGATGACAGTGGAAATAACACCCCCAACTGTGTCTCCATTTTTACGGACTTGATTGATGAATTCTTCCATTTCGGAAGCACTGGCAGGGTCAGCACATCTTACGATATTGCTCTCCCTGGTTTCCAACAATCCATTTAAATCATTTAGCTCCAGATTAGGAGCTTGGATATTCCCTACGGCAGAAACATGGGCAAATATTTCGATTCCGTATTGTTTCAAGAATAATTTTGCAATTGCTCCTGCTGCTACACGAGCTGCAGTTTCTCTTGCTGATGACCGACCACCACCACGGTAATCGCGGATGCCGTATTTCATTTGATAGGTGAAATCTGCGTGAGAGGGTCTGAATTTATCTTGAATGTGAGAATAGTCCTTAGAGCGTTGGTCTTCATTTGGAATTACGATGGCAATGGGCGTGCCTGTAGATTTTCCCTCAAAAGTACCGGATAGAATTTGTGCAGTATCGCTTTCTTTTCTTTGGGTTGTGATCTTGGATTGGCCAGGGCGGCGTTTGTCCAATTCTGATTGAATGAATTCTTCATCAATTTCAACCAGCGCTGGGCATCCATCCACTATCACCCCAATTGCCTTTCCATGTGATTCCCCGAAAGTGCTTATCTTAAATAAATCTCCAAAAGTATTTCCTGCCATAATTCGATAATGCCCGTAAATATATAAAAATAGATATGAAAATTGCTTAGCTTATAATAATATTATTTTTCAGTGATTTGGAAGCCATGTTCTTCTAGATGCTGCCAAAACATAGGATATGATTTTTCAACCACGATAGGTTCTTCAATGGTAACTTGATTGAATACTAATGCTAGTGGAGCAAAAGCCATTGCCATGCGGTGGTCTTCATAGGTTGCTATTGTAAGGTTTCCTGGATCTTGTACATCAGCGGTCTTCAAGTGATAAGTTTCACCATCTGCGATCAGTTTTGCTCCGAACTTACCGATTTCAGTCTGTAAGGCAAGGATTCTATCTGTTTCCTTGATTTTCAAGGTTTCTAACCCTGTAAATGAAACGTCCTTTTTTAAAGCTGAAGCAATAACGACAACTGTTTGAGCTAGATCAGGACATTCTTTAAAGTCGAATAAAGGTTTTTCAGACTTGCTGTCCACTTTTTTCAAATGGAGACCATCTTTTTCAAAGCTTGACTCCACTCCAAAATGCGTCATGATTTCAATGATTGCCATGTCGCCTTGCAAACTATGTTCTTTTAATCCAGGCAATACAATTTCCCCGTTTTGGGAAAGAGCAACGATAGAGTACCAATATGAAGCTGCGCTCCAATCTGGTTCAACATAGATCACTGACTCAGAAAAATCCTGTTTAGCAATTTGGATTTTATTATCTTCAAAATTGTATTGGATTCCACATTCCTTCAGCATTTCCAAAGTCATGGTTACATACGGCCTAGAAGTCAATTCGCCTATAATATCAATGATCAAACCTTTCTTTAAGGAAGGAGCGATCAGCAATAGCGAAGAAATATACTGGCTACTGATATTACCTTGAATTGAAATTTGTTCTTTGCCTTGAATCATTCCACCTTCAATTTTTAATGGTGGATAACCCGCCTTGTTTTCATAATGGATATCAGCACCCAGGTCCTTTAGGGCATCCACGAGAATCCCGATAGGTCTCAGTTGCATCCTTTCAGTTCCCGTTAAGATAAAGTTTCCTTTGATCAAGTTCAGGTAAGAAGTCAAGAACCTCATTGCGGTACCTGCAGGACCGATATCGATGCTGTTGATTCCAGGATTGGGATTAGAAGCTTGGTTCAGGGCAGCATTTAAAGTTACGGTATCAGCTGCTTCAGAAAGATTTTCAACGCGTACAGCACCTTTACTTAATGCTCTGATAATAAGAGCACGGTTGCTCTCTGATTTTGAACCAGTAAGTTGAACCGTGCCTTTAATTTCTTGCGAAGGGTGGGTTAAAATTAAGCTTTTCGCCGTCATTCTTAAGCCTCCGCAACCGGTTTAGTGTTCATAACCTCGTTTTGCTTACGAATCGATTCGTTATGCAACAACTCTAAATATTTTGAAGTAAACTCTTCGCTTAGGTTAAGGGCCTTCGCTAATTGAATACGTTTCTGAACGATTTCATCCCAACGGTTGATCTGAAGGATCGTTACATTGTTATCTCTTTTGAACTCTCCGATTTTCTCAGCAATTTTCATACGGTCAGCGATCTGTTTGATGATTTGGTCATCCAACTTATCGATCTGTCCACGCAATTCAGCTAATTTATCTTCGAATGCAGGATTGTTAGATTCAGGCTTACGTACAGCTACATTATCCAATAATTCAGACAAAGCTGCAGGGGTAACCTGTTGTTTAGCATCTGTCCAAGCAACTGAAGGATCGATATGCGACTCGATGATCAAACCTTGCATATCCATATCCATTGCTTTTTGCGTAACGTAAGGGATTAATTCACGGTTACCGCAGATATGGCTAGGGTCATTGATGATAGGCAATTCAGGAGCGATCGCTTTCAATTGGATAGCGATATCCCACATTGGTTCATTACGGAAAGCTGTCTTTTCGAAAGAAGAGAATCCACGGTGGATAGCAGCTAATTTCTTGATTCCAGCTCTATTTACGCGTTCCAATGCACCAATCCATAGAGAAAGGTCTGGATTCACTGGGTTTTTAATCAATACAGGAACATCAACACCTTGCAATGCATCTGCAATCTCTTGAACTGTAAATGGGTTCGCAGTAGAACGAGCACCAATCCACAAAATATCAATTCCAGCGGCCAATGCTTCCTCAACATGTTTTGCCGTAGCTACTTCTGTTGCGGTCAACAAGCCGGTTTCTTCTTTAGCTCTCTTCATCCATTCCAAACCGATGCTGCCAATTCCTTCGAATTCTCCTGGCCTAGTACGAGGTTTCCAGATACCTGCACGCAAAACATTCACTTTTCCAGTGTTGGCTAATAAATGTGCTGTAGATACCACTTGCTCTTCTGTCTCAGCACTACATGGTCCGGCAATGATTAAAGGTTTATCCCCTGTATCCAACCAAGATTTTAAAGGGAGAATGTCTAATGAATGTTTCATTGTATTTTAGTTTGATTATTTACTTGTTAAATTATTTTTTGATTTAGATCTTTTCGTTTTTCAGGTATTCACCCATGATGCTGAAGTTCACGGTGTGCTTCAGGACCTTACGGATGGCAGCATCATAGTCAGCTTGTTTTTTCCATTCCACATCCACATAGAAATCATATTCATTTCTTCTGCCGACAACGGGCATGGATTGTATTTTGCTCAGGTTGACATTTTGTTCAGCAAAGCATTGTAAGACCATCGCTAATGCACCAATAGCATGGGAAGTCTGGAAAGATAATGAAGCTTTGTTAGCATTTTTCTGCTCTTCTAATTCGTTTGAAAGGATCAGGAAGCGAGTAGAATTCTTTTTATTGGTTTCAATTCTCTTTTCCAAGATCTCTAAACCATACAGTTTTGCGGCGGCTTCGCTTGCGATAGCGGCGGTATGGGTCAATTTCTCATCCAAGATCTTTTTGGCGCAAGCTGCCGTATCCATTCCTTCCTTGATGGTCCACTCAGGGTGATCACTTAGGAACTCATCACACTGCCTAATGGCAATAGGGTGGGACTCGACAAATTGTACATCTGAAATTTTAACTCCAGGCAATGCCAAAAGATGCTGTTGGATATTAAGATGAACTTCGCCGATGATATGAAAGCGGTAGTCCCTTAAAAGATTGTAATTAGGTAGAATGCTTCCCGCAATTGAATTTTCAATCGCCATCACGACATAGTCTGCTTTTCCTTGCTTCAGGAGGTCACATGTTTTCTTAAATGATGAACATTCAAGCGTTTCTATGTCCTTGCCGAAATATTTATAGGCAGCTTCCTCATGAAATGAAGCTTTTACTCCTTGGATGGCAATCTTTATTTTCTCACTCATTATCTTTATTATGCTTTACTTTTTTGTCAAAAAAAAGGTCCCAAACTTTTCAGCTGGGACCCTTCAATATTTTCTAAATACCATATACTAGTCCCAGCTCTTATCTTTAAAATAAAAGAACCAAAAGTTGGTATATGTATATTGTATGTTCATTTCCCGTTTATTTGTTTTCAAATATAGAGCTTCTTTATTTAAGTGCAAAATATTTTTTAAAAAATATTGTTTTATGCTATAAAAACTAATCAAAAATAGCGTAAAAATACATTAAAATTTACGATAAAAATAGCCTAAAAAATAGTCGTAAATTATGAGTAATATGTCTATATATATATTAAAATATGCCTTTAAAACAAATTAATGTGGTTTTGTTAAAATTTTGACTTATAAAATTCGTATAAAAAATAGCCTAAAAAACGCCAAAAAATAGCGCTAAAAAATGGTGAAAAAATATTTAAAAATTTAACAAAAATCAGCTCATTTCTCAGTCAAAAAAATGATGTTTTGAAGCAATTTCTGATTTCTCAATGCTTGATTGATCCTTTTCCTACTCTATTTGCTATCTAGAAAAGGATATATTTGTAGCATTTCGAAGAATAGTACAAAAATGCATTATATCCTCATTTCGGTTCTCTGTTCAGTGACTGTTGCCATCATTATCAAATTGGCCAGACAGCGTGGAGTGAACTACTTACAACTCCTGGTCTGGAATTATCCCATTGCACTTTTCCTAACCTATCTGGTGCTGAAACCCCAAATTGTTCCTTGGACTTCCAACCTTCCTTGGGCTATCTATGTTCCTTTGGGGTTCCTTTTACCCTTTATATTCATATGTCTGGCCCTTTCAATCCGTTATGGAGGAATTGTCAAAACGGAGGTTGCTCAGCGATTATCCCTATTTATTCCATTGTTAGCAGCCTATTTCTGGATGAATGAAGAATTTGCAGCCAATAAGTTTATTGGTATCGCAGTAGGATTGCTTGCTATCGTGTTTTCTATAGGTTGGAATAAGAATGATCGAGTTCAGGGAAAGCAAATTTGGATATACCCTTTGTTGGTGTTCTTCGGGATGGGTATCATTGATATTCTTTTCAAGCAGATAGCCTTAAACAGCCAGATAACCTACATGTCCTCCCTTTGGATAGTATTTACCCTGGCTTTAGGATTTGCATTGCTCTTTCTAGTTTACCTCCTATTTGTCAAAAAACAGGACTTTGACAAAAAATCCCTCCTTTACGGCGCTATATTAGGCGTTTTTAATTTTGGAAACATAGTCTTTTACATGAAAGCGCACAAAGCACTGCCTGATAGTCCATCCCTAGTTTTCACAGGGATGAATATTGGCGTGATTGCGGTGGGAGCGATGGCAGGAGTGATACTATTTCAGGAGAAACTTAGCGTTTACAATAAAATTGGGCTATTTTTGGCCATTATTTCAGTTTTATTAATTGCATTGCTGTGAGTTTATTCGAAGATACATACCAAACTATTGAAGCACCTTCAGAAGGAATTTTTAGGGACAAGGGAAGCAAGTTTATCGCCTATGCCTATCCCCTCAAGGACGAAAGTAAGCTTAAGGATATTATCGCTGAATTGAAATCCATGCACCCCAAAGCCCGCCACCATTGTTATGCCTATCGGCTTAGCCCAGACCGTGCAGTGTTCCGGGTAAATGACGATGGAGAACCCTCAGGGACTGCAGGGAGACCTATATTGAATGTTTTGCTCTCCATGGATGTCACAAATATCCTGGTGGTGGTCGTTCGTTATTTTGGAGGAACCTTATTGGGAGTACCAGGCTTGATCAATGCCTATAAGACAGCAACCCAAGAAGCCCTTGCAGAAGCAGAAGTCGTGGAAAAGACCGTAAATGATGTCTACGAATTGAAGTTCGATTACCTACAGATGAATGATGTCATGCGGATTGTTAAGGAAACAGATCTAGTCGTTTTGAGTCAAGATTTTGATACAAATTGTAAAATTACCTTCGAAATCCGTAAATTACAGGTAAATGAAGTGATCGGGAGAATGGAAAAGATTGAGGGGGTAGAGATCAATTACTTGCGAACCATATGATTAACGATTCTGAACTAATTATTAATTCCGATGGAAGTATTTACCATTTGAATTTATTGCCATCTGATATTGCTGATACTGTAATTTTCGTCGGAGATCCTGACCGTGTTCCCGAAGTTTCCAAATACTTCGATGATATCGAGATCAAAAAAGGAAGACGAGAATTTATTACCCATACTGGTTCCGTCAATGGAAAAAGGATCACCGTTATTTCTACAGGGATTGGAACAGATAACATTGATATCGTCCTGAATGAATTGGATGCTTTGGTCAATGTCGATTTCCAGACCAAAACCCTAAAGCCTGAAATCAAATCCTTAGATATTATCCGAATTGGAACCTCCGGGTCTATTCAAGGGAATATTTCCATGGGTACCGTATTAGCTTCCGAATTTGCAATAGGATTCGATACCTTAATGCAATACTATAGAAAACCTTATACCGAGCCCGAAGTCCAATTGCAGGATGCCGTAGTCAAGCACTTTGATAGCCTAACATTCAAACCCTATGTAGGCCGGGCGTCCCAAAAGCTTTTGGATCAATTTGCATTCGACCTTCCAAAGGGAATAACCATGACAGCCCCAGGTTTCTATGGCCCCCAGGGCAGGAATGTAAGGTCCAACAATATCTATCCGGACCTCATCAAGAATGCCAACAGTTTTGAAATCTCAGGAAGAAACATCACCAATCTAGAAATGGAAACTGCGGGGATCTATGCGCTCAGTAATATGTTTGGTCACCATGCCATTTCCATCAACGCAATACTTGCCAGTCGAGTGAGTGAATCTTTTAGTAACAATCCCCAAGAAATTGTTGATAAGGCAATAAGATTGGTGTTAGAGAGAATATAAGCTACCCCGTCCCTTTCCTTGTCGAATCAAACTTCAACAGAATAAACAACAATATGGTAAAGGACCATAATGAGGATCCTCCATAACTAATAAAAGGCAATGGGATACCAATTACAGGGACGATTCCGATGGTCATTCCGATATTGATAAAGAAGTGGAAGAATAGGATAGAAGCTACCCCGTATGCATAGATCCTGGCGAAGGCGGTACGTTGTCTTTCCGCAATATTCACAAGTCTTACCAGCAAGGCAACATAGATCGAAATCAGTACCACAGAACCTACAAAACCCCATTCTTCACCCACCGTACAGAAAATAAAGTCGGTACTTTGTTCCGGCACAAAGTTATATTTGGTTTGGGTACCTTGGAGATAGCCCTTTCCAAAAAGCTGACCGGAACCAATGGCAATCATCGATTGGTTCAAGTTATAACCTTGACCTTTGGGGTCATCCATTTTGCCCAAGATAATGTCGATACGGTTTCTTTGGTGCGGTTGTAGGATTTGCTCATAAGCGAAGTCCACGCAGAGCACATACACACTGGAAACCACAAATAGGATCGCCATATTGATCAGGTTCTTTCGTTTTTTGCGCATCATAAAGGCGAAAAATCCGCAGACCAAGGCCAATATACCGATCAGGATCCATTGATTGACCAATAATGCCAAGACGAACAAGAAAATCGCCAATCCACCAATGATCAATAATCCAGTGCTCACATAACCTTCCCTGTAGAACACAAAGATCAAGGCAAAGAAAGCCAAGGCAGAACCCGTATCAGGTTGCAACATAACCAAAGCAACAGGAAACAATACAATACATGCACCTATGAACAAGGTCTTCATATTGGGGTTTTTGTTCGTCTGGTTACTGAGGTAATAGGCCAACAATAGACAGGTTGCCAACTTTCCAAACTCAGAAGGTTGCAACCTAAAACTACCTAAAGGTATCCATGCCTGGTTACCCCCAACATTTCGACCAACCACCAATACAGCCACCAAAAGCAGAATGACGATGATATAGATAATAGGGGCCGAGGATATGAAAAATCGGGAATCAATGATCAGGATACAGATACCAATGATCAGTGCCGTAAAGATATAAATGGATTGCTTTCCGTAGTTGGTCGCCAGATTAAATAAACCTGGATTCTCAGCATCGTATACTGCAGCGTGGATATTGAACCAACCGATCAAACATAAAGCCAACCACAATCCAATGGTCAACCAATCAATTCTACCGAAAAAACTTTTCTTATGTAGGTTATTCATGGTTTCTCCTCACTTGGCTATGGTGCACTAATACCGCAGATTCCGTTTTTTTCTTTGGGTCTACTGCTGCGGTACGTACCGTTTGTGGTTTATTGTTATTCTTAGTACTGTCCTTTTTGATGCTTTCCTCTTTCTTCACTTTTGGCTTCGGCATTAAGTTACCATTATAGATCCTGTCCTGAATATATTTAGGCAAGGAGATGGTATCCTTCAGGTATTTTTCAACCATCATACTCGCGATCGGAGCCGCCCATGTACCTCCATAACCAGCATTCTCTACGAAAACCGCAATGGCGATTTTAGGATTATCCCTTGGTGCAAAAGCAAAGAATACGGCGTGGTTTTCACCATGTGGGTTCTGAACGGTACCCGTTTTTCCGCACATCTCAATTCCAGCTATTCTTGAGGCCGCGCCGGTACCACCCTGGTTCACTGCTTGGCTCATTCCCTCAATGACAGGCTCATAGTGTCTGGCATCAACACCAGCAGAGATCTTCTCTGTAAATTCTTCCTTCACGATCTGCTTTTCGCCAATTCCCTTAATGAGGTGGGGGCGGTAATAGAATCCTCGATTTGCCACAATGGCCATGATGTTGGCCATTTGCAATGGGGTGATCCCTAGTTCACCTTGACCGATAGATAAGGAGATATTAAAACTAGATCTCCAATTTCCGCTCCCATATCTTTTGGTATAAAAGTCTGATGTAGGTACAAGTCCCGGTTTTTCGCCTGGAAGGTCTATCCCCAATTTATGGCCGAGACCAAATTTTCCCAATGCTTCCTTCCAGAGGTCATAGGCTTTCGGACCGCTCATACCTCTGCTGTCGATCATTTTGGCATATACATACCCATAATAGGTATTACAGGACATCTTGATGGATTTTACCAGTCCGGTTGCTCCATCAACGTGAGTACAGCGCATTATCGCACGTCCACCACCATAGCGATATCCACCTGGACAATAAAACACAGTCTGATCATTGATCACACCAGCTTGCTGGGCTGTTAATGCGGAGACAACCTTAAAAACGGAACCCGGAGGATAAGAAGCTTGAATGGGACGGATAAACATAGGTTTGGTTTCATCATTCAACAATTTCATGTAATTGTTTCCTAATTCACGTCCAACCATCATATTTGGATTGTAAGATGGACTACTTACAAAACTCAAGATTTCACCCGTGGAAGGCTCGATGGCAACCACAGAACCTAGTTTGTTTTTCATCAGCTTTTCAGCCAATATCTGAAGGTCTTTGTCCAAGGAAGAAACAAGTCCATCCCCTGTAACAGCAAGGGTGTCATATTTACCATCCATAAAACTACCCTGAGGTCTGTTCAGGGCATCAACCATTTGGTTTTCCACCCCACGTTTACCCCTCAAAAGTTCTTCATAGGCACGTTCTACTCCAGATGCTCCAATATAATCTCCAGGGCGATAAAAGCCATTCGATTTTTCAATATCTCTTTCATTCACCTCCTGGATATAACCCAAAAACTGCGCGGCAATACTATCAGGATAACTACGAACGGTACGGTTCAGAGGGTAGAAACCCCTGAACTTATACAGGTGTTCCTGAAATTTGGCATAGACAGTCGATGAAACCTGCTTCATAAATTGTGATGCCCGATAGGGTGAATGTGCTTTCGCCTTTCTCATCCGTACATTGAAATCAACCGTGTCGATCCCTAATAGGTCACATAGCAACAGGGTGTCCAGATCCTTGACTTCCCTAGGGGTAACCATGATATCATAAACAGGTTCATTCTGGACCAAGACTTTACCATTCCGGTCTAAAATAACACCTCGTGCGGGATAGATGATCTTTTTCCGCATGACGTTGTTGTTGGCTGAAAGAAGGTATTTGTCGTCGATGACCTGTATATAGAAGAGTCTTGCTACAATAACGAGTGCAATAGCAATGAAGATTCCTTGGATAACGAATTTACGGTTGAAATAACTATTGTTCATGAGAATAAGACCGTAATTATTAATTACTTAATAAGCGAGATTTTCTTTTGTAAATAAGTATACTAATCAATATGATTAACAAGATAGTAAAAATACTGCTTAGTAATATGCTCAGTAGCGTGCTTAAATAGTTTGAGAAACTAAAATATTCTACATGCAGAAGAACGAAATGGTGGATCAACGTTCCGATAGAAATATAGGAAAGGAACCATTTGGCGCCCATATTGCCTAATGAAGGAGTTTCAAAGGAATCCTGAACATCAACGTCCAAGGTAATTCTATGGAAAAATATCCTATACCAGGTCAGGGCTACGCAGGCTGCAGCATGCACACCTATCGAATCATAAAAGGCATCTACGGTTAGTCCTGTTAGGAAGGCCAATACATACAATACAAAGTTTGGTGTACCGATGGGTAACAAAAAGATGATCAGGATATACGGAAAAGGAGTCGCTAAGTTATAATATCCAATATTCTTGAACAATACAACTTGCATCGCGATCAATACAATAAATCGAATAATATTGAAAATTATCACCTTACCCATCATTATCCTCCGTTACGGCTTCCAATTCATTTTTTTCATTCTCCAGCAGATCCTTCACCACATACACATGGTTTAGATTGCTGAAATTCGTCCTCAATTTAATCTTGATGTCCAGGAAGGAGCCTCCTGAACTTATACCAGTTTCCTCCACCGATCCAATTTCAATACCTTTCGGAAACAGGGAAAACCCTGACGTGTAGATCTTTTGTCCTTTTTGGACTTTAAGATGGTTTGGGATATCCTTGACTATGGCAAACTGCGGGTCGGTTGTATTTCCCCAGACCAAAGATCCAAAGACATTTGTGGTATCCATGGTCACTGAAACCCGGGTATCTGGATGCAATAAAGATTGAATGGTACTAAAATGTGCTGATACATTCAGGACAATACCGACAACACCATTGGAAGTGATGACACCTAATCCTTTCTGAATGCCTGCCAATGAGCCTTTATTGATCGTAATGAAATTACTTTTCTGGTGTACACTGTTGTTAACGACCTCTGCCATCGTGAACTGGTACCTGTTCATATCGATGGAATCATTGATCTGTACAGAATCCAAGGTGTCGGTCAAAAGATAATGTTGAAGTTGTTTCCTGAGCTCTGAATTTTCCAGCGCCAGGTTTTTATTGGTTTCTTCAAGCGCCAAATAGCTTTTCCAAGAATTCAACTTATCGTAAAATGATCCTACGACTACATTGGAAGAATTGATAAAGGCTGAGCGTTGGTACCTGTTGTTTTGGACAACCAATAGGAGAGAAGCAACAAAAAAGAGAATAAACCAAAAAAAGGCATTATATCTAACCAAGAAAAGCCAAAGGTTCTTCATTATTGTTCTCTTTTAATAGTTACGCGATATAACATTATAGGAACGTTATATCGCGTAATCATAAATTTTTTTAATTATTTGTTATTGCATTAAGAACTTAAAACGTCCAATGTTTTTAAGTGCAATCCCAGTTCCTCTAACTACTGCACGAAGTGGGTCTTCCGCAACGTGAACAGGAAGTTTTGTTTTCGCTTGAATACGTTTGTCCAATCCACGAAGTAAGGCGCCACCGCCTGTCAGATAGATACCTGTTTGATAGATATCAGCAGATAGTTCTGGAGGAGTGATCTCCAATGCTTTTAAGATAGCTTCCTCAATTTTAGAAATTGACTTGTCTAAACAGTGCGCAATTTCCGTATAGGATACAGTGATCTGTTTAGGGATACCAGTCATTAGGTCACGACCTTGAACCGCGAAATCCTCAGGTGGATCTGTTAATTCTGGTAATGCTGCGCCAACTTCAATCTTGATTTTCTCCGCTGTACGGTCTCCAATCATAATATTATGCTGACGACGAATATATTGAACAATGTCTGAATCGAAGTTATCTCCCGCAACACGGATAGATTGGTCACAAACAATTCCTGAAAGGGCAATCACGGCAATTTCAGTGGTACCACCACCGATATCGATGATCATGTTTCCTACAGGTTCTTCCACATCGATACCGATACCCACAGCAGCTGCCATAGGTTCATGGATCAAGTAAACCTCTTTCGCTCCAGCAATCTCTGCCGAATCACGAACAGCACGTTTCTCGACCTCTGTTATGCCCGAGGGAATACATACCACCATACGTAAGGATGGGAAAAACCAGCTCTTACCTTTGTTGATAAGCTTAACCATACCGCGGATTAAATGCTCAGCAGCTGTGAAATCTGCTATCACACCATCACGCAATGGTCTTACCGTTTTTATATTGTCGTGAGTTTTACCCTCCATTTGCATTGCCTGACGACCGATTGCGATCACCTTATTTGTTGTGCGGTCAAATGCTACAATTGAGGGTTCATCTACTACTACTTTATCATTGTGAATGATTAGGGTGTTAGCTGTTCCCAAGTCTATTGCAACTTCTTGCGTAAACCAATTAAAAAGCCCCATTTAGATGTGTAAGTATTATTTGTAATTTAATTGCAAACCTAATGAAAAAAAATGGTTTTTTATGAAAGCATTACTTATAAAAAAACATCTTTTGTCGATGAAAATATTCAAATTTTTAAATATGATATTGTGAACGAAATTAGGCTTATTTTATTGTATTGTAGTACCAATATAATAATTATAAGTATCCACCTTAAAGTTCTCCTTCGTTAATCCATCCAACCTCATCACCTTAAATTTGTCTGTTGGGTCTATTCTCAATCTTTTTCCGTCCTTATCAAAGATATGGACCGGCATTTGAAAATCTTTTACTTCTGATATCCAACGGATCATAAAGACACCTGGACTATTCTCTATGACCTCTAAAGTCGGGATGCTTTTCGTCTGTACAAACTGTTCAAAGGTTTTATCGAGGTTGATGCCAGACTCTTTGCTCATATAATTTACGATATCGCCATAATCAACCGTCTGATGGTAAAATTTCTTGTTTAATCCGCGTAGGATATTACGCCATTTGTCATCATCATCAATCATGGTCCGTATCATGTTGTGCAAAACACCACCCTTGTTGTACATATCCCCTGAACCTTCTTTATTTACGTTGTATGGTCCTTGGATAGGACTATCGTTTTGGATCCCGCGACGGTTGCCATTAACATAGGCTTGGCTGGCTTCCTTTCCATAAAAGAAATCAATGAATAGGGCTTCTGAATAATTGGTGAAACTTTCATGGATCCACATATCAGCAAGGTCATTCGAAGTAATATTGTTGCCAAACCACTCATGCCCCGATTCATGGACCACAATAAAGTCCCATTTCAAGCCCCAACCGGTTCTCGATCCGTCTCTACCTAAATATCCGTTTTGGTATTTATTGCCATAGGCAACTGCACTCTGATGCTCCATGCCTAAATGCGCCGTTTCCACAAGCTTGTACCCATCCTCATAAAAAGGGTAAGGTCCAAACCAATGCTCGAAAGCCTTTAGTGTCTCATTCGCATTCTTTTTTAAGTGATCGATCTTGCCTGCGTTTTCTTTTAAGACATAGTAATCAACAGATAGTGGACCTTTTTCTCCAGCATAGGTTTCTTTGAAATGCGTATAATCCCCAATATTAAGGGCCACATTGTAATTGTTGATCGGGTTCTCTACTTTCCAATGATATTTGGTATATCCATTTTTCAGTTTTTCTGTCTTGACCAATCTTCCATTAGATACATTCATGACCCCATTTGGTACAGCCACCGATATCAACATGCTCTTTACCTCATCCGATTGATGGTCTTTATTTGGCCACCAAACGCTGGCACCCAAGCCTTGACAAGCCGTAGCAACCCATGGTTTTCCATTACTGTCCTTTTTCCAGTCAAAGCCGCCGTCCCAAGGAGCTCTAGTCGCCTGAATAGGATTTCCAGAATAATGAACCGTAAAAGAATCGACCTTTCCTTTTTCTATATATTCTGGGAAATCAACAAAGACGGCATTGTATTCCCTTGTAAAGGGAAGACTCTTGCCTTTGTATTCTACCTTGTCTACGGAAAGGTTATCAAATAGGTCAAACTGTAATTTGTTGAAACGTTCAACAGCTTCAAACTTAAATAGGTTACTCCCTGAAATAAACTTATTGTCGATATCCACTTTAACGTCCAAATGGTAGTATTGGATATCATAGCAGGTGCGCAATGCAGTCAATTCTCCACGTAATGAATCGGCTTTGCTATATAATTCTTTGGCCTTCATCAATTGTGCTTCTGCTGAATAGCTTGCAGCACATAATAACATGCCGAGGAAAATTGATTTTGTTCTTATCATAACGGTCTTATAAAGTAGGTTTTAATGTTTCTTTCTGTTTTTAAAATATTCTTCGATTTTTTGAAGATCAAAGGCATTTAAGCACATCTCTTTGGACAAACCGCCTTTTCGTCCAACATAAACTCCATATTCCATATCCAAAAAGCCTTCTTTTCTGTGGGCATCTGGATTGATAGATAGAAGCACGCCTTTTTCTAACGCATATTGATGCCATCTCCAGTCAAGGTCCAGTCGCAATGGATTGGCGTTTATTTCAATAACGACCTTATTGGCAGCACAGGCATCGATTACCTTTTTGAAGTCCAAAGGATAACCCGCTCTAGATAATAATAATCGTCCTGTTGGGTGACCTAAAATTGTGGTATATGGATTTTCAATGGCCTTGATAATACGATCAGTTGCTTTGTCTTGGTCCATTTTTAAATTACTATGGATGGAGGCCACCACAAAATCAAACTTAGCTAAGACTTCGTCTGGATAATCCAAAGATCCATCTGAAAGGATATCCGATTCTATTCCTTTAAAGATTTTGAAGGGAGCTAATTTTTTATTCAATTCATCAATTTCAACCCATTGCTGTTCCAGTCTTTCCAGACTCAAGCCATTGGCATAAACTGCTGTCTTGGAGTGATCACAAATCCCTAAATATTCCAATCCTAATTCTTCCTTGCAATACAAAGCCATATCTTTCAAAGAATGTACACCATCACTATAGGTCGAGTGGTTGTGCAATGATCCTTGAAGGTCTGCGTAAGTGATCAGGTTGGGTAGTTTATTGGCCTTTGCCAGTTCGATCACATTTCCACTTTCCCTCAATTCAGGTTCTATATAGGCTAATCCTAAAGATTTATAGATCTCATTTTCCGATTCCAAATTCTGGATCTCGCCGATTTCTTCCAATTGTTTGATGTGTTCCTCCGAACCAGTGCTTATCAAAAGGTTCTTGGCAAATTGCTCTGCTTCACAGGACAATACTTCAAATGGAATTCCATTTTGGTCCTTGAAACTGATCCTTTGGTTTTCTTTATTGATGTCAAACTCATATGCTAAACTTTTGATCGCTTGATGAATTGCCGCTGGTTCTGCTGCGATCAATATTTGCACATGTTGCAAAACTTCTGATTTCCTGCGGTAGTCTCCAGTAAAACTGATGGGAGCCAGTGCTAAAGCTTTCTCAAAATGTTGTATGACTTCGAGCGCCGACGGCATAACCTTGGCAAATAAGAACCAACCTTGATTGGCGATCGAAAATTCAATGGCTTTTTTAATGTCCTCCTGAGTTTTCAGACCGAAACCTTTGGCTTCAATCAGCCGGTTTTCATTACATGCATAGTATAGCTCTCCGACCGATTCAATTTCCAGGTCATTCCAGATAACCTGGATTTTCTTAGGTCCCAAGCCTTTGATTTTAAGCATCTCCAAAATGCCCTCTGGAGTTTTTGCAAGGAGTTTGTCCAAGTCTGGAAAAGTACCCGTAGTAATGACTTGCATGATCTTTTCAGCAGTACTCTTACCGATATTAGGTTGTTCACTTAGGGTTTCAAGATCAGATTGGCTCGCCGCAAAAGGTAATTTATCGATCCGAAAAGATGCCGAGGCCATTGCTTTTGTCCTAAATGGATTCTCGTTGTACAATTCCATCAATTGCGAACACAATTTAAAAACCTTAGCTATCTCTTTATTTGTCATGATTTCCTTCTTTCTTTTATGGGGATATCAAAAATAGGAAATTGAATCGAACATCAGACCATATTCAGGTGACTTAAAAGCCATTTCAATAAAAAATCCTGAGCTGGGGAAGCTTAGGATTTTTACCAAACCAATTATTAACCTAAATTATGAAATTATATACTCTTTTACTCTTTTGCTTTTCTTTAATACTATAACGCAGTCGGATTTTATTTCGTACACAAAGAAGGATTTGTTAACATTTTTTAACGAAAGGAAGGGGGTAGTTTTTTGAACCAGGATGCCCTTCGTCTCCACTCAGAGGACGAGGATGAGAGGATAGACCAAGATCTGGATTTGAACCAGGATTGGGTTCGGCTCCGCTCACCCGACGAGGATGGGAGGATGGACCAAGATCATTTTGGCAATATAACACTGGAAATTCCCCAGGACTGTAGGGGTTTATTGCATAAGCCCGCATTTTGTTTTGAATAAATAAAATAAATAATAGGTTTGTATTGGCATAATTTCCTGCATCTTCGCTTTCCCTCTAGCTGTCGTCCTGACGAAGGAAGGATCTCGGAACTATACTAACAATGATTGTATTGGCATAATTTCCTGCATCTTCGCTTTCCCTCTAGCTGTCGTCCTGACGAAAGAAGGATCTCGGAACTATACAAACAATGATTGTATTGGCATAATTTCCTGCACCTTCGCTTCCCTCTAGCTGTCTTCCTGACGAAGGAAGGATCTCGGAACTTTACAAACAATGATTGTATTGGCATAATTTCCTGCACCTTCGCTTCCCTCTAGCTGTCTTCCTGACGAAGGAAGGATCTCGGAACTATACAAACAATGATTGTATTGGCATAATTTCCTGCATCTTCGCTTTCCCTCTAGCTGTCTTCCTGACGAAGGAATGATCTCGGAACTATACTATCAGTACTTGCTTTGACGTACAGGTCCTTTACCTTCGGTAAAGAATGACAGCCATTTTTTATAGAGTACCGTACAGATTCCTCACTGATCGTTCAGAATAAAAATGCGCTAAAGAGGGATTCAGAGTGAAACGAAGAATCTATTTTTTTTTATTTTATTTGGAGTTGTTTGTCATTCCGCTATCGTAAGATGAGGAAACCATTTTTTCTCCTGAGAAAGATATATTGAAAAATATTTCACACACGCTGTGGGTTGGCTATACAAAACATCTAAATTCTACAAAGCTGTCCCCCTAGGAGTTTCTTAACCCTAAATACATTCATTTTCTACAAAGATTTCGCAACTTCTGGGGTTGTCATTAAGTTAATGAAAAAACAAAGCGGAACTACCCCAAGGAGCAAGAATACGAATTTGTGTAATTTTGATTCTGAACATTTCGTGAGGGATCTGTACGGTTCTTCTCCCTAAAGTTTTGTCATTCTTAACCGAAGGTTAAGATACTGTACGCCAATAAAACCCATGATATTTTTGGACTTGATGGTTTGCTTTTTTTCTACCTTCCTTCGGGCTGAACATCGAGTACCTAGTCAAAGACATCCGTCATAATCCTAAATAACAATAAATATTTCCCATCCAATAACTAAATTTCTCAATAAACATTCTATTGTTTATTAATAATTAATATATTAGCCTATCGATTCTTTTCGATTAACTTAAATTATCAATCCTTTGATAGCCAAATCAATATTATGTTTAAAAGAAATCAAATAATCTATCCATTACTTTGCATGCTCCTGCTGTTGTTTTCCTGTAGGCGCGACGATGGAATAGCCATTCCATCCGAGGGCAAAGAACTTAAACTGGTCCTGGCAAAACCGAACAGTATCACGGCGATGAACGTTGCTACACCTGTCGAGGGACAGGAATTTGGGGTCTATGTCCTCCCGACCGGATCAAGGGACCTGAATAGTGCGCTGGTGAACAACCGGAAGTATATATATGAATCAGGAGAGCTGCTTCCAGCTGATGGAGGTGCGCCGATAACCTACCCCCAAGATGGTAGCGCTATAGATGTCTTCCTGTACAGTCCCTATCAGCAGGTTTCTAATGGCGAACTTATGATGGACTTTACCGATCAGCTCGATCAGGCCAAACTGGACCTTATCGATTTCAGAATGGTCAATGTCGACAAGAACAATCCTATTGGTCCAATAAGTTTACGGCATAGGAACAGTAAGCTAAAATTCACGCTATTGCCTGGCCAAGGTTTGAGCGCTGAGGATTTAGGAGACGTCGAAATAAGCCTTGTGGGATTCTCCAGTGGTTGGAGATACAAACTTTACTTAAATTCAATTTTTTTGTTAAACAGCTCCGATATTAGCCTTGGGACTCAGCGGGAAGCTATCATGTATGAGTCGTTTAATGTTGGTCAAGAGCAATTTCGGTTCAAGGTCGGGGAAAAGGTTTTGGAATATGACCTGCCTTTATACGAATATTTTGTTTCCGGTAAGCAATATGAATACCAGGTCACGATCAACCTAGGTTCGGTCGAGGTCAAAAGGGTCTCAGCGATGGATTGGCAGGTTGATGCGGGTGAAATTGTGGCATATCAAGCCCCAGAAATAGAGTTCGTCCCTATCCCTGCCGGTACATTTACCATGGGTTCGGGAGCTACCGAACCTGGAACTGCAACAAGCACTTACCCTGCCCATCAGGTAACCCTGACCAGAGATTTCCTGATGAGCAAATATGAGATTACTCTTGCACAATACCTTGAATTCCTAAAAGATGTAAATGCCGACCTAAACGAATCGGTCGTCCAGGATCCCAATAATCCAAGCATTTTTTGGATTTATAACAATAACTTTTTTATAAAAAACAATGGTGAATGGAAGGTTGTCCCAGGGAATGAAAACAAACCTGTCTATGATGTGACTTGGGCCGGAGCTAGGGCATATGCCCAGTGGGCAGGTGGAGATCTCCCAACCGAAGCGCAATGGGAATATGCTGCAAGGGCAGGCTCCAAAGCTGATTATTTCTTTCTGGAAGATCATGAAACCTTAACCGGCCATGAAAGTGAACTTGCGGAATACGCATGGTATGATGAAAGTTCTGGTTATGAAATAAAAGATGTAGGCTTGTTGAAACCAAATCCATGGGGGCTGTACGATATCTATGGAAATGTAATAGAATATTGCTTAGACGAAATAAGGACCTATAGTATAAACGCTGTCGTTGATCCTGGTCAAGTTGCTGTGTCAAATCCTGCTATTAAAGGAGGTTCATTTTTAAATCAAGACCATGTGGCGAACAGTAAATTCAGGGATTTATTTTACTTGGGTTATAATGGAAGTAACCTTGGCTTTCGAATAATAAAATATCCAAGTAATTAAGATGGCCTTGGGATTTTGGGAAGCAATGGGATTAGGGGGGTTGGGGTTTTTGAACCAGGATGGATGGGATGAGAGGATAGACCAAGATCTGGATTTGAACCAGGATTCATGGGATGAGAGGATGGACCAAGATCATTTTGGTAATGTGGCGCTGGAAATTCCCCAGAACTTTAGGGGCTTATTGCGTAAGCCCGCATCATGTTTTGAATAAATAATAGTCGTATTGCTGTGTTTTCTTGCACCTTCGGTTACCGCTTTTTTGTCATGTTGAGGAACGAAACATCTCGGATTATTACAGAACAAATCGAGAAATTGGTTGAGGAATACGTTGATGTAATTTCCTGCACCTTCTTTCCTCCTTTGTTGGCGACCTGACGAAGGAAGGATTTCGGAGTTTTACAGACATAATTAATTACGGATTGCAATGCTGTACAGGTCCTCAATCTTCGATTGAGAATGACAGGGTCATGAGGGGGAGAACCGTACAGATTCTTCAGTGATCGTTCAGAATCGCAATTACGTTAAAGATGGATTCAGAGTGAAGCGAAGAATCTATTGTTGTTTTTTTATGGGAATGATGTCATACCGAATCGTAAGATGAGGGAACTATTTTTTATTGTTATTATGCCAATAAAGGGAAATTACAGAAAAACATTTCACCCACGCTGTGGGTTGGCCATTTCAAACATCTAGGTTCTACAAAGATTTCACCCTTTCCAGGAGTTTTAAAATTCTTAAAGTATTCATCCATCCTTCCGAAGGAAGCTCTTTAGCCCCCCGGCTCATTTCCAGTGGCGGAAAGATGGAAAGAATGCCGATGCCTCGCGCGATGGGAATGGCCTTGGAATGCTTTCAAAAAATTCTCCATCAAAAAGGAGAATTTTGAAGGAAGATATTCCCGACATCAAGGCATTCTATCCATGTGCGAAGGACAGTGCGAAAAGCCACCTTAAATGAGCCGAAGCGTTTTGGTTACTTTTGCGCTTCAAAAGTAACGAAGAGAGCTGGTGTCCGTGAGCTCCTTTGTCGGTTTTGGTTACTTTTGCGCTTCAAAAGTAACGAAGAGAGCTGGTGTCCGTGAGCTCCTTCGTCGGTTTTGGTTACTTTTGGGCTTCAAAAGTAACGAAGAGAGCTGGTGTCCGTGAGCTCCTTTGTCGGTTTGGTTAATTTGGGCTTCAAAAGAAACGAAGAGAATTCGAGGAAACCATCAGTTTGGCACAAATTATTAAGGTTTGTATTTGGCGGGTGTATCCTATACGACCTACAGCAACGTAGACTTTCCAGCGACAAATTGATCAAAATCATGGTCTATCCGGAGGCTGAGCGGAGTCGAACCCCTTGTCCTGTACCCTGAGCGGAATCTCGACTTCGCTCGATGAACTGTCGAAGGGCATCCTGGTTCAAACGATACTCTTTCACAAAAAAAGGTTGACTTTTGATCAACCTTTCTCTAAAATATTATAGTTTGTTTTATTGCTGAGCTACCTCTTCACCCTTTACGGTTGGTTCAGATTGAGGTCGGATATACTTATGGATAATCAGACGGATGCCTGAGTTTTTGGTCAGGAACTTAATAGACCAGTTGACGAATGTAACCAAACGGTTCCTGAATCCAAAGATCGATACCAAGTGCACAAACATCCAGGTCATCCATGCGATAAAGCCTTTTAAGTGCAGGTTTCCCATGTCCACCACCGCTCTGTTTCTACCAACAGTGGCCATGGAACCTTTATCAAAGTACTTGAAGTTTTCTGTTTCTTGGTTGTTCAGTTTGTTTAGGATATGTTTTGCAACATATTTTCCTTGCTGTTGAGCTACTGGAGCAACACCAGGTAAACCTCTAGGGTTTTCTTCAGAGATCATGGCAGAAACGTCTCCAATGGCATATACCACATCTTCGCCATCCACGATACATTGTTCGTTGGTTTTGATTCGGTTACCACGTTGGATAATCTCTGGGTTGATACCTTCCGGCATTTGTCCCATCACGCCAGCTCCCCAGATAACCGTTTTGGTAGGGATCTGTTCTCCTGAAGAAAGGGTAACGGTGTTACCGTCATAATCCGTTACGACCGTGTTCAATATGGTTTTTACACCTAGCTCATGCAGGTATCTCTCTGCATCGCGGGATGATTTTTCAGAAAGTGCACCCAAGATTTTTCCAGTTCCTTCTACCAAGAAGACTTTCATCTCATAGGTCGATAGTTCTGGATAATCCTTTTTCAACATATGCTGTTGATATTCGGCAATGGCACCAGAAAGTTCAACTCCCGTCGGACCTCCACCCACAACAACGAAATTTAGATATCGCTCTCTATCAGAGGCGTTCTTTCTCAAGACCGCTTCCTCAAGGTTCTGTAGGAGATAGCTACGGATATTTAATGCTTCGATGATGTTCTTCATCGGTAATGCATATTTCTCCACCTGTTTGTTGCCAAAGAAGTTGGAAGTAGCTCCCGTTGCGATCACGAGATAATCATAATCATAGTCGGCAACCGATGTGTGGACCATTTTATTTTTGCTGTCAATGCTCAATACCTCCGCCAATCTGAAACGAAAGTTCTTTTGGTTCTTGAACATCTTGCGCAATGGAAATGAAATAGAATCAGACGCTAAGGTACCGGTCGCTACCTGGTACATCAGGGGTTGAAAGGTGTGGTAGTTGTTACGGTCTATCAACAGAACTTCCACCTCTTTGTTTTTCAGCTGTCGAGCTAGTTCCACACCTCCGAATCCAGCTCCAATTATGATAACTCGGGGAAAGTTTCTTTCAGAACGATTTAGTAACATAATACTTCCTTGTTATAAGAATTTTAAAATAAGGCACAAATATCTGACATTTTCCTGCATATTTTATCAATAATTTGCATTTAATTTAGATAAAACATGAAATTGATGTTTAAACTCGTGCTATTCTCTTTGTTTTCAATAAGTTAAATATAGCGAACTAAGTGTAGTAAGTACACTATATTGAAGCTTATTGTAAACTTCCCTTAATCTTTATGGTCAAACCATTATTCGATTCGGTCAACCTCAGCTGACAAGCTAACCTGCTCTTGTCATCCGAATCAGGTAAGGTGTCTAGCATATCTAGCTCTTGATCTTCCGCTTCTGGCAGATTTTCTGCCCCCTCAAGAACTTCTACATGACAGGTAGCACAGAGTGCCATACCGCCGCAGGTTGCCAAGATATCGTATTCTGATGCTTTCAGGATTTCCATCAAGCTCAGGTTTACATCTGTAGGGACCATGACTTCCTGCCTTGTCCCGTCTCGATCCTCTACATTAATAGTGATGATATTCTCCATAATTAGAACGCATTGATACCGTTTACTGTCGTGTATTTAAAACTTAGTTTTTGCTCCGGATAGACATACTTAAAGGCACTCTGAACCATTAATGCTGCTTCATGGTAACCACATAAGATCAGCTTTAATTTTCCCGGATAGGTGTTGATATCACCGATGGCATAAATCCGCTCCACATTGGTCGAATAATCAAATGTATCCACCTCAATGGCATTTTTATCAATGTTTAATCCCCAATCTGCAATCGGCCCTAACTTAGGGCTCAATCCATAAAGTGGGATGAAATGATCTGTTTGAACAACAATCTCTTCCTTGCTTTTGTTTGTCATAAGTACAGATTCTAAATGGCCATTGCCATTGAGGCTCTGTAAGTTATGTGATAGCAAAAGATTGATCTTACCGGTTTGTGCCAAATTGAAGACCTTCTCCGCTGAATCTGGTGCTCCGCGGAAATTGTCACTGCGGTGCACCAATGTCACCTCTTTTGCGACATCGCTCAGAAAGATGGTCCAGTCCAATGCAGAATCACCACCTCCAGCGATAACGATGCGTTGGTCCCGGAATTTTTCTGGATTTTTGACCATGTAATGCACATTCTTGCCCTCAAAATTGCTCAGGTTTTGCAGTTCCGGTTTTCGAGGTTCAAAACAACCTAGTCCACCTGCAATAACCACAACTTGGCAATGGATCTGAGTACCTTCCGAACCGACTACCATATAAGATCCATCCTCTTGCTTCTGCAAGCCATCAACCCGCTCACCCAAGGTAAATGTGGGTTGGAATGGTTCATTCTGCTTCATCTGATTGTTGATCAATTCCTGTGCGGTAATACTGGGATAGCCCGGGATATCATAGATTGGTTTGTGTGGATAGATTTCCGATAGCTGGCCCCCAACCTGTGGCAATACATCAATCAAATGACAGCGCATTTTTAAAAGACCAGCTTCAAATACAGCGAATAGACCCACGGGTCCAGCTCCAATTATGCAAATATCTGTCGTAATCATATCTTTTTATTTTGTTTCTAGATTATTATAAATTGTGTTTAATATTCTCGTGAAATTTTCGAAATCTTCTTCTGTCAAATTCTCCCATGCCTTCATCCTAAAATCCTTTACCAGTGGAGTTAAACTTTTCGCTTGCGCCTGTCCAGCCTCAGTCAATTGAATATGCAGGCTCCTACGATCATTAGGATGCACAATGCGATGTACATAACCTTTCTTCAATAATAGATCGACGATCCTGGTCATCGTGGGTTGGTCTTTCCCACATTTCTCTGACAGATCTTTATGGGTCAAGTCCTCCTGCTCATATAGCGTTTTTATCACCGACCATTGGTCTACAGTAAGGTCAATCCCATGTGCCGAAAAGGAAGACTGGGCAAACTGCTTTACCCTTCTAGCCGTACGGTCTAGAATAAAGGAATATTGATTGAATTTTTCTTTTAGCATAACAACTATTAGTACAACAAGTAAATTTACTCAATATTTAACATTTCAAAGAATTTGGACTGAAATATTACATGATTATTATGATTGATAAAATTCCAAAATTCGATTTTCATTGACTCCTCCAGGTCAATAATCTTCGGACCTCAGTTTGACCTCATTCGAGACATGTTCGGAAAATTCGGAATGTGTCTCGAATGAGGTCGGAGCTTGGTGGTATACTTACATCAAATTTTAAATGAAATGGTTGAGCCAGAGTTTAATGAATATTTTATTGAACTCAAATTTTTGGTTTTTTTGGAATGGCTTTTTTTTGTTAATATCTATTTATTTAAAGATAATATCGATCAAAAATCCTTTCTCAAACATAATTAATTTTATGAAATCTAAATCCTAAATCTATGCAAATCTTAGCATGTAAAAAACCTGGAGAATTGGAATATAAAGAAGAGGTCTGTAATCGGATCAAACCTGGACATTCCCTGTTAAAGGTCAAGGCAATCGGCATCTGTGGGACTGACTTGCATGCCTTTGAAGGAACGCAGCCTTATTTTACCTATCCTAGGGTGCTAGGTCATGAAATTGCAGCCGAAATCGTAGAAACAATGGACCCTAATTTCCAAAAGGGACAATCAGTGACGGTATTGCCCTATTTTAATTGTGGGGAATGTGTGGCTTGCCAAAAGGGGAAAGGGAATTGCTGTGTTTCTTTGCAGGTGTTCGGCGTACATATTGATGGTGGAATGAAAGAGTTGATCCAAGTTCCTGATAGTTCCTTGATTGCTGGAGAAGGCTTAAGAACTGAAGAATTAGCTCTGGTAGAACCCTTTTCTATTGCATTGCATGCTGTCAAAAGGGCAAAATTGGAGCCTAGAGAATTCGTGCTCATTGTTGGTGCGGGGCCCATAGGGATTGCGACCTCAATTTTTGCTACAGAGAGAGGGGCTAAGGTCCTTTTGTTGGATGTACATGAGGATAGATTGGCTGCAGCTAAAAAAATGGTAGAAGAACTAGAAACCTACAATGTGAGGTCGGGTTCTGCAGTGGAGAAGTTGCAAGAGTTCAGTAAGGGAACTATGGCACATGTAGTATTCGATGCTAGTGGTAATTTGGAGGCCATTAATTCCAGTTTTCAGTACCTTGCCCATACGGGTAGGTATGTTTTGATAGGATTGCAAGCAGGGACTATTCAATTCAGTCATCCGGAATTTCATAAACGTGAAGCCACCTTAATGAGCAGTAGAAATGCTGATCGAAGTGATTTTGAAGAGGTCATTTCATTTTTGAAAAATAGAAAGATCAATCTAGCACATTTTATTACGCATAAAATTGGTTTTGAAGAACTTGGGTATAAATTTCAAGGCCTTTTGGATCCGAATTCAATGGTAATAAAGGCACTTGTGGAGTTCTGATTACGGGAAATTAAGCTTCCAGCCTTCCCATTAACCGATCCTTATACTGTCGGGGCGTAACACCCTTGATCGATTTGAATATCTTGTTGAAGTTGGATAGGCTTGAAAAACCGCAATCATAGGCAATATTGCTGATCAGGCTATCGGTTTTTAAAATCTCTTGACAAGCGATGCTGATTCGGGTTTCGTTGACGAATTGTATAAAGCTTTTTTGGGTCCTAGCTTTGAAAAAACGGCAAAAGGCCTGTTTAGTCATGCTCGCCATCTCCGCTGCCTCATCCAGTTTAATCTCCTTATTGTAGTTCTCTAGTACAAAACGGATAATGTGATCTACCTGATTGCCCTTAAATTCTTGGGTTGAATACCGGTTCCTATAGGATGAGCTCGATATATATCGGAAGTCCTCCGCCTTGATCAAGCGTTCCAACAGCTGCAGGAAATAGATGGTCCTCTGCAGATCTTCTGCTTCATTGATGGCAAAAAGTAGCTTGGTCAGTTCTTTTTTTGTTTTACCCAGAAACATTACGCCCCGATCCATCTTATCAAAGAAATTCCGCAGGGAGTGGGTTTCTTGCAGGGGATCCAATAGGGATAAACATTTGTCCACATCAATGAACAAGGTGATGGATATTGCCTTTTTATCATCTGGATGGCTGGATGGATTGGAGTACCATACATGTGGTAGATTGGACCCCAAAAGCGTAAGTTCATCCTTTTCAAAATTGGAGATATTGTCCCCAACCACACGTTGCCCAGAACCCTCTTGTATATAGTTAATTTGGATCTCTTTATGAAAATGGAAGTTCGTTGAAAACAATTGATCGCTAAAGTGTCGGAATTTGTACACTTCATTGTCAAGTTGACTTAATATGCGGTCAAATTTGGGTTTCATGTATTGATGTTATGTGATTCCAGGTAATGTGCCTTGAAATTACGGATTTGCGAAAGGGAATTCAAATAAACTCTGTAATAAATAAGATAGAAGGGGGGTATTCGTTACTTTTTCGCGGAAAAGTAACCAAACCGACGGAGGAGCTCACGGATACCAATTCTCTTCGTTACTTTTGAGGCGCAAAAGTAACCAAAACGCTTCGGCTCATTTAAGATGGCTTTTCGCACCATCCACTTCACATGAAAAGAATGCCTTGATGTCAGGAATATCTTCCTCAATATCCTCCCTTTTGATGGGATGATCTTGAGGAAGCATTCCAAGGCCAATCCCATCGCACCGGGCAACGGCATTCATTCCATTTTTCCGCCATTGGAAATGAGCCGGGGGGCTAAAGGGCTTCCTTTGGAAGGATGGATGCTTTTAGAATTTTAAAACCCCCAGAGGGGGTGAAATCTTTGTAGAAGGGTGGTTTGTTTTTGGGCCAACCCAAAGCGTGGGTGAAATGTTTTTCAATAAATCTTTTGTGTCACCCTGAGGGCTTTCCCCGAAGGGTCTAGGACCTATCCATTCTTTATTTGAAATGGTTTCCTCATCTTACGATTTCGGAATGACAACCATCTCAAAAAAATTAAAACAATAGATTCTTCGTTTCACTCTGAATCCCTCTTTAGCGCATTTTGATTCTGAACGATCAGTGAGGAATCTGTACGGTTCTCCTCCCAAAATTGCCTGTCATTCTCGATCGAAGATTGAGGACCTGTACGCCATTGTAATACTTAATGATTTCAAAATTGGATTTTTATATAGTTCCGAGATCCTTCCTTCGCCAGAATGACATCGTGGCGGAAACCAAATGTGCAGATATGTACGCAAATAAAAACCTATTGTTTATTCAAAATATGAAGCGGGCAAATGCGATTCGCCCCGACGGAATTGAGGCACAAAATAGGCTAGGAAGCCATATTCATACCATGATCTTGGTCCATCCTCCCATCCCTTTGATCCTGGTTCAAATAAATATCTCAAAACCCAAAAGAGACCGCAATCTGCGGTCTCTTTTGGGTTTTGAATCAAGGGATTAATAGATCCACTTGAAGTTATATTGTTTCTCTGGGACTTTCATGCGGTCGGCCAGGCGCAATAAGCGATCTGGTAGGCGCATGAGATAGTCGCGAGCTTTCTCACCTTGTTCATTCAATCCGGAAACTTGGTCGATTTTCCAATCATTGATCAATTCTTTTAGGATATCTACATAGTCAACGGCCGTATACACGCCTAATCGTTGAGCAGCATCCGAGAAATGGGCGAACGCTCCACCTTGAGGTTCTCCAGATTCTCTCAGGAAGTGCGCCGGCATGACGATCTTTTTCTTCATCATGTCTTCAAATGCAATCATGACCTCACTAGGGTCTACTGCCATGGCATGAGAGATAAAGGACATATATGCTTTTGCGTGTCTCGCTTCATCCGAAGCAATAACACCACACATTTTTGCCAGCAATTTATCACCGCTTTTCTTAGAAAGGGCAGCAACACGTCTATGGGAAACATTCGTTGCTAATTCCTGAAATGAAGTATAGATAAAGTTTCTATAAGGATCGGCACCTGTACCGATGTCGAAACCATCCTTGATCAGATATTGAACGGAGATCTCAAACTGTTTCATGTCAATCCTGCCCGACAGGTAAAGGTATTTGTTCAGCAAATCCCCGTGTCTGTTTTCTTCCGCAGTCCATGCACGAACCCATTTCATCCAGCCACCTTGTTCGTTTTTGTTTACATCGTCCACCATGGTCAACCAAGACTCATAAGTAGGTAGGGCTTCTTCGGTCACGGTGTCGCCAATCAGCACTGCTACTAAGTCGTAAGGTAATTCCTTCGCGCTTTCCTGTAAATCACGGACTTCCTCAAAAAAAGTGTCTCTTGCAGAATCAGGCAGAAAATCTGCTGGTTGCCACATATCCTCAACAGGTTTTAGGTACTCGGCCATTTCATTGAGCATGAAGGGTTCCAAGTAGGTCATTACCTCTTTTCTTGAGCCTTCTGGTATGTTTAAAGGTAGTTCTTGCATAATTATAACAAAGGTAGTCAATCTGCTCTTAATAATAATTTAATATTTTATTATTTCAAACCGCAATATGGATTATTACTTATAAATAACTTTATTGATGCCCGATATGTTTTATTATATCTTAACTTTGTGTGTTAATTAAAAAGAGTTAGAATTGAATACATTAGACATCAAAGCGATTAGAGAAGATTTTCCGATTTTGAAACGTGAGGTAAACGGGAAGCCTTTGGTCTATTTAGATAATGGTGCAACAACACAGAAGCCTAAAGCGGTGATTGATGCCATCCTAAACTATTATACCGATATGAACAGCAATGTTCATCGTGGGGTTCATTACCTAAGTCAGATTTCCACGGATGCCTTTGAGGTAACCCGTAGAAAGGTTCAGGAGTTCATTCATGCAAAGCATGACTATGAAATCATTATTACCAAAGGAACAACAGATAGCATCAATTTAGTGGCGACCTGTTTTGGACAGGAGTTTATTTCGGCAGGGGATGAGGTCCTAATTTCGGCCATGGAGCACCATTCTAATATAGTTCCTTGGCAGATGATCTGCGAAGCGAAGGGTGCTTCCTTGAAGGTAATCCCGATGACAGAAGCTGGTGAATTGGATATGGATGCTTATAAATCTTTATTAAGCCCCAAAACCAAGATTGTTTCTGTGAATTATGTCTCGAATGCATTGGGCACGATCAATCCAATCAAGGAAATTATTGATTTGGCGCATGCTCAAAATACACCGGTGCTGATTGATGCGGCGCAGGCTGTTCAACATATAAAAATTGATGTTCAGGAACTGGACGTTGATTTCTTGGTGTTCTCAGGACATAAGATGTACGGCCCAACAGGTGTTGGAGTATTGTACGGTAAGGAAGAATGGTTGAATAAGATGCCTCCATATCAAGGCGGCGGTGATATGATCAAAGATGTGACCTTTGAGAAAACCACGTACAATGAACTTCCCTTTAAGTTTGAAGCCGGTACCCCTAATATTGAAGCCGGAATTGCCTTAAATGCTGCGATTGATTATATCAACCATTTGGGATTGGATAATATCAAGAAGTATGAGGATGAATTGTTGGCCTACGCTACGGAAAGATTGAGTGAAGTAGAAGGAATCCGTTTTATCGGAACAGCAAAAGAGAAATCTTCCGTGATTTCCTTTGTTGTTGATGGTACCCACCCTTATGACATCGGCGTGCTGTTGGATAAATTGGGAATTGCGGTTCGTACGGGACATCACTGTGCTCAACCCGTGATGGAGCAGTTCCATATTCCGGGAACAGTAAGGGCAAGCTTAGCAGTTTATAACACAAAAGAAGAAATCGACGCATTGGTGACAGGAGTGAAACGTGCCGTTGCCATGTTAGTATAAAAGATTATGACAATTAATGCAATACAGGATGAATTGATTGAGGATTTTTCCTTTTATCAAGATTGGATGGAGAAATATGAACTCATCATCCAATTAGGGAAGGAATTACCATTGATTGATGAATCGAATAGACAAGATCAATATATCATCAAAGGATGCCAATCTAAAGTTTGGTTGGTCCCTGAGTTGAAAGATGATGGAAAATTATATTTTACGGCTGATTCTGATGCGGTCATCACTAAAGGTTTGGTAAGTCTCATGGTAAAAGTACTATCTGGGCATAGTCCAAAGGAAATTGCGGATGCCGACCTTTATTTTATCGATCAGATAGGTTTAAAGGAGCATCTTTCGCCGACGCGGGCAAATGGATTGCTTTCCATGGTCAAACAGATGAAATTATATGGTTTGGCTCTACAGGCTAAAGCATCATAAAGATTAGAAGCTACCCAAGGGTAGCTTTTTCATTTTTAGTTTGATGGTTTATATTCTTCGAAGCGGTTTTTGATATAGGTACGGAGTTCGTAATCTGACATTTTAGAAAACTCTTCATAGCTTGGTCTATAGGTGTTTTGGAAGATAGTAGCCTGATCGCCTTTCAGACCGGTCATTTCTTCGATCAATTCCTTCGAGAATGTCATGTCGATATATTGTATGCTATACTCATCGGCTTCCAATTGTTCTTCTAAAGGGATTTTGACTTTGCTCTTAAATAGCATTCTCTTGACCGCAAGTAAATCTACGGTAAACAATCTTGCGGTACTTCCATTTGCCAAGAATCCTCTTGGATTGCCCGACATATCTGCTCTACCTAGGACAACCTGTCGATATTTTGGCGTTTTTGGGATGCCCAGGTCGATTTTGATTTGAGTGGAATCGTTTTTCTCTGTTTTTCCTTCAACCTTTACTTCTTCAATGGCAATATAACTCGGTTTTAAGGTAATGATGGATAAATCTTTTTGGGGTTGATCCAAATAGAGGTTTATCTTCAGTACCTGATAACCTTGCTGATAGAAAAACAGGCTATCCTGCTTCATAACCTTTATGGAGAACTTTCCTTGCAGATCGCTAAAAGTTTCTGCAATACTGCTTTTTACTTTGGCCTTGACCAATATTCTTCCGGTCTCCGAATCTCGAAGGATACCAGAAACGGTCTGAGCTTGGGAAAGTGTTCCTGAAATGATCAAGAGAAAAAGTAAAAGGATTCTCATCTAGGTATGTTTTATACCTAAAAATAAAGAGTAAAACGGTAGTTTTTAGATTATTAACTTAATTTAACTCAAACTGAATTTTATACCTTGATAAACTTTGAACTGATCTTTTTGCCAAAGAAAATTTCCGCCTTCTGATTGAAATCATTGGGGTCATCCGTGGTAAAGAACTGCAAGGATTGGGATTTTGAGCAAATCTCTTCTACTTCAGGATGTCTCTTTAAGTAATCAACCAAGCTTTCTGCGACCAATTTACCTTGCGAAATAATATTGATGCCTTTTGGTGTGTATTTTTCGATCAAGGGTAATAGCAATGGGTAGTGTGTACAGGCTAATAAGATGGTGTCCATCTCCGGTGACGTGGCAAGCAATTGTTGGATATCTTGTTGGACAAAGAAATTTGCGCCCTCACTTTCTAGCTCATTGTTTTCCACCAAAGGGACCCAAAAAGGACAGGCATGCTGGAATACTTCAATCTGCGGATGGAATTTATTGATCTCAAGGACATAGGAGTTGGAGTTTACCGTTCCTTGGGTCGCCAAAATTCCAACTTTATTGCTTTTTGTAAATTGGTCGACGACTTCGGAGGTCGGACGGATCACACCCAATACCTTTTTGCCTTCGGGGAGGTCATGCTGTTGAATGGTCCTTAGGGCCTTGGCGGATGCGGTATTGCAAGCCAAGATTACCAGATTGCAGCCTAGTTCAAATAATTTGAAAACACATTCTTTGGTATATTCATATACAGTCTCAAACGATCGGGTGCCATAGGGAACTCGAGCATTATCTCCTAAATAAATGTAATCGTAATCTGGAAGATGCTTATGGATCTCTTTGAAAACCGTAAGACCACCATATCCAGAATCAAATATGCCAATAGGACCGGGACTGTTTTTTGCAGACATGAACAATGTGCTTTCTTAAAAATTGATACAAAGGTTGCAGATTCTGTTTTCAAATGCAAATGATTGCAAAAATTGTTTCGTATAAAGTTATGTGTGGGTGCAGTGAATCTGAAAAAAAAACACATCTCAGTTTTAGTTTTTTCGTTAATCCTACAGAGGGTTCCTGCTAATGTTAACTCAATATTAAATTTTCAGATTTATTTAAACCAATCGAAATAAATTTGGTCATTTTGTTAGTGAGATACATTATTAATAATATCGGTATTTGACTGTATAAGTACTTTTTAACTATTCCATTTATTTGTTATGAAAAAAATCACATTGGCCTTAATTGCCGTAGTAGCTTTGTTAGCTGCATGTACAAAGAGTGAGATTACACCTGATCCGAAGCCAGAGCCAGAGCCAGATCCAAAACCAGCGGTAGAATATCCGAAAATTACTATTAATGCAAATAAGTCGGATCTGAGTCTTTTCGAAAACGTGGATGCTTTTTTGGGATTAGAAGGAGAAAAAGCTGATCCTTTTGATATTGGTATTACATATATGGGAGTATTTGATTCTGTTCATTGGGAAATTCCTAAGATGTATTTTGAATCAAAAACTAAATCTTCAGTTACTGTAAAGGTTGGCTTTGCATTCTCCATACCAGGGACCTATACCCTTTATTTATCAGCTTTTAAGGACAATGCTGTTGTAAGAAGGGATTCGGTAGAATTTCATGTCAAAAACACAAAAGACTTCTTGGGAATAAACTGGAAGGATGGCAAGGATACAGAGTTTTACAGTTCAAACAATACTTTTAGTAAAGAGTATTTTAATCTAAAAAGTAACATTACTGGAGATAAACCATTTGCTAGACTAGAATTTGGTTTGGGCAGAGGCACACTGGGAAATGAATATTCAGAAATATCATTCAATGCATTAACAAGATGTATCAATACGAATTTTGGTGAAAGTCAATTTAGTTATACCGGAGATGTTAAAAAAACTAATCTCTTTGGAAAATACAAGGAGCTTTTTAAAAATCCATTGGATGAAAAATATTATCCAATAAAAATCTGGCAAACGGCAAAAAATAACATCGTTTTATTGGCCCAACCAGCACAGGATCCAATAAATTCTTCAGAAACGTATTATCTTGTCATGGCCGAGCCTAGAAATTAATAAACATGATAGAAATAAAAAAGCCCTCATAACTTCATTGGTTTGAGGGCTTTTATGTTGTTAAGCTTTTAATAGCTCTGGTTTTTCTTTATAAAGTTTCCACATCAATTCTCCGAATAAGGTATTGGTCCATGCGAACCAGTGACGGGTGAATTTTTTTGGATCATCCTTATGGAAAGATTCATGCATAAAGCCTGTTCCGCCATGTGTTTTCTTTAAGGTTTGTACACACTGTCTGATTTCCTCATCATTGGTAGAGGTATTTGCGCGCATAATGATTGACATCGGCCAAATCATATCGCGGCCGATATGTGGACCACCGATGCCTTCTGCAAATTTTCCCTTAAAGAAGAATGGGTTTTTATCCGAAAGGATAAAGTTTCTTGTTCTCTGGTAAACCTCGTCATTGACATCCACCGCACCTAGATATGGAAGGGCTAATAGGCTAGGTACATTGGCATCGTCCATCATCAGGTAACTTCCAAATCCATCCACCTCAAATGCATAAACTCGGCCATGTGTTGGATGGTCAATGATACCATATTGGTTGACAGCTGTTTCAACCTCATTGGCAAGTGCTTCCATTTCTGAAGCGAGCGCCGTATTGTTTTTAACTTTTCTAAGGATTTCTGCAGATTGACGAAGGCTGACAATGGCAAAAAGATTTGATGGGATCAAGAATCCAAAAATGCTACAGTCATCGGAAGGACGGAAACTGGAAACGATCAATCCCACTGGATTCACAGGGTATCCATATCCATCTACCTGTAGGGTATCTGAACCTCTAGATGTTGTTCTTTCAAACTTATAGGGTCCTACACCATTTTTACGTTGTTGCTCTTTGAAGGTCCTCACGGTAGCTTCTTGCGCTTTTACCCAAGTGTCATCAAATGGCGTGTTATCATTTGTTTCTTTCCAATAGCGGTAAGCCAGGCGGATAGGATAACAAAGGGAGTCAATTTCCCATTTACGCTCATGCATTCCCGGTTTCATGTCGGTGTGATCCGTAAACCATTCTCCTTTTTTGGTCGGATCATTGTAAAATGCATTGGCATAAGGATCAATATTGATACATTCAGATTGTTTGTTGATCAATCCAAGGATCATGTTTTTGAGGTCTTTGTCCTTGTTGACATACTGAATGTACGGCCAAACCTGTGCACTACTGTCGCGAAGCCACATGGCATCGATGTCGCCCGTAATGACATAGGTTAATTTTCTATCGCCTTTGGATTCATCATATACAGTGGTATCCAAGGTATTTGGAAGGCAGTTGTTGAACATCCAACCAAGTTCTTTATCGGCTACATTTTTCTGGAATTCCTTGATCATGCCTTCCACCAACTTACTGCTGAAATGACGTTTGTCTACCGGCGTACGGACTACTGGGAAATCATTGATCCCCTCGGCAAAAGAGAACTTGCTAGCGAGCATTCCGGCGCCCAATAAGGCAGAATTTTGAAGAAAAGTTCTACGTTTCATATTTTTAATAGAATAGTTTTACAATTAATTAGGTAGCAATATACAAATTGTACTTGATTTTACCTTGGATAGACTAAACGTTTTAGCGTTTAATATGAGCAAAAATAAGTTTAGCTCAATTAATAAAAGTACCTTTGGGAGTTTTTAGGAATAAAATTTGATAGTATAGCCCAAACATCTCGACTAATAATTTATGAAACATACTTTATCTTATGCGATAGCCGGACTGCTCAGCCTAAGTGCCTTTGGCCAATTGCATGCGCAAGTCAAAAATCAGCCTTACTCTTACCAGCATTATCAAAAGTATGATGAGGAGTTGTATTCTCCGAATACGCGTTATCATACTTCTTCAAAACCCTATTTGTTTAAAGGGCGATTGTTAGAGAAGATGGATTCCATTCAATCATTGAATCCGGTGGATTCAGATAACTGGTTTATGCGCAAGATCTTCAATGAACACCTTGTTCAGGTTGAAAAAGAAGACCATTCCTTTTATTTGGATGTTTTACCAGACTTTGTCATCGGTACAGAAATGATTGATCCTGATAAAAGGACCACTTGGCTAAATACCCGTGGGGTTCAAGCGGGTGTTACCATAAAGGATAAATTTACTTTCTACGGTAACTTCTTCGAGAATCAAGGTGTATTCCCAAGATATATCGATGAGTATATCATGCAATCGAAGGTTGTTCCTGGACAGGCAATGGCCAAGAGACCTTTCAACAAGACCAAGGACTGGATGTATGCTACAGCGAACCTAACTTACGATTTCAGTGACTATTTCCAAGCGACCTTGGCCTATGATAAGAATTTTATAGGTGATGGGTATAGATCTGTTCTATTGTCAGATTTTTCAGCGAATATGGCGCATTTGAAACTGACCGGTAAGGTTGGTAATGTGCAATATACTTCCATTTGGGCATATATGACCGATCCAAATAATCCAAGGATTGACTCCCTGAATTCAGGTGGTCGTTTTGGTGATGGTATCAAATGGGGTGCATTCCAGTATTTAGATTGGAATGTGACCAATAGATTGTCCTTAGGATTCTTCCAATCCGTTATTTGGGCCAACCGTAATCAAGCTGGACATAGAGGGTTCGATTTCAATTACCTAAATCCTGTATTGTTCCTGAGACCGGTGGAAAATAATAATATTTCTTCCCCAGATAAGATGTTCTTGGGATTGAATGCAAAATATAAGATCCTTGATAACTTGACTGCTTACGGTCAGTTTCTCTTAGGTGAATTTACTGCGAAGGAATTCTTCTCAAACAACGGATATAAACACAATAAATGGGGGATGCAATTGGGAGCAAAAGCCTTTAATATTTTTGGTGTAAGAAACTTAAATATTTTGGCAGAATATAATGCGGTTCGTCCATATACCTATCAGCACTTTGTTTCGATCTCTAACTATAGTAACCGTGGGGAACCTTTGGCGCATCCTAGAGGAGCGAACTTTAGGGAGTTGATCGGTATTGCAAACTATTCTTGGAATCGTTTTGATTTTTCTGTTCAAGGGATGTACAGTCGTTATGGGACCGATCCGATGGGACAATTGGGACAGTTTATCAACTATGGTGGAGATATCTTCCAATCGTACAATACTGCACCTATTACCTATGGCAACAAAATCGGCCAAGGTGTTCAAAACGATCTTTACTACGCGGATTTAAAAGCTGCCTATGTCTTGAACCCGAAATATAATTTGAGGTTTGAAGTGGGCTATACGCAGCGTTATAATAAGATCGAAAAAGCTCCGACCCAGAAATCTGGTGTAATTACAGTGGGATTACGTTCAAGTTTCCGTAATCTTTATGGAGATCTTTAGGATTATAGTATATTTATCGAATAAACGCAAATAATGAAGAAGATATTAATCCTAAATGGGCCTAATTTGAATCTACTTGGTGTTCGAGAGAAGGGGATCTATGGAGACCAATCCTTTGAAACCTATTTTGAACAACTGAAAGATAAATATGCGGTTTTGGACCTGCATTATTTTCAGAGTAATTCTGAGGGAGCAATTATCGATAAACTCCATGAAGTTGGCTTTTCATTTGATGGGGTAATATTGAATGCCGGTGCTTATACCCATACTTCAGTAGCCATAGCAGATGCAATCGCTGCGATCAATACGCCTGTTGTGGAGGTTCATATCTCCAATGTTCACCAACGTGAGAAATTCAGACATCATTCTTACCTGTCCAAAAATTGCAAAGGTGTAATATTAGGCTTCGGATTGGATAGTTATCGATTGGGATTAGAAAGCTTTTTGAACGGATAAGTTCATGAACATAAAACAAATAGCGGGGAACCATAAGTTCCCCGCTATTTGTTTTATGTTATTTTTTTGATTAAGATTCTGTTGTTGGAACCCTTTTTTTGACGATAAGGTGTAGTATCAGGGACAAAATTCCTCCAGAGCACATCACCATTAGCATCGGCCATGCCGTTCCATTATGGAAGAAGCTGACCAAGGCTGAAGCAAAGGCTCCAATGGCCATCTGGATACAGCCCAATAGGGCAGATGCACTGCCGGCTAGGCTTTTAAAAGGTGTCAAAGCTACTGCTGAGGTATTCGGGAAAATAAAACCATGACCGAAAAGGAAGCAAAAAATTAAGATCAATAATACCGGAAAACTCAGGCTATTGGTCATTAATGCTATTATCATCAGTATTCCTATGAAGGCCTGCCAAGTATTCGCCATCCGGCTAATGTATTCGCTACTGTGTTTTTTCAAGAAGTAACGGTTCAATTGGGTTGCAATGACCATCGCAGATGCTATAAAGGCAAAGGCTATCCCGTATTCTGCTTTTGTTAGCCCAAAGAATTGCTGCATCACAAAGGAGGAACCCGCTAAATAGGCATAAGTTCCGGCCGAAGCAATAGAGCCGATCAGACAATAGGAAATAAAGACCTTATTGGAAAGGACCTGCCAGAAGTTTCCCAAGATAGATTTTGGCGCTAAGGACAAACTTCGGTTTCCAGCAAAGCTTTCAGGCAACAAGAAAGCCGTAGCAACCAAAATAAATAAGGATAGCACAGCCAAGAATAAAAAGATATAATGCCAGTCAAAATGGGCCAGCATAAAGGCGCCGATGCTCGGGGCAAGGATAGGCGAGACCCCAATGACCAACATCAATAAACTGAAGACCTTGGCTGCCTCACGATTGCTGTAATAATCGGTGACCATAGCTCTTGCGCCAACCATGCCACCACAGCTTCCCAAAGCTTGTAGGAATCGAAGAATAATGAGATGATTGATGTCCTTGGTCAAGATACACAGAAGGGAAGCAAAGAAATATATAGCTAACCCGACCAATAGCGGCTTTTTGCGGCCATATTTGTCCAATATCGGTCCGTAGATCATTTGACCGAAGGCAATGCCGATAAAATAACTGGTAAGCGTCAGTTGAACTTTATCCACGGAAGTATTGAAGTCTTCAGCTATGACATCAAAAGCAGGTAAATAAAGATCAATGGAGAAAGGTCCGATTGCAGATAGTAAACCTAAAATTAGCAGCGTGACTTTTCTGTTATTTTTTAGCGCAGATGACATTCAATAAGGATAAAAAAAGCCCTGTTCTAATGCAGGGCTATATGTTGTTAAGCTTTTTTAGTTTCTTTAGGTTTTCTGACCAACAGAAAGATTCCCAGTAAGATGAATGGAATACTTAAGATCTGCCCCATGTTCAATAACATTCCAGCTTCGAAAGCTACTTGATCGATTTTTACATATTCAATTACGAAACGTGCTCCAAAAAGAAGGATCAAGAATATTCCAAATAATTTCCCTGGTTTTGGGTCTTTGTTTTTCTGGTACATTGCCCAAAGGATAAAAAAGATAATGACGTATGCAATGGCTTCATACATTTGTGCAGGGTGACGAGGGATCTGGTCAATGTGGGTAAATGCGACCGCCCATGGCAGGTCTGTAGGATTCCCGATCATTTCTGAATTGAAGAAGTTCCCTAGACGAATAAAAGCTCCTGCAATAGGTACTACAAGGACCAAACGGTCTGTAATCCACATGAAATTAGTCTTTGTATTTCTGGAAAACAACCATAAGGCTATCAGTATACCAATGGCTCCACCATGGCTCGCCAATCCGGTAAAACCAGTTAATTCCCAACTTCCATTGATTTTCTGAAAGGGGATGAATATTTCCAGGAAATGTTCTTTGTAGTATGCCCAGTCGTAGAAGAAACAGTGACCAAGTCGAGCACCAACTAAGGTTCCAACAAAGATATAGATGGTTAATTTATCCAATAACTCTTGCGATTTTCCTTCTCTCTTAAAGATCTTGAGCATCAAGAAGTAAGATACTACAAAGGCTAACAACCAACATAGCGAATACCAGCGTACGCCAAATGATCCAATTTTAAAGATTTCTGGTTCAGGTCCCCAGGTAATAAAACTTAAAATATCTAACATATTGCAATAATGTGTCCGGTAAAGATAAGCTTTCGGATTTTATTTTTGCGAAAATTAAGGAAATACTTATTTTGCGAGAATTAATACTTCACTATGGCAAAAAAATCAGCAAAAGTAGAAGAAAGAGCATCGGTAGTGACGGATGCTTCCTTGTCTTTTTTTGAAAAATATATCAATAATCCTTCTCCAACAGGTTTTGAATGGGGGGGACAGCGAATGTGGTTGGACTATATCAAGCCCTATGTCGATGAGACCTATATTGATAACTACGGAACTGCGGTTGGGATCATAAATCCGAAAGCAGAATACAAAGTGGTAATTGAGGCTCATGCGGATGAGATCTCTTGGTTTGTGAACTATATCTCTAAAGACGGTTTGATCTATGTCATCCGTAATGGCGGTTCTGACCATCAGATCGCTCCGTCAAAACGTGTCAATATCCATACGGACAAGGGTATTGTGAAAGCGGTTTTTGGCTGGCCAGCCATCCATACCCGTTCTGGTGAAAAAGAAGAGAGCCCGAACCTGAAGAATATTTTCTTGGACTGTGGCTGTACTTCCAAAGAGGAGGTCGAAGAACTGGGCATCCACGTTGGATGTGTGATCACCTATGAGGATGAGTTCATGATCTTGAACAACCGCTATTATGTAGGTAGGGCATTGGATAACAGAGCTGGTGGGTTTATGATTGCCGAGGTTGCCAGATTGTTGAAGGAAAACAAGAAAAAACTTCCTTTTGGATTATATGTAGTCAATTCGGTTCAGGAAGAGATTGGTCTTCGCGGAGCAGAAATGATTGCCAATTATATCAAGCCAAATGTGGCGATCGTCACGGATGTTACCCATGATACCAATACACCGATGATCAATAAGATCACCCAAGGAGATCTGGCCTGTGGGAAAGGACCTGTGGTTTCTTATGCCCCTGCAGTTCAGATTAACTTGAACAGACAGTTGATCGAGGTGGCCCAAAAGAATAATATTCCAATTCAAAGACAGGCGTCATCACGATTTACGGGAACCGATACCGATGCATTTGCATATTCAAATGGAGGTGTTCCATCTGCGTTGATTTCCTTACCTTTGCGTTATATGCACACAACTGTTGAAATGGTTCACAGAGAAGATGTGGATAATGTGATCCGATTGATCTACGAAATGGTCCTCACCATCCAAAAAGATCAGGATTTCAGAACATTTAGTAAATAAAATAAATTAGAGAAGAGAACAGACATGGAAAACCCTAATCCAAATCCGGAAGGACAAGAATTAAGCATAGAACTAACCGAAGAGATTGCAGAAGGAGTGTATTCAAATCTTGCAATTATCACCCATTCTAATACAGAGTTTGTGGTGGATTTTGTTAGGATTATGCCTGGTGTGCCTAAGGCTAAAGTTAAGTCTAGGGTTATTTTGACACCTGAACATGCAAAACAATTAATGAAAGCTTTGCAGGAGAACATCAGCCGTTTTGAAGGGCAAAATGGAACAATCCAACCAAAGGATATGCCATACCCCCTTAACTTCGGAACTCCAAAAGGCGAAGCTTAAATTTATTTCATAAAGCTTTAAAATAGCTGCCATTGGCAGCTATTTTTGTTTGATGTTTCCTGAGAAGGTATAAAATCATGAAATGATTCCAGCCTGTTAAAATCAGTTTCTTGAAAATATTGCTGAATGTTTTGTTTTTTAATGTATTTTACTGAAATAAAAACCTGTTTTTAATCCTACACGGTTTCACGGAAATGGAGATTGCTCTTAAATAGCTAAGATGTTCATTACGAATGGATAGTGATTTTTAGTTAAAATTTGGAATGGGTTTTGTTTTATGGATAACTTTGCCGCTTCTGGCAATTCAATCATATTAAAATGGATATTAAAGTTAGAAACCTTAGTAAAAAAGATTATAAGGATTTAAAGAATTCTATGGAAGAAGCTTACCATGGTTTGGTAGGGGATCCATGGACCAAAGAGAATATTGTTGACCTTATCGATATTTTTCCTGAAGGACAGATCGCTGTTGAGGTGGATGGGAAAGTTGTGGCATGTGCATTATCCATTATCCTGAATTCACGCAAGACCAATATTTACGATAAATATTACAGCATCATTGATGATGGTAAGTTTGATAAACACGATACAGATGGGGATACCCTATACGGTATCGAGGTATTTGTGCATCCGGATTTCCGCTCCTTGCGATTAGGAAGAAGGTTGTATGATCAGCGAAAGGAGTTATGTGAGCAGAGGAACCTGCAAAGGATCATCGCCGGTGGACGTATTCCGAATTACCATAACTATTCGGACAGTATGACCCCAAGGACCTACATTGAAAAGGTGAAAAGAAAAGAGATCTATGATCCTACTCTGACCTTCCAGCTTTCGAATGATTTCCACGTTAAGAAGATCTTAAAGAATTACCTTCCTGAAGATGCGGAATCGATGGAGGTAGCGACCTTATTGGAGTGGAACAATATTTATTATGAACCGGACGCTCCTTCGAACTCGGCAACCAAGCAAACCATCCGTTTGGGCTTGGTGCAATGGCAGATGCGCCAGTTTAAGGATATTCAGGAATTTTATGATCAGATTGAATTCTTCGTGGATACGGTGAGTGACTACAATACCGACTTCATCATGTTCCCTGAGTTTTTCAATACGCCATTGATGAGCCCTTATAATGAGCTTCCAGAGCGTCTGGCCATGGAGAAGTTAGCGGAACATACCAAGGAGATCGTTGAGCGAACCCAGCAGTTTGCCGTTTCTTATAACGTGAATATTATTTCCGGATCTATGCCAATCATGGAGCGTGGTAAGTTGTATAACATCAGTTACCTGTGTCATCGTAACGGTAGTTTGGACCATTATAAGAAAATACATATTACACCGAATGAAATGAAGTATTATGGTTTAGTGGGCGGTTCGGAAGTGAAGGTGTTTGATACCGATTGCGGTAAAGTGGGGCTTTTGATCTGTTATGATGTTGAATTCCCGGAATTGAGCAGGATCTTGGCGGATCAAGGAATGCAGATCTTATTTGTGCCTTTTATGACAGATACACAGAATGGTTATATCCGTGTCCGTGCATGTGCACAAGCTAGGGCTATCGAAAATGAATGTTATGTAGCGATCGCAGGGTCGGTAGGTAACTTGCCTCGTGTAAACAACATGGATATTCAGTATTCACAATCTGCGGTATTCACTCCATCAGATTTTGCCTTTCCAAACAATGCAATCAAGGCAGAAGCCACGCCAAATACCGAAATGGTCCTGATCGCTGACGTTGATCTTTACGCTCTGCGTGATCTGCATGAGTATGGAACTGTCAAGATCTTGAAGGATAGAAGAAAAGACTTATATGAAGTGAAGCTTCTAAAATAGGCTATCAACATTTAAATAGCAAAGGGGCAATTTTTTGATTGCCCCTTTGCTATTTAATATTCTTAATTTCTTATAGTTCCCTGATCCAAATATTTCGGAAAGAAACTAGATCGCCATGATCTTGTAATGCAATCGGACCAGCGCCATGTGCCTGCATTTTTGGTAATCCAATGTATTCTGTCGTACCTTGGATTTCGGTGTTGTTCTGAACAACTACGCCATTATGTAGGACGGTAACCGTTCCTCTTTTGATCAAATGACCGTCCTTGTTGAATTTAGGAGCTGAATAGATCACATCATAGGTATGCCATCCACTTTCAGGTTTTCTCACTTCTGCAAGAGGAGGGCTTTGTTTGTATATACTTCCCGCTTGTCCGTTGGTGTACGTTTTGTTGTTGTCGTTATCCAATACCTGAAGTTCATATTTTCCTTGTAGGAATATGCCGGAGTTTCCACGTCCTTGACCTTCACCTTTGATGGTTTCAGGGCTTTTCCATTCGATATGTAATTGGAAATCTTCAAAGGTCTTTTTGGTATGGATACCACCAGTACCGGGCTTAACCGTTAGTACGCCATCTTTGATGGTCCATTGCGGAGCACTTTCATCTTTGTCGCTTACCCATTCCGATAGATTCTTTCCATCGAACAAGACAATGGCATCCGAAGGGGCTGCATTAGCTTTGGTATTAACGACGCGAGGAACTGGTTCATAAAATTCAGTGTCTTCAGGTTTAAACTTTGTTTGTGCGCTTGCATAGGATACTCCAGCAAGCAATGCTATTAATAAAGAATGTTTTAACATCGGTTTAAGTATTTTGTTATGGTTAATATAAGAAAAAACATTATTTTTAATAAGCAAAATCAAAAACTTTATTCATAATGGCCCAGATTACCCAAAAAATTGCACTAGAAGATGTTCGTTTTTATTCACCGATTGGTTACTATGAAGAAGAGCAGGTTTTAGGGAATGAGTTTATGGTTAGTGTTTCAGTAAGTTTCCCCTTCAAAAATCCAGACGCTGAAGAAATTGAAAATACAGTAAATTACGAAGAGCTTTATGCTATCTTGGTAGAGGTGATGAGCCCTCGCAGAAAGTTACTGGAGTCTGCAGCAGAAGATATCCTAAACAGAATTGTTGAAGAATATTCGCATATCCAACAGATCGAGATATCCATTCGAAAGATTAATCCTCCATTTGGAGGTGATGTTGCTAATTCTGTAGTATCTCTTTATTACACAAAGGATTAACTGTCTAAAAATCATGTTGAATTTTTCTTAACCGGTCATTTTGGCTGTGTTTTTTACTTGATACAGGACAAATTGTCTTGTAAATAAGTTTGTATGCCCTTGGTACGTTAGTTGATTATAGGATGTTATAAAACAGAAATTAAAGAACTAAAAAAATAAGGAGGAATTAAACATGGCATTAATAAAATTACCAGGAAAATCTTACAACACAGATGCAGTGAATCCATTTGTAAACAATGTATTTGACAATTTATTCAATGATTCTTTTTTAACAGACCGCTTGGTAACACGCGTACCTGCAGTTAACATTACGGAATCCGCAGAAGCTTTCCATATTGAAGTTGCTGCACCAGGTTTGCAGAAATCAGATTTCAAGATCAATGTGGATAAGAATGTAATCAATATCTCTGTTGAAAAACAAGAAGAAAAAGTAGAAGAGGGTAAAGTATATAGCAAAAAAGAATTTAGCTACACTTCGTTCTCCAGATCTTTCACACTACCTGAAGTAGTTGATTATTCTAATATCGATGCTGCCTATGAAAATGGAGTATTGAATATTAAGATCGGTAAAAAAGAAGAAGCAATCGTAGCAAAGAGACTAATTGAAGTGAAGTAAGTTTAATTGTGGTTAGTTGAATGAGGAGCTGTCCGTTTGGACAGCTCCTTTTTTATTGGATTGTCATACAAATGTCTTTTTAGAAAAATTAAACAAAACTACTTAACACTGTTAAGTAGTTTTGTTTTTGAAAACAATATCAAGTGGAAAAGAAAATAAAACAAAAAGAAGACCTACGTACCGTGATTTTAGAAGCAGCAAAAAAGCTGTTTGTCCAGGAAGGGTATGAGGCGACTTCAATAAGAAAGATCGCAAAGGAAATTGGATTCAGTCCTACAACGATCTATCTATACTATAAGGATAAGAATGATATCGTTTATGCCTTACATCAAGTAGGGTTCGGGATGCTTAAGGATCAGTTCCTTCCATTGATGACCGTGGAAGATCCCTTTGAACGTTTAAAAGCAGTCGGACGGATATATATTCATTTTGCTTTTACACACCCTGAATACTACCAGGTTATGTTTATGATGAAGGAGCCATTGTCTTTCTTGAATTCGCAGATAGAGGATAGTTCTTGGGTTGAGGGTGAATTGGTGATCGAATTATTAAAGAAGACCATTGTTGATTGTCAACAGGTGGGTTATTTCAAAGGTATGGATCCTGTATTTGTGACCATTCAAGCTTGGAGTTCTGTGCATGGATTGGTTTCATTACATATCACAAAGCATTTAGATTGTTTACATGAGCTGTTTGGAAAAACAGGTGATCTGGAAGACCATGTTTATTCTTCCTACCTCATCCTGGTTGGATTGATCCAAGCAACAAAATAGTTTTTTTTGAATATATAGTTAACACTGTTAATAATGAGCTTATACAAATCACTAACTAAGCTGATAATCCTTTTTACCGGAATAAGTGGAATCAGTTACGCGCAAGACCATCAATTAGAACAGTATGTACAACAGGGCCTGGATAGCAATTTGGTGTTGATCCAGAAAGACCTATCCATGAAAAAGGCAATGAATGGACTAGAGGTGGCAAGGAGCATGTACCTTCCTAATATTACTTTCGACTTGACCTATTCTCATGCAGATGGCGGCCGATCCATCGACCTTCCAATTGGCGATATGTTGAATCCAGTCTACACTACGTTGAATCAATTGACTCAAAGCAGCAATTTCCCCCAGATTGAGAATGAACAGATAACCTTCCTTCCAAAGAACTATTACGATGCCAAGGTGAGGACATCCGTGCCAATCATCAATACTGATATCAAACACAATAAGGTCGTCCGTGAAAAAATGGTCGAGCTGAGCAAGACCGAAACAGAAACCTACAAAAGGGAATTAGTTAAGGATATTAAAATAGCCTATTTCAATTATTTAAGTGCGGTCCAAGCCAAAGAAATTTATTTGAACGCTTTGACTTTAGCCAAAGAGGGCAGGCGGGTGAACGAAAAATTACTGGAAGCAGGAAAAGGACTGCCAGCATACGTGATCAGGTCAGATGCCGAAATCGCGCAACAGGAATCAAAAATCGCAGAAGCAGAACAGCAGATCAAGAATGCCAAGTATTATTTCAATTCACTATTGAACCGAGATGCGAATGCAGAAATCTATTTTGATCCTGCACAAAACAGGACCAATGATCTCCATGCAACCGAACTATCGGTAAATATCGATGGACGTGAAGAATTGAAGTCGCTTGAAGGCAATATTTCCATCCAAGAGTCTTTGGTAGAGATGAGCAAGCAAGCCTTTGTTCCAAAGCTCAGTGCCTTTTTGGATTTAGGATCACAGGCTGAGGGTTTGCGCGTAAGCCGTCAATCGCAATATTTCATGGTGGGTGCTCAATTGAGTTTCCCCATATTTCAGGGAAACAGAAACCGACTGAAGATCCAGGAAAACCAGATTGCTGTCGCCGAAGCTCAAAACAAATTGGATCAAGCCAAACAGCAATTGGAACTTTCCGCTGAGGTAGCAAAAAATGAATTGATAGCTATGCAAAAGAACTACGAAAGTTCAAAAATCCAGATGGAAGCAGCTTCAACCTATCAGCGGTTGATATTAAGAGGCTTCAATGAAGGTGTCAACACCTATATCGAAACCATCGACGCCAGGTCACAGTACACCAATTCGCAAATGGCTAATAATATTGCAGCCTTCAAATTATTGTCTGCCATAGCAAAATTAGAACGAGAAAACGCATCATACCAACTAAAATAAGACCCATGAAATTAGGATATACAACCCTATTGTTTGCAGGAATAGCAATCTCTATTTCTAGCTGTAAACAAGCCGAACGAAAATCAGAAATATCCGTACAGGATACCATTCCCGTTAAATTGATGCCTATCAATATTGGTGCAGGAGATTCTGGAATAGAGGCAACAGGCGTCTTTACCACAGATGATGAAACTGTATTAAGCTTTAAGAATGGCGGTGTAATTTCTAAGATCACGGTCAAAGAAGGCGATGCGGTCCGCAAGGGTCAGCTTTTAGCTTCTGTACTCAGTTCTGAGGTAGATGCAAAAGCTGGACAAGCTAAACTTGCTGTTGAAAAGGCTAGAAGGGATTTCGAGCGTGCAAGTAAGCTGTACCGGGACAGTGTAGCCACGCTGGAGCAAATGCAGAATGCAAAAACAGCGCTTGATGTTGCCCAGCAAGATCTGAAGTCTGTAAGTTTCAATCAACAATATTCCAATATATTTTCTCCGGTTTCTGGATTTGTGCTCGCGAAAATGGCCAATGAAGGTCAAGTTGTAGGTCCTGGAACACCGATCCTACAAGTCAATGGTGCAAGCAATGCCGATTGGAAGCTCAAGGTTGGTGTTGGAGACCAGCAATGGAGCCAGATCAAGGTTGGTGACCCGGCCAAGATCAGCACAGATGCTATGCCTACCGATACTTTGGATGCAGTGGTTTCTAAGAAGTCGGAAGGATTGGATCCGCAGACAGGTACATTTACCATCTTTTTGGAACTAAAGGAAAAACCTAGCTATAAACTGGCTACAGGGATTTTTGGAAAATCCATTATCATGAATTCTGGAATGAAAGCAGGCAACCAATGGCGCATCCCATTCTCCGCCTTGCTGGACGGAAATGGGCGTGAAGGCTATGTTTTCATCACAGAAGATGGCAAAACGGCTAAAAAGCAAAAGATCAAGGTCGCCAAAATTGAAAATGATGATGTACTTGTTGCAGCTGGTCTCGAGCAAGCGCAATCCATCATTGTTTCCGGAAGCCCGTATTTGGTCGATGGATCAGCAATTGTTGTTAAAAAATAATACCTAACACCCGAAATCATGAGCTTAATTAAATACCCAATTAAGAACTACCAATTTACCATGATCATGGTATTGATGATTCTGGTGGTTGCTATTACATCCATGTTGACCATGCCAAGGGCAGAAGATCCTGATATGAAGGGGGTCACTTTCCCAGTTTTGGTGGTGCATCCTGGAACCAGCCCAAAGGATATGGAACAATTGGTGGTGAAACCATTGGAAGCCAGGTTCTATGCCTTGGACCATATCAAAACCATTAAAACCACCATCAATAACAGCGTAGCATTTTTCTTGGTGGAATTCGATTATGGAGAAGATTACGATGATAAATACCAAGAATTAGTACGTGAATTGAATGCTGCCAACTCGGAGCTACCCGATAATATATACAGCATGGAGGTCCTCAAGATCGACCCAACCAATGTCAGTGTTATCCAAGCGGCTCTGATCTCTGAGAATGCTTCAGCAAGCAGCATGAAGAAATATAGCGACAAACTGAAGGAGGAGCTTGAAAAAGTGAAAGCTTTAAAATCAGTTGAGATTTCAGGTCTTCCTGACCAACAGGTCCGTATCGACCTGAACCAGGCCAAGCTTGCGGAATTAAATATCCCGATGAGCAGGATTATCCAAGCGGTCCAAAGTGAAAATCAAAACATCCCTGCAGGAAGTATCAATGCCGGAAGCCAGTCTTTTAGCGTCAAGAGTTCAGGAAATTATCAGAGCATCAGCGATATACAGCATACCATCATTTCGAGTGCCCAAGGGCGCAATATTCTATTGAAGGATGTGGCGGATGTCTATCCTACATTTGGTATAAATAACCATATGACCCGTTTGAATGGTTATAAATGCATCCTTATCAATGCTGCCCAGAAGGAAGGGATGAATATTTCCGATACGCAAGAAGAGTATAAAAAGATCTTGGAAGAATTTAAGGCAGGATTGCCAGACAATATAGACTTGGTGCTCAATTTTGATCAGGCAGAAAATGTAAACAATCGCCTAGGAGGGCTGGCCATTGATTTTGGAATAGCTATTTTCTTGGTACTCTTCACCTTATTGCCTTTGGGAACCCGGGCATCCCTGGTGGTTATGATCGCCATCCCCTTATCCCTTGGAATTGGACTTATCGCAATGAATTCCTTTGGTTATTCATTGAATCAGTTAAGTATAGTTGGCTTTGTGGTGGCATTGGGCTTAGTGGTTGATGATAGTATCGTTGTTGTGGAAAATATCGAACGCTGGATGCGTGAAGGATATAGCAAGATGGAAGCCGCTATAAAAGGAACAGAACAGATAGCATTAGCGGTATTGGGCTGTACGGTCACCTTGGTGATTGCCTTTATGCCGCTGGTATTTATGCCTGAAATGGCGGGTGAATTCATCCGCAGTATGCCAATTGCGGTTATTTCTTCCGTGATTGGATCCATGTTTATTGCCATATTGGTTGTTCCTTTTCTTTCCAGTAAGATCCTGAAGCCGCATGAAGAAGAAGGTGGAAATGCCATCCTTCGAGGCATGCAGAAAATTATCCATAAATCATATGGCGTTTTCTTGGACAAAGCCTTGAAGCATCCTGGTCGCACCGCCATTATTGCCTTGGCTATTTTCTTGGGCTCATTGGCCCTGATACCTATCGTAGGTTTCAGTTTATTCCCAGCTTCGGAGAAACCGCAGTTCATGGTCCACATCAAGACCGCCTTGCAATCGAATATACAGACAACCGATAGCATCACAAAGGCCATTGAGCATGATCTAAAACAGATTCCTGAAGTAAAGTATTATACCTCAAACATCGGAAAAGGAAACCCCAGGGTCTATTATAATATGCAACAGGCTCGGGAAGACGTTTCTTATGCGGATATCTTTGTACAGCTTCACGGTGACGTGAATTCAAAGGAAAAGGTCGCCTTAATTGAAGAATTGAGAGCCAAATGGACGCCCTATCTTGGTGCAAAAGTAGAAGTGCGAGATTTCGAACAGGGCGTTCCGATCATTTCACCAGTAGAAGTCAGGGTATTTGGCGAGAACCTCGATACCCTTCAGGCCTTATCCTATAAAGTAGAGGAGCTGTTGAAAAATACAGAAGGTTCGGAGTATGTCAATAACCCTATAAAAAACAATAAAACGGACATCAAGGTCAACATCAATCGCGAGAAAGCCATGGCCCTTGGTGTGCCGACCTCATCTATTGACCAAACTATCCGAGTAGCCTTGTCAGGATATAGCGTAGGTACCTATTCAGACCCGAATTCCGATGATAATGACTATGATATCATGGTCAGTGTCCCGCGAGATGGCGAAGCAACCATAGAAACCTTAGAAGGTATCTTTATCGACAATGTTGCAGGTACTTCCATTCCATTGACCCAATTGGCTACACTCGAGTTTGAAGAGTCGCCTTCCAATATCTATCACCAGAATAAGATCAGGACCGTTGCGGTCAATTCCTTTGTGAAAAAGGGATATGGAAACGATGAGGTTATCAATTCGGTAATCGAGCAGATGGATAAATTCCCTTTCCCTACCGGTTATTTCTATGAGATGGGCGGCGAGGTGGAAAGCCGTGAGATGGCATTTGGAGGTTTTGGAACCATTATTCTGATTACCATTTTTATGTTTATCGCGGTGCTGATCTTGGAATTCAAGACCTTCAAGAGTACATTGATTGTATTGTCTGTAATTCCTTTAGGTGTTGTTGGAGCTGTGCTGGCCTTGCTCGTAACTGGAAATACTCTGTCCTTTGTGGCCACCATTGGTATTGTTGCCCTTGCAGGTATTGAAGTCAAGAATACCATCCTTTTGGTGGACTTCACCAACCAGTTGAGAAGGGAAGGGATGGCGCTGAATGAAGCCATTGAAAAAGCAGGCGAGATTCGGTTCCTGCCGATCATCCTGACAACATTAACTGCCATTGGTGGATTATTGCCGATCGCTTGGTCGTCCAATCCCCTGATTTCGCCATTGGCAACGGTGATGATCGGTGGATTGATCAGTTCGACCTTATTGTCAAGGATAGTAACTCCGGTAATCTATAAATTGATTCCGCCAAAGATAGAAGTAGAAGAACAAAAAGAACAACATTCATAAAAACCGAAAGGCTGGCCAATATCTAATATCGACCAGCCTTTACTTTTGCTAATTGTAATTTAGTTATTCGATTTATATCGATGGTATTCTTCTTTCAGTTCTTCATATCTTCTTTTCCAATCCTCTGGAGTTCTTTCCGAAATGTTTTTCAGTTTTTTCAATTGAAAGGATAGGATACAGGAAGCCAATCCGGCAGAGATTATAGCCATACCTGTCCAGATGACGATGGTCAGTCCTGCAAATACAGGATTCCACAACAGGATAAAGCTGAAAATCATACCTAGTACGGAAAAAAATAAGATCCATCCCCAATTCTTGATCCCATATTGTTTTAGGTCCAAAGCAAATGAAAGGTATTGAACCGATTTAAACATCACAAAGAATCCGATTACAAAGGGTAATGTTGCCAATGATATGGCAGGATTGCTCAACAATAACAACCCGAATAAGGTGTTCAGGATCCCACCTGCTAAATACCAACCCCAGCCTTCGATTTCATTCTTGTTGTTTAAGGCGAATATGATTTCCATCACCCCAGAAAATAAAAATGAAATACTAAAAACGAACGATAGGGCCAGATAAGAAGTCAAAGGGGTGGCTAGTACGTAAAAACCTAAAATAACAAGTAGGATACCCACGATCAACGGCAGATACCATTGTTTTACGGCTGTTCTAATGGTTTTAAGAAAGTTTTCCATGATTTATGAGTTATGTAGCATGATATCTAGATTATATGTTATAACCTAATACAACTCAAATTTCATTAAGTTTTCTATAATTATAAACATTAATGACGAATGTCATTTATTAGCTAAAGTTAACCAAAAAGAAGGTTAATGAATTTTCTTTACAAACAAATATTAGTTGTAGCTGTTTATGTTTAAAAGGAGTAAACATGAAAAAACTATTGATATTAGGATCGGCCTTATTAATGTTGGCCTGCAATAACCAGAATAAACAGAACAATAACAATGCGGACAGTGCGGTTTCGGATGGTTCCACCCAAGGTCCCATTCCGGCAAATAATCCAGCGGATGTTTTGCCGCATGCTGCAAAAAAGTTTATAGAAGACCATTTCCCGAATGCAACAATCCAACATGTTGAAAATAAACAAAGCCCAGTGACGGATGGGACTGTTTTCGATGTGGACCTTTCTGATAATACGGAAATTGATTTTGATAAAGATGGCGAATGGAGAGAAATCAGTACCAAAGGGGATGTAGTTGTACCGATGGCGGTATTACCTTCTTCGGTTCAGGAATATATCAATGCCAATTATGCCGGTCAGACCATTCAATCAATCGATAAGGATATCGATGTGATGGCTGTAGAACTGAAAAATGATACTGATCTAGTATTTGACCTCGATGGAAAATTCCTGAGAGTCGATAAATAGAAGTTTTAGTCTAATAATAAAGCCCCCGTACAAGTTGTGCGAGGGCTTCTTTTTTATTTTTCAGGTATTAACCTAAGCTCTGTAAGCTTTCTTCTAATATCTGGATCTTGGCTTCTGCATCCGCCTTTTTATTCTTCTCGTTTTCTACGATTTCAGGTTTTGCATTTTGCACAAATCTCTCATTTGATAACTTCTTGTCAACAGAGATCAAGAATCCTTTCAGGTATTCAATCTCTTTGCTGATTCTTTCCTTTTCCGCATCAACATCGATGTTGTTTTCCAGGGCAACATAACATTCGTCCTTTCCAGCAAGGAAACTTACCGCTCCACTTACTTTTTCTTTTACAAAGGATAAGTCTTCAATGTTCGCCAGCTTCTTGATGCTATCTTGGTATTGACTGTAATCAATATTCGTTGCATTGATAGCTAAAGGAAGAGCAATCTTTGGAGACAGACCTTTAGAATTTCTGATATTACGTACCTCAGAGATGATCTGTTGAACGATAGCAAATTCTTTGATGATGTTCTCATCGAATGCCTCAACCTTAGGGAAATCAGCTACAATGATGCAGTCTTCGGTGCTGCGGGTTCCAAAAATCTCATCATGCCATAACTCTTCCGTAATGAAAGGCATAAATGGATGAGCTAACTTCAGTACCTTTCGGAATAGACCTTTAACAGTTTCATAGGTTTCTTTTTCAATTGGCGCTTGGTATGCTGGTTTTACCAGTTCAAGGTACCATGAACAGAAATCATCCCAGATTAATTTATAGGTTGCCATTAAGGCATCTGAAAGCCTGTAATTGGCAAAATGCTCTTCAATTTCAACCAAGGCTTGGTTAAAACGGGATTCAAACCATTTTGCAGACATTTTTTGCGACGCTGTAGCCTCTTGCTCTACTACTTCCCAACCTTTAACCAAACGGAATGCATTCCAGATCTTATTGGCGAAGTTTCTTCCCTGTTCACAGTATGAAACATCAAACATCAGGTCATTTCCAGCAGGAGAGGATAGAAGCATCCCCACGCGAACTCCATCTGTACCATATTGCTCCATCAATTCAATCGGATCAGGAGAGTTTCCTAATGATTTGGACATCTTGCGACCCAATTTATCCCTAACGATACCTGTCAGATATACATTGCGGAATGGAGGTTTCTGTGTATAGTCATGACCCATGATAATCATACGGGCAACCCAGAAAAACAAGATTTCTGGTGCTGTCACTAGATCATTTGTAGGGTAATAATATTGGAAGTCTGGGTTCTCTGGATTCCTTACACCATCAAAAACCGACATTGGCCATAGACCCGATGAAAACCATGTATCCAATACATCATCTTCCTGACGGATACCTGATGCGGATTTTCCGGTATTTTCAAATTCTGCAATGGCTTCGGCCTCAGTTTTCGCAATTACCCACTCATTCTTCTCGTTGTACCATGCTGGAATCCGTTGTCCCCACCATAATTGACGGGAAATACACCAATCCTTCACATTTTCCATCCAATGCTTATAGGAAGCAAAGAACTTTTCAGGAATCAGCTTAATGGTGCCATCTTCCACATATTCCAATGCTGGTTTCGCAAGTTTGTCCATCTTTAAGAACCATTGCATCGATAGCTTTGGCTCAATGGCAGCGTTAGTACGTTCCGAGAAACCTACTTGCGATTTATAGTCCTCGATCTTCTCGATCTGGCCTGCTTCTTCTAGTAATGTTGCTACCTTCTTACGGGCAATAAAACGATCCTCACCAACCAAGATCTGTGCTTTCTCATTTAAAGTACCGTTATCATTCAAGATATCAATAACCTCTAAATTATGCTTTTGACCCAATTCATAGTCATTCAGATCATGGGCAGGTGTTACCTTCAGACAACCTGTACCAAATTCCATCTCCACGTATTCATCTTGGATGATCGGGATTTCACGGTTGATCAATGGAACCAATACCGTTTTGCCTTGAAGATGTTTATAGCGTTCATCCAAAGGATTGATACAGATTGCTGTATCAGCCATGATAGTCTCCGGACGTGTCGTAGCAATGATCACATATTCATCCGAATCTTTGATCTTATAGCGTACGTAGTATAACTTTTGATTGACTTCTTTGCGGATAACCTCTTCATCAGAAAGAGCTGTTTTACCTTCTGGATCCCAGTTTACCATGCGGATGCCGCGATAGATATAACCTTCTTTATAAAATTTGATGAATGTATCGATCACCGCTTCAGAAAGGTCAGGGTCCATGGTGAACTTGGTTCTTTCCCAGTCACATGAAGCTCCTAGTTTTTCCAATTGCTTCAAGATAATACCACCGTATTTTTCCTTCCATTCCCATGCGTATTTCAAGAATTCATCACGGCTGATGGAAGTTTTCTCGATGCCTTTTTCTTTTAACATAGCAACGACTTTCGCCTCGGTAGCAATGGATGCATGATCTGTTCCCGGAACCCAACATGCATTTTTGCCCTGCATACGTGCACGACGAATCAACACATCTTGAATGGTGTTGTTCAACATATGGCCCATATGTAAGACCCCAGTGACGTTTGGAGGTGGCATGACAATGGTATATGGTTCGCGCTCATCTGGTACCGAACGGAAAAATCCATTTGACATCCAGTAGGAATACCACTTCTCTTCAGCTTCTTTTGGATTGTACGTTTTTGCTATGCTCATTATATTCTTAATGTTCTAAAAGGTTACAAAAATACGCATTTAATGCCTTATTTCCCACTTGCTAACCGTAAATAAATCCGCTGTATTTACTAAATGAAAAATTAATGTTAATTAACTGTTACTATCTGTAATTAAATGTAAATTTGGCGATTGAATTTTTTATGACATGAAAAATGTTATTAAGGATTTAAGGGGTTTCTTCTTCTATTTTGGCTACTGGCTATTGATGAGCTTCTTAGATCGATTGATATTCCTAATTTCGTTTTACGATAAAGTCAATTTTTCCAACTTTAAGGATGTATTGAGGATTTACTACCACGGATTGCCACTTGACTTTTCCGTGGTCTCTTATATATGTGCCCTTCCTTTTCTGGGCTACCTCGTTCTGAACCATTATTCTAACGAGATCCTTAAGCGAAAACTGCTCAATGCCTATACTTTTCTGATACTTATCCTATTTCAGATTGTCACTTTTGCCAATGTCAATATTTATAGGGAATGGGGGGATAAAATTTCAAAACGCGCCATTGATGCCATCGCTGAAGATGCTGCCGGAGCAGCGGCCTCAGCTGAATCGACCCCAATCTTGATTCCTGTCCTGGGCATCGTCCTGTTGACTTCTGGAGGATATTGGTTATTTCTAAGGCTATTTAGAGAAGTGAGGTTCCCTAAGAAATTAGCATGGTGGAAATTGGGGATACAGTTCTTCATTGGTGGACTTATTCTCTTCGGATTTATCCGTGGTGGATTTGGAAGGGCCCCTTTGAATCCTAGTAAAGCCTATTTTTCAGCCAATACCTTTTATAATCATGCAGCGGTCAATACCCATTACGCCCTGTTGCGCGAGTATTTTACGAGAAACCAGCGCATGCGCTCTCCATATAAATACTTTTCCTCCGACGAAGAGGCCAAAACAGTATTGAAACCTGCTTTCACAGAAATACCGGACTCCACCTTCAATATCCTGAATGCCAAAAAGCCTAATGTCGTGGTTATTGTTCTGGAAAGTTTCGTTGCTGATCTGATACATTCCATGGGCGGAGAGAAGGGAATAACACCGCATTTTGAAGAATTGATCGCACAAGGTCTGTTTTTTGACCAGATTTATGCAGCGTCTGATCGTTCTGATAAAGGCATCGTCGGTATTTTCAGCGGATTTCCTGCACAAGGTCCTGAAAGCATCATAAAATATATCGATAAACATGAAAATATGCCTGCAATAGGGCAGGAGTTCCATGATGCTGGGTATAAAACCTCATTCTATCATGGTGGGCAGAGTGAATTTTACAACTTTAAGTCTTATATGTTGTCCCATGGTATTGAAAAAGTAGTTGATATCATGAACTTCAACCCGCTGTTGCCGCGAACCTCTTGGGGAGTGTATGATCATGTCGTGTTTGAAAGAATGATCGAGGACTTGGATGAAGAAGATCAACCCTTCTTTTCCAGTATTTTTACCTTGGTCAATCATGAACCTTTTGAACTTTACGATGGCTATAAATTTGGTAAGGACAATAATGTAAACAAGTTCAAGAGTACGGCATTTTATACCGATCAGGCAGTCCATGAATTCTTGGAGCAGGCAAAAACCAAAGATTGGTATAAAAATACTTTGTTTGTGCTTGTGGCAGACCATGGTCACCGATTGCCTTCGGAGAAATGGGACATCACTATGCCCCAACGTTTTCATATTCCGCTTTTGTTCTTTGGTGAACCTATAAAAGCTGAATACAGAGGGAAAAAGATGAACATGATCGGAAATCAAACAGATCTTGCCAAATCCCTGTTAAATCAATTAAAACTACCTACTGATCGCTATCATTGGAGCCGTGATCTATTCAACCATAGCTTCCCTCAGGTCGCCTTCTATAATTCTAAGGATGCTTTTGGAGTAATAACCAAAGAGGAAGTGGTTTCATACGATCGTGTAGGGAATCGAGTGAACTTTAATGCCAACGAGCAGTACCCTAAGGAAAAAGCAGATAGCCTTATGAATATGGCAAAAGCTTATTACCAAGAGGTATATGAAGATTTTATGAAATATTAATATGATTAAGTTAAGAGGATGGTTTGGACCTTATTTGGCAATGGCAATTCGCCTTGGATTGATGCTATTGCTCTATGGAATCCTTAGGCTCGGGTTCTATGGATTCAATATGTCCCAATTTCCCCAGGTAACTTTTTCTGAACTGATGCTCATGATGGCCGGTGGAGTGAAGTTTGATATCGTAGCTTTGCTGTACATCAATATCCTATATATCCTGCTTGTTTCCTTTCCAGTTCCTTTTAAATATAACCCTGTTTTTTCCAAAATAAGCAAATGGGTCTTTGTCGTATCCAATAGTATTGGTATAGCCCTTAACCTCGTTGATTTCGCCTATTACCCTTTTACCTTAAAGCGAACTACCGGAACCGTGTTTGGGCAGTTTGCCAATGAAGAGAATCTTGGAAATTTGTTCTTGGACTTTGGTTTGGAATATTGGTACCTGCTACTGTTTTTTATCCTGATCGTATGGGGCTTGATTAAGCTCTATGACCTGATCCAAGTTGAAAAACCGGTGGCATTCAATTGGAAATTCTATTCCGTGCAGCTAGTACTTTTGTTGACCGTGGCTTTTCTCTTTGTTGGAGGTGTACGTGGTGGCTGGGCCCATAGCACTCGACCGATCACATTGAGCAATGCCGGAGATTATGTGAAATCCCCAGAGGAAATGAACATCGTGCTCAATACGCCCTTTTCGATCTTGAAGACCTTAAAGGCTGTAAGCCTCAAAGAAGAACATTTCTTTTCAGAACAAGAACTTAATGCCATGTACCCGGTTGTCCATCAACCTAAGGACTCTGCACAGTTTAAGAAATTGAACGTTGTCGTTTTGATAATGGAGAGTTTTGGTAAAGAGCATATTGGATTCTTTAACAAAGATCTGGACAATGGAACTTACAAAGGATATACTCCCTTCCTAGACTCCTTGATCCAGCAATCATATACTTTCACCAGATCGTATGCAAATGGCCGTAAATCCATCGATGCATTGCCCTCTGTGATTACAGGGATACCTTCGATTGGAGAACCCTTTGTACTTTCGATCTATTCAGGAAACAAAACAACAAGTTTGGCAAAGCTGCTTTCGGATGAAGGCTATGAAACTTCCTTTTTCCATGGAGCCCCGAATGGTAGCATGGGTTTTTCGGCCTATATGCAGTTAGCGGGAATCAAGCATTATTATGGTAAAAATGAATACAATAATGATGCTGATTTTGACGGTATCTGGGGAATCTGGGATGAGCCCTTTATGCAATACATGGCAAAAGAAATGGATCAAATGCAAGAACCTTTTTTCAGTAGCTTTTTTTCCTTGTCTTCACACCATCCTTTCAAGGTTCCAGAGAAATATGCCGGTAGGTTTCCGAAGGGAACCCTTCCGTTGCACGAGCCTTTAGGCTATGCTGACCATGCACTAAAGGAATTTTTCGAAACGGCTTCAAAAAGTTCCTGGTACAAGAATACCTTATTTGTGATCTGTGCCGACCATGCCAGTATGAGCCATTTTAAAGAGTACAATACCATGCCCAATTCCTTTGCCATCCCAATTGTGTTCTACTATCCTGGCGGGGATTTAAAAGGTGTTTCAGATAAGCTTGTTCAACAGATAGACATCATGCCTACGGTATTGAACTATTTGGAATATGATAAACCTTATTTCTCTTTTGGATTTGATGCTTTAGCTCCCGACCGAAATAACTTCGTGGTCAGCAATATTGGGAATATCTACAACTTTTTTATGGGTGATTATTTCATGACCTATGGAGATAAGGAAGTGAAGTCTGTCTATAACCTCAAAACCGATAAGCTATTAGAGCATGACCTGAAAGGAAAGGGACCTCAGGTTCAGGACTCCCTGATGAGACATCTGCAATCTTTTATGCAACAATACAACAATCGGATGATCCACAATAAATTAGTGGCCGATTAATTTACAATGGTTTTTCCAAATTTATATCGAAGGGTGAACATCTGCTGATTGTCCACTTTTCCAGGGGAGAAATGGAATGATGCGGTAAACTTTCCTTCTATTTTGTCTGATTTGAAGGGCATCCAACCTAAGTCTAAACGATCATAGGTCCTACGGTGGTAAAACGAGTCGCCATTAGGTAGGTTCAATGGTTCACCTAGGTACAATGTATTAGCAAGAAAGAACCTTTTATAGCCCAGATGTATATTGGAGATAAATCCATTTGCTTTTTGCATGTCATAGACCGATCTGACGCGATCGAATCCCATAGCTGCACCAGCATCAATGGTCAGTGAGTCAAAGACAGTCTTATGGCTTAGATCTACACCCAGCCTTAGCATTACTACCGCATTATCTTGTATATGTTCGTCGATGCTATCATTGCTAGTTAGCGCATTATGGTACATCATCCCATCATTGCGGATAAAGAAGTTTCCAATGCTATATTTTCCAGATATTCCAGCGACAAATTGTTCCCTATTCTGATAACCTTGTTTGCTCATCCAGTCAATGAAAACGGATTGTTGGAAATTGCCGTTCTTGTAATTGAAGTACATCCCTTCAATATTTGGTCGGTCATACATCAAGGTGTCAGCCAAAACCATGCGAGGAATGTCTTTCAAGCGTTCATACCTAGGCATAAACCCCAAAGCAAAATCAATTTTTTCCGTCTTGTAGTTATAGTATGCGATGGGGTTCCATCGACTTTTGTTTTCTGAATTGATTCCAAACTCCTGATTAAAATGCGCTCCGCCATAAAGCCTATGGTTCTTCTCTATCTCGAAGTATAGGTTAGGGGAGATGGTCGCTCCAAAGAAGGTTTTTGGGATGGTATATTGGGCTCCATACTCCCTGTTGTCTGCATATCCGAAAAAATCTATCCCAAGGCCTATCTTTTGTGCAAATGTGCTGAAGCTTATCAATAAAAGTAAAGCTGTTAGGACTGGTCTTGACATGGATAATAGGTAATGCTGCATAAAATAATTTGGAGCTCAACTTATAAAGAATCTCTCAAAAATACAAAAGGTCGCTTAATTATTTTAAGCGACCTTTTGAGAATTATGTGTTTTGGAATTAAACTTCCAATAATAATCTAGCTGGATCTTCAAGTAATTGCTTAACGCGTACCAAGAAGCTCACTGATTCACGACCGTCGATAATACGGTGGTCATAAGAAAGAGCGATGTACATCATTGGACGGATAACCACTTGGCCATTTTCAGCGATTGGTCTTTGGATAATGTTGTGCATACCTAAGATTGCCGATTGAGGGGCATTGATAATAGGCGTAGACATCATTGAACCAAATACACCACCATTGGTAATGGTAAATGTACCACCAGTCATTTCATCGATCGTCAATTTGTTGTCGCGAGCTTTTGTAGCCAATTCAGCAATTGCTTTTTCGATTTGGTATAGGGCCATAGACTCTGCATTTCTGATTACTGGAACTACTAATCCTTTTGGAGCAGAAACTGCAATTGAAATGTCAGCAAAGTCAGAATATACAAGTTCATTCTCTTCGATACGAGCATTGACTGCAGGCCATTCTTTCAAGGCAGTAGTCACTGCTTTGGTGAAGAATGACATAAAGCCTAGACCGATACCATGTTTCTCTTTGAAAGTATCTTTGTACTTAGCACGAAGATCCATGATAGGTTGCATGTTTACTTCATTGAATGTAGTTAACATGGCTGTATCATTTTTAACAGCAACCAAACGCTTAGCGATTGTTTTACGCAATGAGCTCATTTTCTCACGACGTTCTACACGCTCACCTGCACTCACTGGAGCAGATGGAGTTACCGCTGCAGCAGGAGCCGCTGGTTTAGATTCCGCTTTCGCTGGAGCTGCTTGAGCTTTCTCAGCATCCTCTTTGGTGATTCTTCCGTCTTTACCTGTTCCTTTGATCGTAGATGGGTCGATTCCTTTTTCTCTTAAGATTTTAGCGGCAGCAGGTGATGCTGTGCCAGCAGCATAAGTTTCAGGACTTTCGTCAGCTTCAGCTTGAGCAGGTTTTGACTCCGCCTGTGCAGCTGGAGCTTCCTCTTTTTTCGCTGGAGCATCGCCAGATCCTGCAGGAGCGTCTCCGTCTTCAATGGTACATACTACCGCACCGATTTCCAGTGTATCACCTTCTTGTGCAATAATACGTAGGATACCAGCTTTTTCAGCAGGTAGTTCAAACGTTGCTTTATCAGATTCTAATTCGGCAATGTTCTCGTCCATTTCGACGTAATCACCATCTTGTTTTAGCCATTGGGCCAAGGTTACTTCGGTAATTGATTCACCAACCGAAGGGACTTTGATTTCTAAGCTCATATTTACTTCTTTTAAACCTCCATTAAATATACTATAATATTACAACGGACGGTTAAACATTTTGTTTATTCGAATGATTTATTAATTATTGCTTCTTGTTGCGCCACATGTTTTTTCATGTAACCTGTAGCAGGGCTTCCGCTCTCCGTACGTGCAATATAATCCGTGAAATCAAGGTCAGTCTTGCGGAATATACGGCAGTAATATGGCCATGCACCCATGTTTTCGTTTTCTTCCTGAACCCAGATGAATTCAGTCGCTTTCTTGTATTTCGCACGGATCGCCTTGAATTGATCTACCGGTGCAGGATACAATTGCTCAACCCTAACGATGGCTACATCGGTACGTTTGTCTGCTTGTTGTTTCTCCAATAAATCGTAGTAGATTTTTCCTGAACAGAATAATACACGTTTTACGGTCGTTGCTTTTGCGTAGCTATCATCGATTACTTCTTGGAAGTTCTCTTTGGTAAAGTTATCCAGTTTAGAAACCACTTTTGGATGGCGCAATAAACTTTTTGGCGTAAAGACTACCAATGGTTTACGGAAATCTCTTACCAATTGACGGCGCAATAAGTGGAAGTAGTTCGCTGGAGTGGTACAGTTTGCAATGATCAGGTTGTCGTTCGCACATAATTCCAAGAAACGTTCGATACGTCCCGAAGAGTGCTCTGGACCTTGACCTTCCATACCGTGAGGTAACATCATGACCAAACCGTTCGATCTTTTCCATTTGGTTTCAGCACTTGACAAATATTGGTCAACGATAATCTGAGCACCATTGTAGAAGTCACCAAACTGTGCTTCCCAAACTGTCAATGCTTGAGGATTCGCCAATGCATATCCATATTCAAAACCTAGGACTGCATACTCAGAAAGTAAGGAGTTATAGATGTTGAAACGCTCACCACCATTAACATTTGCCAATGGAATGTATTTCTCCTCCGAGTCTTCCAAAGTCAAAACTGCATGTCTGTGAGAGAATGTACCTCGTTGAACATCCTGTCCTGAAATACGAACGCGTTTGCCATCATCCAATAGGGTAGCATAAGCCATCAATTCACCCATCGCCCAATCGTAGTTGTCATTTTTAACCATGGCAGCACGATCTTCGAACAATTTTGAGATCTTACGGAAGAACTTCTTGTCTTTTGGTAGGGTCGTGATTTCCGTAGCCAATTTCAAGAATTCCTTTGCAGGAACCTTCGTGTCTACCTCTTCATAGTTATCAGCCTTTTTAGCGGCATGTAAACCTTTCCACGCTCCACCGAACATTGGAACTTCTTCATCCAATTTATCCGTTTTCTTGGCGATGTCCAATTGCTCTTGAAGATAATCCTTAAATTCCTTCTCTGTGTTTTTCACATAGGTCTGGTCAATGGATTTCTCATCCACCAATTTCTTGGCATATACATCTTTTGGATTCGGATGTTTTTCAATAGCCTTGTATAATAATGGTTGAGTAAACTTAGGTTCATCAGCCTCGTTATGCCCGTAACGACGGTAACATAATAGGTCGATATAAACATCAGTTTTATATTTCTGACGGTATTCTACCGCTAAATTAATCGCATAAACTACTGCTTCAGCATCATCTCCATTGACATGGAAAACTGGTGAAGAAGAGATCTTGGCAACGTCCGTACAGTAAGTTCCTGAACGGGCATCTTTATAGTTGGTCGTAAAACCAACTTGGTTGTTGATGACAATGTGAATGGTACCACCAGTACGGTATCCTTCAAGTTTTGACATCTGAGTTACCTCATATACCACACCTTGACCTGCAATTGCCGCATCTCCATGAATCAATATCGGCGCAATCTTCGATGAATCGCCATTGTATTTCATGTCGATTTTAGAGCGCGTGATACCTTCAACGATAGGATCTACAGTTTCTAGGTGCGAAGGGTTTGGAGCCAGAGATAGGTGGATAGATTTACCGTCTTCTGTAGTCACGTCCGATGAATACCCTAAGTGGTATTTTACGTCACCACCAAATTGTAATTCCGGATCCTCTTCGGCATACATTTTACCTTCGAATTCAGAGAAGATAGTTTTGTAAGGTTTACCCATGATGTTTGCCAATACGTTCAAACGACCACGGTGAGCCATACCGATCATAAATTCTTGGATTCCTAAACTAGCACCTTTTTCAATGATGGAATCCAATGCTGGAATTAAGCTTTCAGCACCCTCAAGGGAGAAACGTTTTTGTCCCAAGAATTTGGTTCCCAAGAAACTTTCGAAGATCACCGCACGGTTCAGTTTCCTGAAAATGCGTTTCTTCTGATCTACATCGTAGTGAGGTTGGTTTCTGTCCGCTTCCATATGGTCTTGCAACCATTTGATTTTCTCAGGATTACGGATGTATTTGAATTCAGCACCAATAGAACGACAGTAAGTGTCTTCAATCAGCTGACGGATATCTCTTAATTTGGCAGGGCCTAAACCAACTTCCACACCAGCATTGAAAACCGTGTCCATATCAGATTCTGATAGGCCAAATGTCTCTAACTCTTTGCCTGGGTAGTATTTGCGACGCTCGCGAACAGGGTTGGTTTGGGTAAATAGGTGACCACGGTCTCTATAACCATGGATCATGTTTAGTACGTTGATTTCTTTTAATGCGTGATCAGATACACCTTCAACTGATTCAACCGAACCACCTTCTGATGTTTGACCAAAGTCAAATCCTTCAAAAAACTTTTGCCAACCAAAATCTACTGAATTTGGGTCAGCTTTGTATGCTTGATATAAACCGTCGATGTAACTCGAATCAGCATTACTCAAAAATGTCAATTTGTCCATGTGGATTGGGGTGATAAAATTTTGCCAAATTTATAAATAATAAACATACTTTTCCGCATTTAATCGATATAAAATACAATGTTTTAGCATGTTTTTTCGTGTATTCTGTTTAAGAAATAAATAATAGTCAATTTTTGATAAACTTTGGGTTTATTATTGTTTTCTCCATAATATTTTAACGTTGAGAAAATGAATTTGTTTATTTCGAAACATATAATTTCTTGGCAAGATCTTGCCAGTCAGCACAGCTGTTTTCCTTAGGACTGGTCCCCACAGAAGCCATGTGCGACCAAAAGCCATAGGTGGTTGCTGGCGCATAATCTAATAGGTGCTCCTCAAAAAAGCTAGCACCGGCAAGCCAGTTGGAGTCTAGCTCTTGGGTAAAATATTTGGAAATCAACCTTCGCTCCGCATAGGTGATGTTTCCTGTGCTCAATAGAGTTTGGATGCTATCATCAACTGTTTCCTGACCCGTATTGGCCGTTTTCCAGTTCAGGACCAATTCCTCATTGATGCTTTCTATATTATTTTGCTCTGTTTCCATTCCATTTAGCTTAAAAAATACATTGGGATATTTTTTGAGCATAAAGCGGAAATAGTCTCTCCACAATAGCATGGTCATCAGGCGATCGTATCTTTTTTTATTTTGGACCAACGCTGAATCCTGCATCTCATGGTACACGTAAATCGGCGATAGGGCTCCAATAGCGATATATGGGGAGATCAATGAGAAATTGTTCAGCCCTTCGTAATTGGGGTCCAAAAGGTTGTTAAGTTTTTCTATACCAAAATCTTCGCCCCCTTCAAAGCTTTTCCCAGCGAGGGGTTCTATTTCCTCTTCCGTATAGCCTAACTCCTTTAAGCTAGGGATATTCGTTTCTTCCAAGTGTTGCGGGCTAGGAATATTCTGAGGCGCTGCAAGGGGAAGGCGAACCGAACTTTCTCGTTCGATCTTTTTTCTGAAAATATTGAATTTATCAGGAATATCCTTGATTGGAAAGGGTAAGTCCTCTTTGTGAAAAAGGGTATGGCCGATAAAATGCCTCAGGTTGATTTTGTTCTCCCAAAGCTCGGCTTCCACGATCTCGGAAATCTGGGTCTCCCTCGAGGCTACCTCCCGATGGTGGAATACTTCTCCAACCTCATATTTAGCACATAAAACAGGAAGGATTTCCTCAGGTTTTCCAACAAATGTCATCAGGTCACTGCCCATTTTTTGGAGTTTCGCCTTTAATTTCGCAACCGATTCCAAAAGAAATTGTGCCCTTTTGATGCCGGTATTGTTTTGTTGGAATTTGTTTTTGTGGAAATAACGAGGATCGAAACAGTAAACGGGAATGATTAAGTCTGATTTGTTTATAGCTTCAATTAATACTTCATTGTCATGCAGTCTTAAATCATTCCTAAACCAAACAAGAACTACTCTTTTACTCATATTATACCCCGAAATGCGTTACTTAACAAATATAGTCTATTCTAAGTGACTGGGGGCATCCCCAACCCGAATTTTTACATGTCAAAGACAATGTGATTAATTGTTAAAATTTATTTGATTTGTAAAATTTTTAGAAACTTTAAACTTTCGCAGTTTAATTCTGTTAGCATTAAATAAATATTATAACAAATAAGAGGAGGGAAGATGGAAGTGTTATTATCAGGTTTGAATTCTTATTTGGGAAAACGAGCCATGAGTAACCTGAGCAGGGAGGATTTTAATGTACATGGGATTGTTAGGGACTTGGATTTGTTTAAATCCAGAGTGTTTGAGACATTGACGGCAACTCTTGATAAGGTCGATTTATTGCGGAGAGGCAGAGAATTTGAAGCCTTTAAAATCGAGTCTGGAGTGGGCCTTTCCATTTATATTACCCATGTTCCTACATTAGGTGAACTCGTTAACCTTAATTTAGAACTTATAACATTGAAAAACTTCATTGAACTGACCAAGTTAAATGGAGGTAAACGAATCGTCTACATAGCAAGGCTAATGGATAAGCCTTTTATTAAGGATATTGAAGCGCTCTTGAAAGCTTCCAATATCACTTATACCATCGTGCTCAAAAACTTGGCTATAGGGAAGGGCAGTGTCCTGGATAAATATATGCATCTCCTGATCAATGGACGTTATCTGCCCTATGATAATGCCATTGCCAAAGTTAAGTTCAATCCTATCTCATCACTGGACCTCTTACGCTGGGTCTATAATGTTGATTGGGACAAATGTTTCCTGAATGAAACCATTGAGATTGGAGGGCCAAGAACCATCACCGTTCAAGAAATTTATCGCTTGTACAAGAAAACTTTGTACCCTAATGCCGAAGTGAAAAGCATATTGGTCCCACATTTTATTATGAGTTTGGTTTTCAAAAAAGCCTACCATATCCATAAAGAGGACCTTATTGAATTCAAGCGCCTCATGGAGCGTGAATACCCTATTGACAATACATCTTGGAAAAACAAAATCTTATTCTCCTTTACCCCGCTAGATCAGGTCATCAAGCTCGACCAATAAATTCTTAAACCTTCTTATATTCCCGCTATTAGCTTACATTTGTAGCTAAGCGAGCTATTAAATATGGGATACAAAAGTTTACAAGAATGTGTTGCCGACCTAGAAAAACATGGTCATCTTATCCGAATCAAAGAAGAAGTCGATCCTTACCTGGAAATGGCCTCTATTCAGATGCGGGTATATGATGCCCAGGGTCCGGCCTTATATTTTGAGAATGTCAAAGGATCAAAATTTCCGGCAGTATCAAACCTCTTTGGAACCCTTGAGCGATCGAAATTCATGTTCCGGGACACCTTGGATCACGTCAAGAAATTGGTTGACGTCAAAATGAACCCGATGTCCGTTTTGAAAAAACCATTTTCCTATGCGGGCTCTTCCATGGTGGCCTTGGGTGCTTTGCCTTGGAAAAAGAAATCTGCAGCTCCCATTTTGTATGGGCAAACCAAGATCTCCGAACTTCCTCAGATCGTAAACTGGCCTATGGATGGTGGCCCTTTTGTGACCATGCCGCAGGTATATACAGAAGATATCAGCAAACCGGGCATCATGAATGCCAACCTTGGTATGTATCGGATACAGCTAGGGGGCAATGAATATGTCCAAGATCAAGAGATCGGTTTGCACTACCAGTTGCATCGTGGTATAGGTATACATCAGACCAAAGCAAATGCCTTAGGGAAACCGCTGAAGGTCAGTGTTTTCGTCGGTGGTCCGCCTTCACATCCGCTTTCGGCTGTGATGCCTCTTCCAGAGGGGCTCTCCGAAATGATCTTTGCTGGCGCCCTAGGGAACCGTCGCTTCCGTTATTTCTATGATGAGGAAGGCTTCTGTATCTCTGCAGATGCTGATTTTGTCATTACAGGTACCGTTTATCCAAATGACAACAAACCTGAAGGCCCATTCGGGGACCATATCGGTTATTATTCATTGGTACACCCTTTCCCATTGATGAAGGTACATAAGGTTTACCATAGAAAGGACCCCATCTGGTCCTTTACCGTCGTGGGTAGGCCTCCACAAGAAGATACCAGCTTTGGTGCATTGATCCATGAAATTACTGGTAATGCGATCCCTCAGCAGATCGGCGGTCTACATGCTGTACATGCCGTTGATCCAGCTGGAGTGCATCCCCTGTTGTTTGCCATAGGTAGCGAACGATATACGCCATATCAAAAGGTCGATAGACCTCAGGAAGTATTGACCATTGCAAACCAGATTTTAGGTACCAACCAACTCAGTCTTGCGAAATATCTATTTATTTCAGCCTTTGAGGATAACCCTCAATTGGATATCCATAGTATCAAGGATTTCTTTACCCATATCTTCGAAAGGATTGACCTTAGCAGGGATCTGCACTTCCAAACCAACACGACAATCGATACCCTGGATTATACAGGGGATGGATTGAATGCAGGATCAAAGGTCACTTTTGCAGCTGTAGGGGAAGTAAAAAGACAATTGATTAGCGAATATCCTGTGGGATTAGATTTACCAAGACCTTTCAACCATGGAAAAGTGGCCTTACCTGGGATCATCGTACTAGATGGTCAAGCCTTTACGAGCTATGAAGAAGAAGCCAAGCTGCTGGGAGAATGGTGCGCGGCAGCAAAGGATAGAAATTGGGAAGGCATACAGCTTATCGTATTAGCAGATGATGCAGCCTTTACCGCAGAAAATGAAAACAATTTTGTGTGGGTGACCTTTACAAAGTCCAATCCTGCCTTTGATATTTATGGTATCGATAGTTTCACGAGCCATAAACACTGGGGCTGCCATGGTCCTGTGATCATCGATGCGAGAAGTAAACCTCATCATGCTCCTGATCTGATCAAAGATCCGGCAGTGGAGAAGCGAGTTGATCAACTTGCCGCTAAAGGTGGATCCCTGCACGGTATATATTAGAACAAATTCCAAAAAATAATAGACGAGGTTGCCTTTTTTGGCAACCTCGTTTTGTATGCCATGCTCAGTCATTATTCTGGCCATCCCTAAAAATTTACAATCTTTTTTTTCCTCCATTTAAACTTGGTCTCATTCGGGACACATTCCGAATTTTCCGAATGTGTCCCGAATGAGACTAAAGGAATTCTCGAAGCCGGTTGGTAGGGACGCTCGAATGAATTGTTAAAATAATTTGAGCCAATAATCCAGCATGGTTAAAATTTTTACCCTGATGTGTTTTTTAATAAAAACCAATAATAGGTATGAATAAATCAACAAAACTTTAAAATATTTATTAAATATTCAATAAAAATTAAAAAAGATTATGAAAATTGTTTTTTAATACTTTACTTTGTGTCATTAATTCATGAAAACAAGTAAATAATTAACAAAACAACAATCGTATGTGCGGAATTGTCGGAGCATTTGAATTGAAACAACCCCTAGAGTCCTTAAGGCCGCAGGTCTTGGAAATGTCGAAAAGAATTCGTCATAGAGGACCAGATTGGTCGGGGATCTATAGCTCATCGAAAGCATTGTTAGCTCATGAGCGTTTGGCCATTGTTGACCCTAAATCCGGAAGTCAACCTTTATACAGTCCTGATGGACAGGTAGTCCTTGCTGTAAATGGTGAAATCTACAATCATAAGGAGTTACGAAATTCTCTGCCAAATTATCAATTCTCGACTTTGTCCGATTCCGAGGTTGTTTTGGCTCTTTACTTGGAAAAAGGACCTGCTTTTGTTGAGGAACTTAACGGGATCTTTGGATTTGCCCTATATGATTCTCGCGAAGATTCATTCTTTATTGCTAGGGACCACATGGGTATTATCCCGCTATACTATGGGAAAGATCAGTACGGACAGTTGTTTGTCGCATCAGAACTAAAATCCTTGGAAGGTTTCTGTACAGAGATCGAACAGTTTCCTCCGGGGCATTATTTATATAGTAAAGAAGGTTTGGAGCCTAAGCGTTGGTATAAAAGGGATTGGGAGTCTTACGAGACTGTACAGGACAATGAAACGGATATCGCCAAATTGAGAAAAGGTTTGGAAGATGCGGTCCATCATCAATTGATGTCCGATGTTCCATATGGCGTATTGCTGTCTGGTGGATTAGATTCCTCGGTCATCGCTGCCATAACCAAAAAGTTTGCTTCCAGAAGGATTGAGAGCAATGATGAGGAAGAAGCTTGGTACCCACAGTTGCATTCATTTGCGGTAGGCCTTCAGGGTTCACCGGATCTAATTGCCGCTCAAAAGGCTGCAGATCATATTGGTACCATCCATCATGAGGTAAACTTTACCATACAGGAGGGTCTTGATGCAATCAGGGATGTGATCTACCATCTGGAGACCTATGATGTGACGACCATCCGTGCTTCAACACCTATGTATCTATTGGCTAGGGTAATCAAATCAATGGGAATAAAGATGGTGCTTTCAGGAGAAGGGTCGGATGAATTATTTGGTGGTTATCTGTATTTCCATAAAGCCCCAAATGCAAAAGAATTCCATGAGGAAACTGTGAGAAAGCTGAAAAAGCTCTATCTATATGATTGCTTGAGGGCGAATAAATCATTAGCTGCTTGGGGAGTCGAAGGAAGGGTTCCGTTTTTGGACAAAGAGTTTATGGATATTGCCATGAGCATCAACCCTGAAGATAAGATGATCAGGGATGGCAGAATGGAAAAGTGGGTGGTCAGGAAGGCCTTTGAAGATTATTTGCCAGAGTCGATTGCTTGGAGACAAAAGGAGCAATTCTCGGATGGGGTAGGATATTCTTGGATCGATACCTTAAAGGCGCAAGCGGAAGAAAAAGTTTCAGATACAGAATTCGAAGCAGCGGCGCATCGGTTTCCGATCAATACGCCAAAGAACAAGGAGGAGTATCTGTACAGAAGTATCTTTGAAACACATTTCCCTTCGGATGCTGCCGCGAAAACAGTTCCTTCAGTGAAGTCTGTTGCATGCAGTACGCCTGAAGCATTGGCTTGGGATGCTTCCTTCCAGAACCTAAACGATCCTTCGGGTAGGGCGGTTGCCAATGTGCATAATGAAAGTTATGGAAAAAAGGCACAAGAAGAATTACTGACATAGTTTAAATCATATCATATCAACTTGTATTAATGCCGGGCTGTAATTATTTACGGCCTGGTTTTTTTGTCTAATATGATTCCGAGGGTAATAAAATATTGGGCGAGGATATAGCTGGACATAATGTATAGACCAGAATTGGCCAGGTAGGCCACAAACTTATTAATTGCTAAAATAGAATCTGAAAAGATAAATAAAAGGGCGCCGACCAAAGAGATGATAAAACTTAAGGAATTGGTCTGATACCTCCTGGTATAGGCAAAAAAGGCCATAGCTGCAATGACGAGAATGTATAGGATCACTGGAACCTTTAATGGTCCTAAACTAGGCTGGAGAATGCCATAGAGATAATAGGAATAGCTGGCCAATATTCCGGCGATGAGAATATAGCTTTTATGTTTGCTCAGGGCCTTGGCATTCGTCTGTTTGCTAAAGGCTATGACATAGAGGATGTGTCCGATCAGGAAAGAGGCCAATCCAGCCACAAACATGTCATGCAACATCAAGAATATATCGCCCAGACAGCCAAAAAATAGACCTACCGCGGTCAACTTTTCAATGTTCTTTTTTAAGCCGGTTTCCTTATAGAGGATAAAGATTAGGGAGAGGCAGATCAGTGGTTTTGTAAAGAACCTCAGATTGGGAAGGTTGGCATAAACGGCATATAAATGAAGCAGTGCAAGGAGCAAAAATGCGATATGTAATTTGTACTGCTTCATTTTATTGGATTTAGATATCCTTATTTTTCAGCTGTTTTTCTTTGTTCCGTTTTACCAAGATATAACTGATCCATAGGAGCAAGACCCAGATAGGGATAAGCTCCACAGAGATCTTTAATCCGGTAAACCACATCATCAACAATACGCCCAATAAGAACAATAAGCTGAAATAGTTGCTGATCGGGTACAGAATGGTTGGGAATTTAGTCTTGATCCCTTGTTTATCCTTCTGTTTCCTGAAAAACATGTGGGTCAGTGTAATCATGATCCAGTTGATGATCAAAGCGGATACCACTAGGGACATTAGGATTCCTAATGCCTCTTTTGGGATTACTTTATTGATCAAAACCGTAATGGCTACAATTCCAGCAGATACCAGGATCGCATTTACAGGTGAATGGTTTGAATTTAATTTCTTAAGGAACTTAGGTGCATTTCCCTGTTCCGCCAAGCCATAAAGCATTCTTGAATTACTATACACACAGCTGTTGTAAACAGATAGGGCAGCAGTAAGAACGATGATGTTCAGGGCATTTGCAATGATGCTCGTAAAGAAGAATGTCTTGCCGAACAGTTCAAATTGGAAGCCTTTTAAGGTTGCAAATACTTCAACGAAAGGACTTGTGTCGGCAGTAATGGTTCGCCAAGGCATTAGGGAAAATAGGATGAATAAGGCGCCCACATAGAATACCAAGATTCTCCATAAAACTTGATTGGTCGCTTTAGGGATATTTTTCTCTGGGTTTTCAGCTTCTGCAGCAGTGATCCCCACCAATTCCAGTCCTCCGAAGGAGAACATGATAATGACGAGCGCGGCGAGTAATCCCGAATATCCTATATCACCATTGCCGTTGAGCCAGCCATGGGGGAAGAATCCGCCATCATTATAGAGATTGGCTACGGTTGCTCTTTCGCCTCCATTCCCCGAAACTAAGAGATAGATCCCGAAGATGATCATCGCGATGATAGCCACGACCTTGATGATGGAAAACCAGAATTCGGTTTCTCCATATACCTTTACGGATGCGAGATTGATGACATTGATGACCAAAAAGAAGAATAGGGAAGAAGCCCAGAGCGGTATCTCAGGCCACCAGAACTGTACATATTTTCCGATTGCTGTCAATTCGGCCATACTGACCAAGATGTACAGTAGCCAATAGTTCCAGCCGGAAGCATAGCCTGCAAAGGGTCCCCAATATTTATTGGCAAAGGAGCTAAAGCTGCCCGAGATCGGTTCTTCAACGACCATTTCACCCAGTTGCCGCATGATGAAGAAGGCGACAAGCCCTGCGATGGCATATCCCAATATAACAGAAGGGCCGGCTAAAATTGCTGCCTGTCCAACCCCTAAAAATAAACCTGTACCGATGGCTCCACCTAAGGCAATTAACTGAATATGTCTATTGCTAAGGCCTCTTTTTAGTTCTTTTTCGTTGTTTTCTTGCACTCTGAAGAAGGTTAATTCCTGATTATGTTCCTAGTTAATATTCTCCATCGGCCTGAGGACCGATAAAAGGCACAAGATAAATTTTTCATTTTAATTTTTGTGCATCAAATAAAATAAAGAGTGTTTTAATCGGAATATTATGGAAAATAATTTTTTTTATGTTAAGTAGGATTAGGGCGGATGTGGGTTTTTTAGGGTGGGGAGGAATTGGAACCTAAGCTAGAATAAAATTAGGATTGCTGGGCAGTTCCTTAAATTTTGGAGAACCACACCTTGTCACCCTGATGCAGGAAGGGTCTCGGAATGCAGCAAACCAACCCTTAATAAAAAATGCATTGGCGTACAGTTCCTTGACCTTCGGTCAAGGATGACAGGGTCGGTGGGAGGAAAACCGTACAGATTCCTCACTGATCGTTCAGAATCAAAATGCGCTAAAGAGGGATTCAGAGTGAAACGAAGAATCAATTTTTTGTTTTTTTAGAATAGCTGTCATCGTGAGCACAGCGAACGAACTGTTTTCTTTAACAAGAACTATTGAAAAACATTTCACCCCCTCTGGGGGTTGGCCGATGCAAACATTCAATTTCTATAAAGATGTCACCCCCGCTGGGGGTTCTCAGAATTCCAACTTGAATATGGATGGTGTATCCTAAAAGTCTTTAAAAAAGAAAACCTTCAAGATTAAAAACATCTGGATTTTATTGGCGTATAGTCCCTTTAACCGAAGGTTAACCCCACACAGGCACCCTGATGCAGGAAGGGTCTCGGAATGCAGCAAACCAACCTTTAATAAAAAATGCATTGGCGTACAGTTCCTTGACCTTCGGTCAAGGATGACAGGGTCGGTGGGAGGAAAACCGTACAGATTCCTCACTGATCGTTCAGAATCAAAATGCGCTAAAGAGGGATTCAGAGTGAAACGAAGAATCTATTTTTTGTTTTTTAGGATAGCTGTCATCGTGAGCACAGCGAACGAACTGTTTTCTTTCTTTAACATGAACTATTGAAAAACATTTCACCCCGCTAGGGGTTAGCGGTTGCAAACATTCAATTTCTATAAAGATGTCACGCCCTCTGGGGGTTCTTACCCTAGATACAACGGGCTAACACAATTCATCCCAACCTAGCGAGATAGCTTTACAGCTAGATGTTAATTATGATCTTGGTCCATCCTCTCATCCTTAACATCCTGGTTCAAATACATGGGCGGGCGAATGCAATTCACCTCTACAAACAGGGAAGGCTCTCTCGCCAAAGAAAAAAGGCATCCTTTTTCGGGATGCCTTTCTATTTTATTTAAGATTTTTTATTAGCTTTTTGGCTTTACTTCTACCGTACAACAACCTTTGCTACATCCTGAGTTTCCTTTTTTCTTGCTGAAAAAGGGTTTAAAGATCACGTACAATGCGTAGATGAAAAGGATAAAGATGATGATGTATTGTATAATTATGCTCATTACTTTAAGATTTGATAGGCAATCAGCGCCGCAACATAGGCTAAGCCAGTCATGAACAACGTTTGGATCATGGTCCATTTCCATGAACCTGTTTCTTTACGAACTACACCAATGGTTGCCATACATTGCATTGCAAATGCGTAAAATAATAATAACGAAATTCCTGATGCAAAATTGTATGCAGGTTTTCCGGTGTTGCTATTGATCTCCGAACGCATTCGGGTCAATAGGGAACCCTTTTGGGCTTCATCTTCGATGTCTACATCGGGTCCCATGCTGTACACTACGGCCATCGTTCCGACAAAGACCTCGCGTGCCGCGAAGGATGAAATCAGACCGATTCCCATCTTCCAGTCATAGCCTAAGGGTCTTACGATCGGTTCGATTCCCATTCCGATGTAACCTAAGAAAGAGTGTTCCAATTTATATGAACCAACTTCTTGTTCCAGCTCAGCACCTGTAAGGTTAGGGTTGTTCTGTTGCACGATTTCTTCCGCATTGTAGAATTTTTGGTTCGGTCCGAAGTTTCCGAATACCCATAATACGATGGAAATCATCAAGATGATCTTACCTGCTTCGATTAAGAAACCAGAGGCCTTATCCCATACATTGGTTAGAACATTTTTCCAATCTGGTAGTTTGTATGTCGGTAATTCAAAGATCAGGAAGGAAGAACGTACGCTCTTGATCACTTTGTTTAAGATCCATGCAGAACCTAATGCGCCAACAATCCCCAAGATATACATGAAAAATAGGGTGATTCCCTGCACGTTAAAGCCCAAATAGGTAGTCTCAGGAATGATCAGCCCGATGATAACGATATAGATCGGTAGACGTGCCGAACAGGTCATAAATGGAGTTACCAAGATGGTCAACAGCCTTTCTTTGGGGTTTTCGATGTTACGGGCAGACATAACGGCCGGAATGGCACATGCCGCTCCAGACATTAATGGAATGACCGATTTACCGTTCAACCCGAATGGTCTTAACCAACGGTCCATAATGAATACGACACGGCTCATATAGCCTGATTCTTCCATTAAGGAAAGGAAAAGGAATAGAATGACAATCTGTGGGAGAAAAATTACGATACCACCAATACCAGCTACGATCCCTTCAATAAACAGGGAAGATAATGGACCCTCTGGAAGGACCGTGGATAGGTAGGCCGTTAGATCTCCGAAGCTGCCGTCAATCCAGTCCATTAACGGTCCGGACCAACTGAATATGGCCTGGAAAATCAACAACAAAAGACCAAAAAAGATAATATAGCCAAGTACAGGGTGCAATAAGATCCTGTCGATCTTGGATGTAGTATCCAAGGTTTGGTTTTTGGATTTGATCAAGATCTTATCGAGTTCCAGGCTGATTTGGTCCTGTCTGAAAAGCGACTCTGTCTTCTGCATCTCGTGCGGATCCAATTGGTGTTTAGCACGGATTGCTGCCAATTCTTCTTGTTGGTCTACAGGTAGGTAACTTACGTTTTCCTGAGCTAGATATTGCCAAGTAAGATATTCTGTTGCTAAAGGGAAAAGTTTCTTGGCTTCGTTGAGTGCCTTGCTGTATTTTTCCGGAATCTGGAAGGTGCCTTGGTAGAAGGATGGTTTTTCATCCAGGGAACTGATCAGTTTTTCCAGTCCTTTACCGGTACGGGCATTCGTTTGATAGATTTTGGTTTTCAGATAGGCTTCCAATTTATGGAAGTCGATGGTTACACCCTTACTTTCCACTTCATCGATCATATTGATTACGAAGATGGCTGGAAGTCCCAGTTCACGCGCTTGTTGGTACAGGATGATCCCTCTTTTTAGTGTTGAGGGTTCTGCCACCACCACGGTAAGGTCAGGACTGAGTTTATTTTCTCGCTGGCTTAGGATTTTGAAAACAATTTCCTCATCCAAAGAGTTAGGAAATAGGGTATAAGTACCAGGGAGGTCAATGATATGATAAGTCTTGCTATTTGCTTTTAATGTTCCTTCTCGTTTTTCTACGGTAATCCCTGGATAGTTACCAACCTTTTGGTTAAGTTTAGTAAGTCTATTGAACAGAGAGGTTTTACCAACATTGGGGTTTCCCAGAAGGACAATATTCGGGTCTTTCATTAGATTAATTCTGCAGTGATAAGTTTGGCTTCGGATTTACGGATGGCGATAAGGGCATTGTTTTCAATGACGTTGACACAGATAGGTCCACTAAGCGGAGCTTTATGTTTTATTTCAACAATGGAACCAGGGTAAAAGCCTAATTCATAGAATTTTGCAGGAATTTCTGTGGACTGTATGGTATTAATCTTGGCAAGGTCTCCGATTTTTAATTTATCAAGGCTAATTTTTTGCGGCATTCGACGACAATTTTTTATGTTTTTTGAATAAAAATCAACAATAGCAAAGATAAATAATTAAAATCTTTTAAATTGCGAATTAAGTCACACTAATGTATTATTAAATATGCCGAAGATCGAAGAATTGGTTAAAGTAAAGCAATTCGCAAGTCCTTGGCATCGCGCTACGATCAATATTATTTACACAAACAACTGGTTGAACGTGATGCTGGAGAAGAGAGCGAATGCCAAACAAATCACCTTGCAACAGTTTAACGTGTTGCGCGTCTTACGCGGTCAGTATCCCAATCCTGTTACCAATAATTTGTTGAAGGAGAGGTTGCTAACCAAAACGCCTGATATCAGTAGGTTAGTTGATCGCATCGTAAGTAAGGGCCTAGTTTCTAGGGAAAAGAACAGCGTAGACAAGCGCGCAGTCGATCTATTGATCACCGACAAAGGCTTGGAGCTGCTAGAAGAAATCGAGACTGACATGATGCTGGATGATGTACTTCCAGAAAACATTACAGCCGAAGATTGCTTTAAGCTCAGTGAATTATTGGATAAGTTCAGAGGCCTGATGAATGAGGTCGAGTACTAACTAATGTTCATGATCTGAATGGTCATGGTCATGATGATCATGATCGTGGGATTCTTCAGTTTGATCTGTAGTACCATGGTTATGATGAGAGTGGTCATGACCTTCAAATAAGAAGTTGGCCATGGAAACCAAAACACCTAATAACACTGCCAACATCTTTTTCTTGTTGAAGGTATGATGATCTGCCGATCCTGATTCGAACAGGATAGTGGTCGAGATGTGCAAGAAAATACCGATCACAACCGCCATAATCTTGTCGAAATACTGTGCTATGTTTCCGATTTCACCAGCACTGATCCCTTTGCTCGTTACGAATCCCAGTGGGGTCATAGCTGCAAAGATGGCGATAAATACGATGATGGTGGCTTTCTTTAGCCTTGTTCCGATCAATAAGCTTCCCAATGCGAAGGCAGCTGGGATATGGTGGATAGCGATACCAAAGACCAGTTCATTTCGGTGTCCTGAAGCCAATGGGAATCCCTCTAGGAAGGCATGCAGACATAGACTGATCAGGATAGCAATGGGAAATGCCTGATGGTTATGCCCATCGTTGCTATGGTGGATATGACCGTGCTCAATACCCTGTGAAAAATGCTCCAGAACTAACTGAAATAGGAATCCCCCTAAGATATACAGTCCAATGATTTCCCCAGGAGTCTGATTGCTGTGGTACACTTCAGGTATCAAGTGCAATACGGTTATGGCAAATAAATATGCACCACTGAAGGAAAGGACCAGTTTCAATAACTGGGTATTGTCTCTTTTGACAAAAAATACAGCAATACCACTTAGTAATGCGGAGAAAAATAGGATGGATACGATCAAGAAACTACTCATGCAGCTGTTGTTGTTGGAATGGGTTTGGGTTCAAAAAACTGAGGATAAAACCTTTTGAATAAATAGCCAGTCCCTAAACCTATGAGTGTCCCCAGGATGGCCCCGCAGAGGATATCCAAGGGGTAGTGAACTCCGACATAGATCTGAGAAAAGGATATGGAAGCCGCCCAAAGGATACATAGCCATAAGGTATGTTTCCATTTGCGACGAAATAATACAATCCAGAAGAACGCCATCGCGAAGTGGTTTGTGGCATGGGAAGAGGTGAAGCTAAACCCAGAGCCACAGCGAGCGCGCAAATTAACCTGGTTTTTGAATACTACATCATTACAGGGCCTAACTCGTTTAACCGATTTTTTGATCAAATGCGAAGAGGCACCATCTGAAATCCCAAAAGTTGCCAATGTACAGGCAACGATCAAAATTCCGGTCTTGCCGTAATGTTTGATGAAAAAGATGATTAAAAATAAATAAAGTGGGGACCAAGTGTAAGGATTACGTAAGATAGGCAGTAACCAGTCGAAAACAATGTTGCTCAAGCCCTGGTTGATTAATAGAAATAAATCTTGATCGAAATGGATTATTTTCTCTAACATATTTTTGTTGTAGAATGGTCAATTTTCATTAATTAAACCAAATCTAAAAAAATAAGATGTAATACCTTACTTATTATAGTAAACGAAACTAAGTTGCAACAAAGATATGCATAAGAAGGAAAAAAAGAATAAAAAACATTAATAATTATTTTATTCCGTTATTTTTACGAGCATTAATAACATTTATACTTATGGCTTTAATAAAATCTATTTCAGGAATTAGGGGAACAATAGGCGGAAGACCTGGAGATAACCTAACACCTGTTGATATTGTGAAATTTACTGCTGCTTACGGAAAGATCATTACAGAAAATGCAGAGAACAAGACTATTGTCGTAGGCCGAGATGCCCGTATCTCTGGAGAGATGGTTTCTAATCTAGTGATTGGGACCTTGCAGAGTATTGGGGTTAATGTAATCGACCTAGGCTTGTCAACTACACCAACAGTTGAGATTGCAGTGCCTAAGTTAAAGGCTGCTGGTGGGATTATCCTAACGGCTTCCCATAACCCTGGACAATGGAATGCACTGAAACTGTTGAACGAGAAGGGTGAATTTATTGATGATGCCAAAGGTAAAGAGGTTTTGGAGTTGGGAGAGAGCCTGAATTTTGATTTTGCTGAGGTAGACCAGTTGGGCTCTGTTACTAAAGACGATTCGTTTTTACAGAAACATATAGAAGATGTATTGGCGTTGGAATTCGTGGATGTGGAAGCGATCAAAAAAGCCAACTTTAAAGTTGCAGTTGATGCAGTGAACAGTACAGGAGGTACCTTTATCCCTGAGCTGTTCAAAGCTTTAGGTGTGGAGACGGTTTATAAGATTCACTGTGAGCCTAATGGGCAATTCCCGCATAACCCTGAACCTTTGAAAGAGCATTTAACTGATCTTTCCCAAGCTGTGCTTGACAACAAGGCTGATCTGGGTATTGCTGTTGACCCTGATGTGGACCGCTTGGTTTTCATGATGGAAAACGGTGAGCTTTTCGGTGAGGAATATACCCTGGTGGCTGTTTCAGATTTTATCTTGGGACAGAAAAAAGGAAATACAGTCTCTAACCTTTCATCTACCCGTGCATTGAGAGATGTTACGGAGAAACATGGAGGACAATATTTTGCGGCTGCAGTAGGTGAAGTGAATGTGGTGACCAAGATGAAGGAAGTAGATGCGGTAATCGGTGGCGAGGGTAATGGTGGTGTGATCTATCCGGCATCTCACTATGGTCGTGATTCATTGGTTGGGGTTGCATTGTTCTTGACGCATTTAGCAAAATTGGGTAAGAAGGTAACGGAATACCGTGCTGAGCTTCCGCAGTACTATATGTCAAAAAATAAGATTACGCTTACTCCTGATTTGGATATCGATAATCTGTTGGCGAAAATGCAAGCAAAATATGCCCACGAACAACATTCTACAATTGATGGACTGAAGATAGATTTCCCGAATGAGTGGGTTCACCTTCGTAAATCCAATACCGAGCCTATCATTCGTATCTATTCGGAAGGCCCAACGGCAGAAGCTGCCGAGGCAATCGCTCAAAAAATAATGAACGAGATCCAAGAGATCGTAGGATAAGGTCTGTAGGGACGAAATAAAAATCCCCCAAAACAGTTATTTATTGTTCTGGGGGATTTCTGTTTATTTGCACTATGAAAAACATCAAGCTGATCCTTCTTTGTCTATTTTCTTTGAGCTATTTGAGCTTACAGGCTCAAGAGTCTGTAAATATCAAGATCAAGCAGGATTATCAAACATTGACTGCCAAGGATGGGGTGTTCAATATCCAGAGAAAACCTTTCAAGTTGGTTTTTCATGTAAGGAATACAGATGGTTTTTGTGTTGGGATCACCCAAGATGAAGATATTTACCGTTCTGCAATAGGAGAGGCCGATATGGAAGTCATGTGGTTTGAGAATACGGGCATGGCTGAAGGTCGATTCAATGAAGACCTGACGACCACGATTTCGGATGAAGCGCCAAGTTATTGGTACTTTACAGCTATCGATGACCATCGTTTTGATAAGGACCCTTATGGAACCCCGCAGGAATGGCTGGCAGAACGCACTGTAAATTCTTTTTATCTGGCTGAGTTCAGTGAATCCTTCAAGTTGGAAGATATGGTGAGACCAGTTTATGTCGTTGTCTATGAGCCAGTTTATGATGAGGACTATAATTTGATCGATAAAAAGGTGTTTTATCATGCCAAAATCAATATGTAGTATTTATTTTCGGTATTTTTTTTATTTTTATAGCTATTTGTCTACAACATATTATACTATTTAATAAATTTGGCGATATATTATAACAATTTTCGCCAGTGAAGACCCCATTTCGCTTTTTAAGCACACTATTGTTGATGTCTGTTTTGTGTCTTTCATCTTGCGAGAAAGCACCAGATTTCCAGAAGCCACTCGTAAAGGAGGAAAAGGCTAATATCCAGACCAATACCGGTTTTGTTGATAAAGAAGTTCCTATGGCCTCCGACAACTGGGAGGTGGTTCATGTCAGGAATATTAATCCAACTAAGTATCTATTAGATTCCCGTTTGCAAATCATGCGATTAGGAGGGGTAGGTCGCGTGGAAAATTCACAAGGTTTCATTACTTTGGAGAAAAAAGGAAATGACCCTAGAAAGTTATTTATTTCCATGACCGAAAACTTCAGCGCAGAACCGAGAAGGTTGTTGATTGGAATTAAGGACCAAGAGTCTACCAAGGAAATTGAGATCATCCAAGAGAGAGGTGGCGACTATGAATTGGTTGATAAGATCATTACCGAAAAGACTGATGCACGTAAGGTAACTGTTCTTAAGCTGAACAGTACTATCATTGATAACAAAGCAAGCAATCCCATGACCATTAAAACTCCTATTAAGGAGTATTATAAGAGTGTGAATGTTGTTTCAGAATTCAGCGCGAATTTTTTCAGTGTTTTCGATTGGACTCCAGCACCTGATAGTTTGATCAGTATGATCGCATTGGAGCATCAAGGGGCGAAGGTCTGGGACGAAAAGGTCAAATATGTCAGAGGAGTACAATCTACCCCTTATATGGCAAATGCAACTCAACCTGTAGATATCATTGTACCTGCGAATTCAATGAAAACGGTATATGCTGAAGTTACAGTGATAAACCGTGAATGCGAATTTACTTTTAAGATCAAGAACAAACAAACCGGATATCTGAGCACCTTGAAAGGCCGTTGGAAACAACAGGTGCCTATTAAAGGTGAAATCAAGGTCATCTAACCTAACCTTTCCCAATTTTTTTATTTTTTCTGTAACGTATTGCCATAATCTATACTAACTTATGGAATTGGTAAACTATTGGCTTTGAAAATTAAAGAAAAGGAATTTTTATTAGTTATTGAACAGCACAAAGGCATCCTATATAAACTCTCTAAGATTTATATGGACGATGAATTTGATAGGGAGGACCTCTATCAGGAAATGCTGTATCAGCTATGGAAATCCTATGAAAACTTTAAAGGACAGAGCAAATTTTCTACATGGATGTACCGTGTGGCCTTAAATACGGCATTGGTCTTTGTGAAGAAGGACAAAAAGTCCCCAAAGACGGAAAGTCTGATCGAGGATCTTGATGTTGTGGATCATTCTGATCATTCAGTGAAAGAAGAGCGCTTAACTTATTTCTATAGAGCGGTCAAAGAGCTCAATGAAGTGGAAAAGGCCTTGATCTTTCTTTTCTTGGAAGGGTTTTCCCATCGCGAAATTGGGGGTCAGTTGGGGATCTCAGAGGGAAATGCACGGGTGAAGCTGAATAGGACCAAAGATAAATTACAGGAAATCATTAAAAAACAAGGATATGAATTTTGACGATTTAAAGAAGGCATGGGAAGAGGAAGGAGAAGGGAAAGATTTGAAAGAAGTTCAACTGTCCGTCGAACATGCGAATAATGCCATTGATAAGGTGCGCGCAAATATGAGGCTGGATTTTTACGGGCTGCTCGTGTTAGGGGTATTGGCAATTGTCGGGCTCAGTTATGTAGGTCTGAAGGTTGATATTCAACCGGTCGTCTTTTTTACAATAGTCAGCTTTGCATTCCTGTTCTTCAGTCTGATGTTTTTCTTCTGTTTCAAATTTTTCAAGTTTTATAAACATTCCTATAACCTGAGCTATGATAGCCGGGATAACCTGATGTGGTTTTACTATGAACTGCGGTATTTCATTGAATTCTATCATACCTTTTTCTTTGTGGGATTTGTCATGAGTTTGGCTTTCGGTCTATCAATAGGGTTGATGACCGCGACCTTGGAAATGGATCAGGGCAGTAAAGATGCAATCGGTAGAGCGCTTACATTTGGGTTCACAGGCAAGCTGATTTATTTTGGGAGTATGGGCACCATAATTGTTGGAGGAACTTTTCTGTTCCGTTGGGTGATCCAAAAGATGTATGGACGTTATTTGAAGCAAATAAAGCAGACCTTGGATCTACTGAAACCAGAGGAATAGGTTGCTTGAGGTATGTTAACAAAACAGTATTAAAATAGATGAAATAGTTTTGTTGAAATGAAAAATATATTCTATCTTTGCGACTCATTAAATATTAACAATTTTAATAAATAACAATGTACGCAATAGTAAATATAGCAGGACAGCAATTTAAGGTTGCAAAAGACCAGTACCTTTTTGTACACCGTTTACAAGGAGACGAGGGCGCTAGTATTGAATTTGACAATGTATTGTTAGCAGAAGACGGTGGTAAGTTTACTGTAGGTACGCCAAGTATCTCAGGTGCTAAAGTTTCAGCTACTATTTTGTCACATTTGAAGGGTGAAAAAGTTATCGTTTTCAAGAAAAAACGTCGTAAAGGCTACAAAAAGAAAAACGGTCACCGTCAACACTTCACTAAAATCCAGATCACTGGTATCAGTTTATAATCGAATTTTTAATCTGACGCAAGTCATAAATTAGAATAAAGAAATGGCACACAAAAAAGGTGCGGGTAGTTCCAAGAACGGCCGTGAGTCACACAGTAAGAGATTAGGTATCAAAATTTTCGGTGGTCAACAAGCTATCGCTGGTAACATCATCGTACGTCAACGTGGTACTCAGCACAATCCTGATGCTAACGTTGGTATCGGTAAAGATCATACCTTATACGCTTTAATCGACGGTACAGTAGTTTTCCGTAAAAAAGCAAACAACAAATCTTACGTTTCAGTTCTTCCAGTAGAAGAAAACAACTAAGGTTAGTTTAAAAAAACAAGAAAAGGTCTGTTTGGAATTCCAAATAGACCTTTTCTTGTTTTAGACATCAGACATCAGACTGGGCATGGCCACTAAGAAAGTTCTATTGTTTTTTCTTTGTCTATTTTTTTATTAGATATAGCTTAATGAAGTAGTGTTCTAAGATCGCGAATGGAAAGGTCTGATGTCTTGTGTCTATTGTCTTATGTCTAACGCAAGAGGCAGGATCATGCTTGATCCTGCCTCTTGCGTTATATTGTGGAGAATACCGGATTCGAACCGGTGGCCTCTTGCCTGCCAGGCAAGCGCTCTAGCCAGCTGAGCTAATCCCCCTTAGCGCAGCAAATATACTGGAATTTCCGATATTTCCTATTTCAATGCTAAATTATATTTTGTGCCGTCCGTGATGGATACATCCAACATGAACTTGCTGAAATCCGCATAGCTCGATACAGGGTATTCACCTTCACGGAGTTGCAGCTTTCTATAGCATATCATCTTGCCGTCCTTGATATCCACACGAAACTCATAAGTACCCATGGGGACTTCTAACTTTTTGTTGATCGGGATAATATTGTTTGAAAGATTCTCCGGTAATTCGATTTCTGTCTCGTCGATATCGGTATAGCCCCTTGAGATCCGAACGACGTTCATCCTGTTTCGAATGTCAGGGATCGAAGCGCTACGGTTCAGGAAGTTCGGAAATACCGTGACGTTGTCATTGTTCTTGATAGCAAAGTTCTCAGCTTCAATATTTAGGTCCTCAGTAAGCGAAAGCTTGCCATTGTTGTTAATACTATACTTAATGTCCTTGAATTGGATACGGTTGATGTCATATTGCCTAGCTAGCGATTTGATCTGCTCATCCTTGATCTTCTTTACGTTAGGGAAGTGATTTTCAAACTGGAAGCCTGAAAATTCAGTTTTGATCATTCCGCTTATCTTTCCATCGGTATTCAGCTTAAAGATACTTTTTCTATGTTGTAGGCTCTCATCATAGGGATAGCTGTCAGTCCTTAAGATCTTACCACCATTTTCGGTCATGGCCAATACCAGCCTGTCATCGGTAAAATCGCCTAGGTAGCCAAATGGAAGATCTTGGTTCGTGCATTCCAGCCAGGTGGTATCATTTTGAAACGGTAGACAAAGGATTACATGGTTTCCATCGATGAGGTTTGCAAATTCAGGTTCGATATTCATCTTTCGATTGCCCGCTTCCACGATGCAATAGTAGGAGGGGATATTGACTACATCCAATAATGATTGCATATAGTTTACCAAAGCCTTACAATCGCCATAGCCTAAGCGGTCTACATCAGATGCCGGAAAAGGTTCCTGTCCACCGATACCAACCTGAACGGAAATATACCTTGTCTTTTTCTGTAGATATTCGTAGAGAGCCTTGGCTTTTTCCTGATCGGTCTTTAGGTCCTTGCAGATCTCCTTAACCTTTGCTGCGGTTGCTGCAGGCAAGTCTCTTTTGTCCTTTAGCAAGGCGCTGTTCAGCCAGTCTCCATAAGATTTCCAGTCATTGGCTTTTCCGGCATGTTTGTAGTATTCAAAAGATTCAGGAACTACAAAAACGCGCATGCCAGTCTCATGTCTATTTGGGCTATAGGGTTCGGAACGAACCGCATTGATATTCTCGATGTCCCAATAGTAAGATTTCTGTTTCCCTTTAATGGTTTCTTTGCCCTCTTTTTTGAGGTTCTTTTTCAAGATCCTCAAGGTGTAGTTGGGATCCGCCAAGATCTCATAACTGCTCTTTTGAACGGAGATGTCAACAGCAAAGTCAGGGCGCCAAGAATTGATGGCCAGTGTTTGGTTATGACGAACCTCATACTCTGTTGCTACTGTATAGGGAAAAGAAGGCAGTGAAGGGGATAAGTGCTTTATTCTGGTGTTAGTGAACATAGTTCCCTCATCAGAAGCGCTATAGTCCTTAAAATCCTTCATGGAATATTTCTTTACAGTCTTGCCATCCGAATCTAGGACCTCTACCTTGATGTTCTTGATCTGTTTGGACTTGTCATAAGACATCGTGATACTGTTGTAGTCTTCTCCAGCGCTGTTATGGATGGTAATCACGCGTCGTCCTGTTTCGATCATCTCGCTAGGGCTCTTGATATCGTAAGTGGTATGTTCCTCACGGACTGTTGCCGACGCACGGCTCAGCAATTCCTTCGGTATGTTGGAAACCTCGTATTGGCCAAATGAATCATATTGGCTCAACAGGAGGAAAGTAAGTATAAATCCTATTTTTCTGATCATATCTTCTTGAATTGAAAATCAGTCATTTGTTGTTGGATGATCCTAGAGAAGAATTCTTTCAGGTGAAAATATTCCTCGGGAGTGAAAATGGCCTTGTTCAACATGGTTGTTTGCTGCAACATCAAAATGTTGTTGTCATACAAGGACCTGAAGGTGTATTTAGCTGTGCTTTCCGGTAAGGACATGGCAGAATCCTTAGGTTTGTTTGAAATGGTATAACCAGTTGGAATGCTGATATTGATATTGTAAGTCTCGCTTCTTGGCGCGCCAAAATCCACGTGGTAATTTCTTTCCTCCAGTTTGAACGGGTTTTTGCTCATTCTCTCGTAGATTATCGGATTCAAGAGGATCGCATCAGGTCTAAAGTTTTCCCTTAGGTCCATTTCAAATTCCAACTGTTCAACAAGAGGTTTTTCCATGTCATCAATATTTTCCACTTTGGAGCTCAATAGCCTTAGGGAGGTAACTTTTTCCATCTGTTTTTCCTCATATTCTTCAAAGCTATTATAACTGTCTATCTCATTTCTCTTATAAAGAGCGTCCAATCCTGAGTACTGAATACGGATAGTTCCTGTAATCTTGCCCGTACTGTCCAATTTTCCAAGAATATTATACTGTTTCCTCGAGGATATTTCATTCTTTAACGGAACCCAATCCGAATTGCTTCTCGAAAATATAACCCTACCGCGGTCATTGATGGAGCTCATGGGCAGTTCACCGAACGGAAGGAACTTTTCAGAGGCATCCAAAAGGTAATCCTTTCCATCAATCTTAGCCATGCAGATAACTGCGTTGAAATCCGTCATCGCAGGGAACAGAAAGTTTGGGATACCATTGTTACGGGTAGAGATTATGACAGGGTAAGCCTCAATATCAGCAGCATTCAATCCCGCTACCAAGCCGAGGTTAATATCAGCAATATTGCCTTTTTTAGTTTCTAAGGCTTTTTTTATTCCTTGTTCAGCAAATTTTCCCAAGACATTATTGAACGTAATGTTTTTCTGGATATAATAGTAAATGGCCTTAGCCTTGTCCAATTTGTTTTCTTTGCTTGCCAATATCCCAGGCATTATATCCTTAAAAGCCCCTTTATTTTTAATCTGTCCACCAAATTCTTTTTCCAACATCAGGTCTTGGTCGATATCGGACCAGTTTTTTGCATAATTGGTATGCGGTCCAGTTGGGTCGAGGTAAGTCCTGAGCTCATAGTTGATCGACGAAATATAGTTGATAGGAGCCAACATATAATCTTCTTCCTTGAAAGCTGGAACATCCTTCATGATATATGTCATTTTCGAACAATCCTGTCTATCACCACCCAAAAGGAAATGCTTGTTCAAAACCGTAGATTTCTGGTCCGATAACGGCAAATAGCCTTTCAAGTTAGTGTTATAGACAAATGTTGCGGGAATAACTGCAACATATTCACTATGCAGCTTTGGCAGATCCGATTGGAAGTACCAAGTCCTGAAGGTTCTTACACCTGGAGATGATAGTCTGTAAGAATATTCAATAATGGAGTTGTCTTTAATATTGGGAAGGGTGAATTTTAATTCATGTCTATATTGGGAGGCTTTATCGGTGAAGATGGCTTCTTTCTTCAGGTCATCTGTTACGAGTTTGCCGTTTTCAAAATTATGGGTTCTACCTTTGAGGTCCCGCACATATTCCATATCAGACCCATACTTATAGAGTGGGATATTGATATTGGCTGAACTAGCACCCTCTTTGTCCAAGATCTTGATCCGAACATGCACGTTGTGGACCACCATCAAGGCTCGGTCGCTTTCGCTGTACTCCAGTTCAGTTCTCCCATGTTCAAATAATACAATTGCATGTGCCGAAGTATCGTTCTGCTTGTGGTCAGTAGAGAATAATGCCAAGTCCAATTTTGGTAAAGGATTGTCTTGAGCTTTCCCCAATAGGCATACACATACCATGCAGAGGCCTAACAACATAGATTTCATAATGATTTGGTAATAATTATAGTCAAATGTAAATATTTTACATCTGATTTAACAGGAGGGGAAACGAATTATTTGAAAATATTTTCTGAGGATAATTTTTAAGCCTCCAACAATTGTTTTTCGTAGAGGGAGGCGTATTCACCATCCATATTCAGGAGCTGTTCGTGGGTACCTTCTTCGATGATTTTACCGTCTTCCAGGACGATGATATGGTCCGCGTTTTTAATGGTGGAGATACGGTGGGCGATGATGATGGAGGTTCTGCCATCCATGATTTTGCCGAGATTATGAAGGATTTCTTCTTCGGTCTTGGTGTCCACGGCCGATAGACAGTCGTCAAACATCAAGATCCTAGGGTCTTTTACCAGTGCCCTTGCAATGGAAACCCTTTGCTTCTGTCCTCCAGAAAGGGTGATTCCACGTTCACCTATATGGGTTTCAAAGCCTTCGTCAAAACCGACGATATTGTCATACACCACGGCATCTTTAGCTGCCTGCTCCACTTTTGGAGTATCAACTTGGTCCAGACCAAATGCAATGTTACGGGCAATGGTATCCGAGAAAAGGAAAACCTGTTGCGGTACAAAGCCGATTTGCTCTCGCACCGATTTTAGTTCATATTCCTTGATGTTATGCCTGTCATAAAGGATTTCACCCTGGTCTGCATCAAACATGCGCATCAATAGGTTGGCCAAGGTGGATTTACCTGAACCTGTTCTTCCAATGATGGCCATGGTTTTACCAGCAGGGATATGGAAACTGACATTGTCTATGGCCTTGATGCCTGTCTCCGGATAGGTGAAAGAGACGTTCTTCAACTCAATATCACCGTGCAGTTCATGCGTCAGTTGGCCGGTAGCAATATCAGATTTGGTGTCCAGGAATTCATTGATCCGCTTCTGGGATGCTGCAGCACGTTGAATAAGCGAAGTCACCCAAGCCAAGGACATCGCCGGGAAGGTCAATTGATTGACATAGATAATAAACTCCGCGATATTTCCCGCAGTGATGTTACCAGCGTTCACTTCAAGGCCACCGATATATACCGTAATGATGGTACTGAAGCCGATCAAGAAAATAATCAAAGGGAAAAAGACAGCCTGGACCTTAACCAAGTTCAGATTGATGTCCTTATAGCGGTCACTTTCCACCTTGAATTTGTCCATCTTGTCCTGTTCGCGGGTGTAGGTCTTGATAACGCGGATACCAGAAAAAGTCTCTTGCACAAATGAAGAAAGTTGCGACAATTGACGCTGGATCCGTTCACTCCGTCTATTGATCACCTTGTTTACAAACAGGATTATCACCGAAATGATCGGGATAGGCAGTAGGGCATAAGTAGCCAATGTCGCATTGACATTGTACATGGCATAGATGATCATGATGGACAATACAACCGTATTGATCGCGTACATGATTGCTGGACCTAGGTAGTTACGGACCTGATTGACATCTTCCGTCGCTCGGTTCATCAGGTCACCCGTATTATTCCTACGGTAGAAGGCGAAATCTAGCTGCTGATAATGCTGGTAGATTTCATTTTTAATATCATATTCAATATGTCTTGAGGTCAGGATCAGGGTCTGGCGCATCATGAAGAGGAATATCCCGCGCAACAGGGCCAAGACCAGGACGACGATACCAAAAAACAGAAGGGATTTACTGAATACCTCATAGATGATGGATTGCCTATCAAAACCATCGTACAACCGGTACAGGTCGATGTTCTCTTTGACCAAGTCAAAAGCTTCACGGATGACCTGTGCAGGCAGAATTCCGAAGTAATTGGATATAATTACGAATATCACACCTGGGATTACGCGCCAACGATATTTATAGAAAAATTTATTGAGGTATGATAGTTCCTTCATTTGAACAAAAATAATGGATAATTTTCAATAAACTATGCAGTAAAGTTGTGATAATGTCAATAGTTTGCCTTAAATCGAATATTTTAAGGCTTTTGGCTAAAGAACTAAATAATTTGCTAATTTTGTACCTGTTAATTTTGTTTGTTTATGCAAAAAGATTCTACCTCGCTATTTGATTTGATGCGTGTTTCAGACCATCAAAATATTTTCATTTGTAATGATAAGGAAGTTGGTTTGAAAGCTATTGTAGCTATTCATGACACCACTTTAGGACCTGCTATCGGTGGCGTTCGTATGTTGCCTTATGCAACCGAAGCTGAAGCTATCGAAGATGCCTTGCGTTTATCTAAAGCGATCACCTACAAAGCTTCCCTTGCCGGTCTTAACCTAGGTGGAGGTAGTGCCATTATCATTGGCAACAACAGAACCGAAAAATCAGAAGTCTTGATGCGTCGTTTTGGAAGGTTTATCAACGGATTGAATGGAAACTTTATCGCTTCCATCGATGTTGGTACCACCCAAAAAGACTTAGAATACATTCACGCAGAAACTAATTATGTTGCTGGCTTGCCAACTTCATTGAATGGTTCTGGTGATACAACCGTATTTGCCGCCAAAGGTGTTTATTACGGAATCAAAGCTGCTATCAAAGAGCTTTATGGCGATGATAACCTTGCCGGAAGAAAGATCGCAGTTCAAGGGGTAGGTAGTGTAGGAGAGCATCTGGTTTCTCTATTACGTGCTGAGAATGCTAGGGTATATGTTTCCGACATGACCGAAGAGCGTAAGATGAAGATCGCAGCCAAATACAAAGCTGAACCTATTACGTACTCTACAAGTTTTGAATTGGATGCTGATGTTTATGCTCCATGTGCTTTAGGAGGAACCGTTAATCCGGATACAGTTCCACGTATGCGCTGTAAAATCATTGCTGGTTCTGCAAACAACCAATTGTTGGAAGAGGAAAAAACCGTTGAATTACTGAAGGAAAACAACATCCTATACACACCAGATTTCTTAATCAATGCAGGTGCATTGATCAGCTGTTTCTCGGAATTAGAAGGTTATGGTGCTGATCGCACTGATCACCTGATCCGTTACATTTACACAGCAACAAGACACGTTATCCAAAAATCAAAAGAAGAAAATATCTCAACTCATCAGGCCGCTAAAGAATTAGCTGAAAAGCGTATTCAGGACATGAGAAAATTAAAATAATATAGTATAATATCGTTCTTTATTAAATATTCGTTCTTTCAATAAATTATGCTAAATAGAAGACACCTTAGGGTAAAGGTCATGCAGACATTGTATGCCTACAGCTTGTCGGAAGACAAGAACATCGTCAATTTTGAGAAAAGTCTGCTCAAAAGTGTGGAGGAAGTCGATGAAATGTACATCTGGACGCTGAATCTCCTAGATGAAGTGGCTGAGTATGTCCTAGTCGATGTGGAAGGAATCGCAAATAAGTGGATCCCAAGCGATAAAGATAAGACCTTTACTTCTACAAAATTAAATAGCAATACCTTCATTGATTCCTTGCGCCAAAACCGTGAGTACCTTGAAAAGGTAAAGCGCTATAAAGTTGATTGGAATTACGATCCAGAAATTGTTCGTTCTATCTTTTCCCAACTCAAGGACTCAGAGGCCTATCTGGAATACCTAAATCTTGAAGACCGTTCCATCTCAGCTGAAAAAGATATCATTAAGTACATCTTCAAAAAGATTATCCTTAAGTCTCCAGATATCGAGCAAGCCTTAGATGAACGTTTCATCAATTGGCAAGTGGACAAAGAGGTTCTTCAAGCTATGATTGCCAAGACCTTCAAGAATTTTAGTTCCGAAGTTCCTGCAAAAAACAAATTGGCTGATCTGACACCAAGTTGGTTAGAGGACAAAGACTTTATCATCGATCTATTGAAGTTGACCATCAAATATACAGATGAATACCAAGATATGGTGGCTGCGAAAACCAAGAACTGGGAGTCAGACCGTATCGCTTTGGTAGATAATCTATTGATGCGTATGGCGATCACTGAATTGATCAATTTCCCGACAATTCCTGTAAAAGTTACCATCAACGAATACATCGAACTTTCTAAATCATTCAGTACCTTGAAAAGTAGTACCTTTATCAATGGTATCTTAGATAAAATCCTTGCTGATTTGAACGCGCAAAGACGAATCAAAAAAGAAGGTAGGGGATTGATCGCTTAAATCATATTAACATGAAAAAACTTATTTTATCATTTGTTGCAGCAACAGTTCTGTTTGCTTCTTGTAACCAAGAAGGCAAGAAAGCAGATGCTGATGCGCAAAATACTACCGAAACAGTAGCAACTAAAGGAAACGATGGAATCGGAAAGATGCAATTCGAGGAAACCGTTTATGATTTCGGAAAGATTAAAGAAGGCGAAGTGGTTAAGCATGTTTTCAAATTCGAAAACACCGGAACTAGCCCAGTAATCCTTTCCCAAGTTTCTGCGAGCTGTGGCTGTACCACACCTACCTTTACCACGACTCCGGTATTGCCAGGGAAAGTTGGTGAAATCGCTGTGGAATTCAATAGCAGTGGTCAGGTAGGACAACAACAAAAAATTATCACCATTGCTTCCAACGCTGAGGCAAACATCAGCACCGTTCAACTGAAAGGTGAAGTAGAAGCAATCTAATAAGTAACTATAAACTATAATATACAAATGATTTCAACAATTTTATTACAAGTAGGAGGAAGTGGCTTTACACAGTTAATTCCTATGGTATTAATCATTGTGGTTTTCTATTTCTTTATGATTAGACCACAAATGAAAAAGCAAAAAGAACACAAAAAATATATCGAAGAAATTGGTGTAAACTCTAGAGTAGTGACTACTGCTGGAATCCATGGCCGTATCGTTGAAGTAAGTGACAAAACTTTCTTGGTAGACGTAGGTAATGGCGTGAAAATCCGCTTTGACAAAACTGCTATCTCGCTAGAGGCTTCTAAGGCTTTGAATACTGAAGCTAAATAGTAATTAGTAGAAAGTATTTAGTATTTAGACTTTACTACATAGTTTAATCGGTTAATTTAGGTCTTGATTTATTTCAATCGGTGTCTAAATACTAATTACTAAATACTTTAAAAAAATCTCGCTGCATTTCAAAAGATGCAGCGAGATTTTTTTTGGTTTCATTCAAGACATTTTCAGGAATGCTTCGGGATTTCTTTTAGATTTTTCTAGCGCATTTTGCGAGTTTTAGCAATGTGTCTCCAATGAGGTCAAACTGAAAAAATAATTCCTAAAAAGGAATGATTAAAAAAAACCTGATTGCTTTTTCTGTAAACAGAATCAGCAACCAGGTTTTCACTAACGTATTAAATTCTAATGTGGAATTTCTAGTGAGGGAATTCGAGGATACGGACTTCCGAAATCTGGAAGTTGCTTCCTCCATTCAATTCAGTCATGGAGAATTTGTAATAGTTATAGGCCGTGGTATTGGTGAATCTAAAGGTTCTAGACTGCCTTCTTTCCGTGAAGTATTCTGGACCTCTTTCATCAACCACTACCCAAGTCTTACCATCAATGGAGCCTTCCACTTTCCAACGTCTTGGGTCACGGTCTGGCGAGTCATTACCTGAGGTCATGCTATAGCCATTCACGACTTGCGGCGAGTCAAATAGGAACTGCCAGCTCATATTTGGTCCCACACCACCCACAAATATTTTGGTAGTGATATCACCGTCGATCATTTTCTTGGATCCTTCTCCACCATCCGGGCCACCATTGTTCTCATGGGATACCGAGAACATGTTCTCAAAGGTAGTCACATCTTTGATCAGTCCCAATTCGGACACAAAAAGATTCATGAGTGCAACCGATCCTTTAGCCGTCGTCAGCTTAAGCTGGATTTCCTTGAAGGTTCCCGGGTCAAAGGTCAGGTCAATAGTTTTGTCGGTACTCAGGATCGCTCCAGAGGATTTATATCCATCACGCCATTCCGTTTTGCTCACCGCCATACTGGTAGTGAAGGAAAGGTTCAGTTTGCCTGCTCCAAGGGTCTTGGTATTTACCTTGATCAGGTTGGCTGCAGAGATCCGGATCGTCTCCTCGCGTTGTGCCCAATATCCTTCTCCATTTAGGGCTACCATTTTCACGACATATGTCCCCGTATTCAAAAAGGTATGTGATGGTGCAGCCACAGAGGATGTACTGTCATCCCCGAAGGACCAACGTGTTTCCATGAAATTGGTACCCTTGTTGTCGAATTTATAGGTAAAGGGGTCATTGGCATTTGCCAAAGCATAGGTAAAAGCAGCAGTTGGCTTCGGCTCTTTCTCTATGATTTCAGGAACCCCCTGTTCATCCTTTGTACATGCGCTGCTGATCGAAGCCAAGATCAAGCAGAAAAATGCATATTTCATTATTTTCATCGTTCTGATCATTGTAATTGTTAAGGAATTCTAACCATTCTCCATTCCGCCATTTGGAATAAACTACTGCTTCTAGTTCTTTCAATATGTAGCTTGAACTGTTTGTATGCTTTAGGGAATTCAATGTTAAAGCGTTTGGTTTCTGTACGGTTATTGAAAACTTCCGTTCTGCGTGTATCCAAAGCTTCCCAAGTAGTTCCATCATTGGATCCATAAAGTACCCATTCTGCTGGATCTCTTTCTTGAGCATCATTTCCTGAAGTGAAGGTATAAGCCCCAATCTTCTGCGGCTCATTATAAACAAGCTTTAATTCGAGGTCTACGAAATCAAACAATAGGAATTTGCTGTTGTAATTGTTGTCAATCAATTTGACAGCATTTTCATTTTGATTATCATTATTTCTGCTGTAAGAATATTCAGCATCATTGGTCACATCTACTTCCACCACATTTTCTGAATCGATCAGAATGATACTATAGTTTTTCTGAGGATTAAGCACATGTAGGGTAGGAGCGCTCAGTTCTACAAGAACCGCTAATTTTTTGTCCAGATTAGCATTGACCACCGACCAAGGAACGTTGATTTCAAGACCTGCAGATTTCGCATTGCTCGCTACCTGTACTTTAGAAGGTATGGTATATTGCTCAGGTGTAAGACCAACCGTATTTGCTGGTAGCTTACCGTCCTTGATCAATTGAGCAATGGTATCAGTCGAGGTTACCACATCCACGGTAAAGGCAGATCCAGGGAAACTGGCCAAGCTAATACCCAATGGCATGGTCAATCCCGAGGAGGAGCTGACATAATTTACTTGGTTTTTAGCTTCTAAGATCGCTCCTGCGCCATTTGTTAGGGAAATGAAATGTATGTCTGATTCCGTGATCAGATCATTGACTTTCAGTATAAGAACACCTGTTGCATTGTTTTTATCAATATTGTTTCCTTTCCCGGCATTGGTAATGCTGTATCCAATGACAATGTTCTTTCCGAAATATTTTTCCACCTCGGTACGGGTGACGGTCACATTGAACACGGCAGAATCAGCTCCGAAATTTACCTTGGTACTGTTTGGTAAAAAGATTGATTCTGGTTTTACAGCAATGTAATTGCTGCCCAGGTTCTTGCTTTTGATATGGTCAGCCGCTGCTTTTTGATTCACCGCTAGGTTGACATCAAAAGCCTTTGAAGCAGGACTGCTCAATTTGATACTTACCGGAACGGTGATCTGTTCATTGGTTTTGGTAATCCCTCCGGCAATGTCCCCAGAACCTACCGTCGTAGCGGAGCCCGGTTTGATGGAGAAATCCTCCAGAGCCGTATCCTTACATCCAAAAAGGACTGAAAAACAAAGGATGGGCAAGTATATATTTTTGAATAATTTCAATATGGTTTTCATAATCTATAGGTTTATTTATCAATCCAAACACGACCATCAAGACCCCAGCTCAATTGTCTTGGTACTTTCAACCAACTGATAATTTGCGTAGAGATATCGATATTTCTAGGTACCATTGAACTCAATGTCGACGAAGTCGGTGCACAAATGAAATCGTTCAATGTGGTAATCGGGTAAGTTCCGTTTGTTTTTAGGTTTGCACCTAAAGGACCTTCATCCACGATGGTTGTAGCATCCTTCGAGTTCATTGGCCAATAGGCAGCCAAGAAATTGATATTCGGATGGTTTGATACAATACCTACATCACAACTGTATTGTCTGATCGTTTCCGGAGAAAGAGCTTCTTTCCAGAATTTTACATCGGCTATATAGGCATCAGAACGCCAGCCTTCACGTGTTTCTAGGAAACCGATACGGAATTTGGCATCCGATGTAATGGAACCCCAACCTGTAATGTCAGCTTCCTTGGTTTGCTCGCCATTGGTGAACAACCTTACGGTTCTCTTGCCATCTACCATCTGTCCGGTGATAGCGATCGAGTTCCAGGTACCACGGTTCATGTTTCGGTCAGCTTTTACCTCACCCGTTCCTTTATCACCACGGGCATTGAAAATCCAGGACTCGCCATCTAGGTGGATTACCCATCCGATGCCTGTTGGATCTTCACCCCAGCCTCCTTGCCAATGTTGTCTCTTGCCAATAATGGAAGGATACCAGAATGCATAGTTATTGTCACGGCCTTTGTTCTTTTTGATTTTTAGCTCGATTGTGAAATCGTCGTTGTCCAGATTGAAAACACTGTTGTCACCAACATCCAATTGGGCATAGTTTTCAGCATTGAAACGCATAAAATCACCGATGAATTTATTCCCAATAAATGGTTTACCGATAAATTTGGTTGCATATTTTGGTGAATAGATTATGGTAAATGTGTTCAATGCCGCATTACTAAAGATGGTATTGTCATTTTGCGCTGGTGGGATTTCATAATCGCCACCTTGGCTTGAAGTAATGATCACCATCCAATTTTCCTTGGCATAATTAGGTCTTGCTTCCAAGGCTTTGATGATCTGACCTACCTGTCCATCAAACTTCTCGATTGCAGCCTTGTATGCAGGTTTAGAAACATCATAGCCAGCTGTTTTACCAACGGCATCGATGGCTGTGAAATGACCTGTAATGAAAGATAGCTTCTCGTCCTTTAAGTCATTGATTACTTTCGTGGTTACATCATCATCATTTTGGGCAGCCTGCGCTTTGGTATTGGCCCCAAAATATTTGAGGAAGGTAGCATTCGGGCTGATGGTGCTCATCTTAATGGAATCACCGGACGATTCTTTGATCCTGGCAGCCAATAGTGGATATGCATCAAATTTATTGGCTTCCAGATCATTTTCCCTTACCCCATGTTTGCTGTAGTTTACACCAGTGAACAAATTTGCCCAGTTGGAATATATACCTGCTGCGTTTTCTTCACTCAGGGAAACCCAAGAGTAAATGGAGTGGGGCAGAAGGGCATTGATCGTTGTGACATTGGAGGTGCGTACGGATTCGCCGCGGGCACCATCTGCTATCAACAACAATACCTTTGGCGTACCGTAGATTACATCTACGGTATCCGTATTGTTTTCTGGAATAACCTTAGAGAATTCCTCCTGACAGGAAGTGATATTAAGGCCCAGAATTATCAGCATGAAGGCTGAAATGGAGTTTAAAATACGTTTCTTCATAATTAGGAGTTTATTCAATGGTTATTCTAGTTATACCTCTAGTGTCTATGTTGTCGAATTTGTAGAAATCACCCAACAACAAGAGCGCTCGCTTACCATCATCAGAACGCGTTTCATACATTCTCGAGATCAAACCGCCAACCATACCGGTATTGTTCATGCCACTTACTAGATCGCCTTTCGCATCGATAATCATGAAGTTGGTCCTTGAAATACCATTGTAAGTAAGGAAGTTACCTGAAACGGCAATCAATCCATCTTCTAGCTGTAAGGCAAATTTGCTGGTACCACCTTCATTAAATGCTTTTACTTTAAAGTTGGTATCAATCGATCCATTCGCATTTAGCATCACTAATTTTGGCGTACTTACGCCGTTGAAGGTGTTGAATTCCCCACTCACCATATATTTTCCGGTTTTTTCATTGTAGGTCACACTTTCCACTTTATAATTGGCGCCTTTTCCGACATTGAAGGTTTTGTCCACAGTTCCATCCGCATTCAGGCGAACGATATAACCATGAGGTTCAGAGTCGAAACTGGTAAAAGAACCAAAAACAACCATTTTGCCTTTTAAGCTTCCGGTTTTGTGGTAGAAGCCCTTGGTCTGTCCATTAGCACCTGCAAATGCTTTGTTTCCAGAGAAACGGAAAGTCTTGTCAAGCGTACCGTCCAGGTTCAATAAAGCAACAGAACGGATCTCGGTACTATCTAGGATTACAGAGTCTCTGGTCTCTAGATAGTTTGGTTTACCGTAAGTTCTATGGATATGATATCTAAAGTCACCAACTGCCAATATTTTGCCATTATGTTCATTGATATTGTTCACCATAGCATTGAAACCACCATTGAATTTAGCGTAGTATTTGATGGTATCAGGTAGGTGAGGTGGACGATAAGGTTTTACAGCCATGGTATCGATCTGTCCTACTAAGTTGATACGGGTCAAATTGGAGATATTGTCGGTCCGCTGATCATAACCAGAGAAATTTCCGGCGATGTAATAAGCATTTTGGATCTGTATGATACTGCTCAAGAATCCTTGTACTCCATTTCCAGGACGGAAACTCGCATCAAACTGTCCATTTTTAAAGGTTCTGACAATTCTATTGATCGGTTTGATATTTCCTTTGTTTTCATAGTTGTTAAAGGAACCGATCAGGATATTTTTCTCTTCTACGGTTTGTAAGTAATCGTATACACCACCGCCAGAGGCACCATATGTTGCTTGCCAAGAAGGGTCTATCTTAACCTTTCCTTGAACCGAGAAATTGGGACCATAAAATATGATATCATCAATAAGGATACTGGTAATACCTGTGCTGGCGAATTCCGGCACCTTAACGGTAATTTCAGAATCGGTGATGGATACAATCTCTGCCTTCTGACCGTTGAAGTTAAATACGGCTTTATCTTTATGGGCAGCCAGACCCGACACTTTGATTTTCACTTGGGTTCCAGGTCCACCTGTTTCAGGGGATGGTTTTTGCGTACGTTCCATCACGATGCCCAAAGCTTGTTTACCTTCCTGATAAGGTTCAGCATGGTAATCCACTTCTTTGGAGCATGAGAACAATCCGAAGACCGCAAATATGAATATATAATATTTAGCTAACTTGTTCATAATTTTATCGTTTACTTTGAGCAACATCTTCTATCATTTCTTGCGATCCAGGATACAATCCAAAAAAGCTTTTATTATAATCCAAGACGTGGATTATGCCATTGTTGGGCTGTATGTCTGAGGTCGCCACGGGATACGTCACATAAACATCAGGGTTTGAAGGATCTGGGAAATACGAGAGGTGCAGTTGTCTGTAGCCTTTATATTTCAATCTGGATACTTCCGTAGTTCCACTCATCTGAATAATATCATTGAATACCACTCCAATATTGGATACATTACCCGATTGCGAAATATAGTTTTGACCTGGATATGTACCCATCAGCGAATAATCGATCTGTGGGTAGTCCGCCAGTTTGTTCTTTCCGTTGAACATATAGCGCAGCAAGTTTTTTCTCCAGATAGCAGAATCAATATCACTCAACTTTTGGATGGTATCCAGACCCATATTAAATAGGTAGGTATTGAGTGAACCACCGGTTCTAATAGTTCCGATCAATTGCTTGATATCCGGATCTGAGGGAGCAAAAAAGGTAAACTCTTTGGTCTTGAATTCATTTTCCAGTCCGGCAAGTTTGATTACTTGGACTAGGGAATCAAATAATACCGGTTTAGATTCCAGGTATTCCAATATGGTTCCATTAAATTCAGCCTTTGCCAATCCACCATCCTCGTAATAATCGTCTTTACTACAGGCGCTTATAAACAGGATTCCGAAAAGGAAAAGAGCGATGTGTAGGGGTTTAAATATCTTTTTCATCTTATCGTCCAATTGTAGTCCAGTATTCATTTAATTTCATGTACGGGTTGTTGTTCAGGGCCGATGGGTCGATAGGCCAAGTCCAACCACCGCGGTTGTATTGATCCAGTGTAAGCGGGGACATGGTCCACTCAGAGCTTAAGATCCTTCGGGTACGGATAAGGTCAAAATAACGAATGCCTTCACCGATCAATTCCCTTTCTCTTTCTAGGAATATGAAGTTCTTCAGGTCAGCACCACCGCCACCGCCGTAGCGGGCAGCTTGAGCACGATCGCGAACCATGTTCACTGCTGCTATTGCATCTGCATCTTTGCCTAATTCAGCAGAAGCCTCTGCATAAAGTAAGATCGCATCTGCATAACGGAAAATACTAAAGGTATTGTCTGGGTTTTTATCTTCGTTTCCAGAAGCATACACGTTGGTTCCGAATTTCCTTAACACAAATCTTCCATTGTCTGAAGTAATATCCTCAAACCACATTTCTCTTCTCTTATCGGCATCGCCTTCCGGGAAGATCTGGTTCATGTAAGAGGAAATAAAATAACAGTGACTCAACTGGTTGTCAAAGCGAGGGAATTTATATGGCCAACGCAAGAAGTGGTCCCAGAAAGGTGCTAATGCTTCCACATTGTCGCCGTAGTTGATACTCTTGTAGAACTCAAAAAGAGATTCTTCACTTCTTCCTTTAGTAACCACTGCCCAGTTCTGATCGGTGAATGGAGCAACCAATTTATGTTGTTTGCTGTCGATCAATTGCTTTCCTAAAGCAGCAGCCTCTGTTAGGTATTTTTGTTTGTTGCCTGGATCAAAGCTAGAATTCCACATGTTCATGTGCATCAATAATGCGATAATGGCACCTTTTGCTGGTCTGGCTCCCCTAAGTCCTGGATCATTCAATGACCAAGGCATTAGATCTTTATGCGGTGTTAAGTCAGCGATACACTTATTCAATACAGATACCATATTTTCACGAGGAAGTGGTTCCGTATGGTAAGCATCGGTATAATATGGAACATCACCATATAACCTGACCATCCAGAAGTAGGTGAATGAGCGGATGAACTTTGCTTCAGCAATGTATCTGCTCTGGTCTGATCCGGTAACTCCAGGGATACCTTCTTCTAATTTTTCAATTAAAATATTGGCACTTTGGATCACTTGATAATACTTTTTCCAATCGGTGATCACATATAATTTATACCAATCGAACTGTGTGGAATACATAGCTGTTGGTAACTGATTTTTGCCTAATGCCTCTACGACCTTTCGTTGACTGAAGTTATTGGCACCGTCGGAAACAAATATTTCTCCAGACCTTGCTTCTCCAATGGCACCCATTACCCATGTTTCATTGATCTTTTCAAAGAACTTTGCGTACATAAAGGCCATATTAGCTTCCACATCCTGTTGAGATAGGTAATAATTGTTACCTGTCAATCGGTCTATGGGTTCTACGGTTAGATATTTATTACAGCTGGAATTACTGAACCCTAAGGCAATCCCAAGTCCAATTACAGCTAATTTATTTTTTATCAATTTTTTCATAGTCATTAGAATGAAAGGTTGAAGCCTAGGGTGTAAGTTCTTGGTACTGGATATCCGTTTGATGCATCGCGGCCTAAGCTCGTTACGTTTTCAGGGTTTGGCCCAGAATACGAAGAGAAGGTGTACACATTGTCCATAGAAGCATAGATACGGAAACGGTCTAGTTTAAATCTCCTCAACAGATCACGATCGAATACATAAGCGAAGATGATGTTGTTGATCTTGAAATAGCTACCGTTTTCTTCCCATAGAGTTTGATCATAACGGAAAGGTTGAACGCTGGCATTTCTAGAGAAGTCGTATGGGTAAGGATACTTGGCAATATCACCGTCCTTCAACCAGATATCTAGGTTTTCAATAGGGACGATGGAATTGGCTCCATTACTTTGACCACCTACCAAATTACCTCCGTAAGGATTATTGTATAGGCTTAGGCGTTGTGCTAAAGCATAGTTCAAAATGGTTCTCTTTGCTGTGTATGAAGCATAGACAGATAACTGGAAGTTTTTGTAATTCAAGGTGTTTTGCATACCACCAGTCCATAATGGTTGTGTATTGCCAGCACGTGCATAGTCACGGTTGTCTAAGATATAATCTCCGTTCCTATCTACATACATTGGGTCTCCAGCTTGGAAGAATGTTCCATCAGCAGTACGATAGCGAAGGCCAGTAGCAGGATCAACTGGTACATCAGCATCTGTCGCATATACACCGATATTTTCTAACAAGTAATTTGATAGGGCTGAGGTACCTACGCGGTTTACCATGTGCAATTTATCAGATTGAGTATCCCATTTGATGGCTTGTCCTCTAAAGGTTGAAGGCAACTGCAACAAGATGTCTTGGTTGTAAGCACCATTGAAGGACAGGGTCCAGTTGAAAGGACTGTTTACAGAAAGAGGACGGAAGTTTAAGGCAATCTCATGTCCATAGTTTGCTAGTCCAGCATCATTGGAATTAAGCTTGTCAAATCCAGAAGTATTGTTCAAGAAAGACTCAAACAAAAGGTTGTCCACTTTCTTGTAATAAGTATCGTAAATAATCTCAATTTTGTTGTTCAGGAAGGTAAGGTCTACCCCTAAGTTATACTGCATGGAGGTAACTGGTAACAAGTTTGGATTTGGAATAAATTCGTAGTTGATACCGATACCATTGATCTGATTGTAAAGACCTGAAATATCATATTTACCATAGATACGTTCCAATGTACTGGTTGGCATTACGTTTACACCCCATGTAAAGCGAAGGGATGCAAGATTGATCCATGGAAGGGATTTGATCCATTCTTCATGGTGCGCATTCCAACGAACTCCGACTGCTGGGTTCTTGGTATATAGGTTCTTGAAACCATTGGCAGAGGAACCATCCAAACGATAGGATAGGTCTAGGATATATTTGCTTTTGTAACTATAGGTAGTCGCAAGGGCAAATGATAGCGCTTTCTCATTTCTGAAGTTGGACAGTACACCACCACCTCTAGAGAAATAACCATCGAAACCTAAAGGACCTTCGAATTGATCATTAGGAGTTCTAGCCTGTTTAGTGATGGTATTTTGACGTTGGTTATGTCTTACCTCATTGAACAAGTTGATAAAGATGTTGTGGTCCTCATTGATATCCTTGGTATAGTTCAGGATATTTCTGTTGTATAGGTTTGATTCGCGACCTGCGAATGAATACACTTCTGAGAACTGGCCTGCAGCTGCAGCTGGAGTGAATTTGTCTTCATTGTTAGAGGCGAATTCATAACTCATGGCCGATTGTAATCTCAGTCCAGGAAGGATCTCAAATTTACCTTCCACATATGGACGGATCAATTTGGAACTGTTATCATTTTTGGTTCTAATGGCCGCGATATAATCATTGTCTGCCGAGAAGAATCCTGGAGGAGGCAATAGGGTAGAGTTCATACCACCTGTTGACACCCCCGTTTGAAGGATACCTGTACCATCACCTTTATTCTGTTTACCTAACTGAGCAAATACCTGTCCTGTAAACTCAAAGCGTTTTGTAGGACGGTAATCCATTCTCAAGTTAGCTGAATAGCGGTTGAAGCCTGTATTCTTGATTACCCCGGTTTCACCATAATAACCCAAGTTGGATTTATAGGAAAGGATTTCATTACCACCATCCAAACTCAAGTTGTGGTTTTGGTTGAATGTATTCTGGTAATAAAGGGATTGCCAGTTAGTCGAGTTATTGAAGAATGCATTCAAACTATCTGCAAGCATTGGGGTTTGCATGATCCTGTCAATTTCGGCTTGTGTTCTCGCGTTATTGATAATTTGCCAGATTTTGATTTGGCGTTCTAGATTACCTCCTAAGGTCTCTCTCAATTTTGGTGGAGTCTTCAAGAAGGTACTGTGTGTATAGTTGATTCTAGGCACGGGAGAATTACCACGTTTTGTGGTGATAATGATTACCCCGTAGGCACCTTGAGAACCATAAAGTGACGTTGCTTGGGCATCTTTCAAGATTTCGATGCTTTGTACATCCTCAGGTGGGATCAAGGACAGCGGCGAGATACCCGGCCCTTGTTGTTGTAGACCGAATTCTGAAGCTCTATCGGCATCCATCGGAACCCCATCGATTACATATAGGGGAGATGTAGGCATCAAGATGGACTCGCTACCAGAACCTGTTGTGGAAAGAGTCGATAGACCACGGATTTGGGTAGAGCCCCTAAATCCTGGAGCACCTGTATTTACCTGTACGTTCAGTCCCGGAACCTTACCTTGCATCAATTGCTCAAGGTTGGCAGTAGGGACGTCACGGATGTCCTTTTCTCCAAGGGTGAAAGAAGATCCTGTGGTATTTTCCTTTTTTCGGGCCACATATCCACGGACCACGACTTCTTCTACCTGGTCCTGTGTAGAGCTCATCTGAACGGTTAGAGTCGTTTGGTTGGCTCTTACTGTTACTCTTCTTTGATTAAAACCTACAGCTTTAAAAATTAAAGCCGTGTTCGGGGCTACACTCACGCCAAAGTTACCGTTGTCGTCTGTTGCCGTAATAGCCCTATTGGTCGCCGCATTCACTACTGTTACGCCGGCAATACCGTTATTAGACTCATCAACCACTCGACCACGCAGGTTTTGGTTTTGAGCATAAGCAAATTGTAGGCTAAAAATGCTTAAGATTAATATGATTAGTTTCTGTAATTTCATAAGGCTAAGGTTTATTCATCCTCGAATTTTGGGTTCTGATTACGGAAATGGAAAACAATTTCCCAATCTCCCTTTTTATAGATCGCGAAGTTCAGTCCAAATTGACCCACGGTGCGCCCGCCTCCAAATCCCAATCGAGAATAAGAGAATGACACATGTGCCCCGCCCGCATCTGAAAAGTCTGTGCGGTAAGGCGTCAATGGAATCGGATAAGCCACATCATATTGCACATATTCGGGGGTCATCACTTTATTGAATCCATGAACTAAGAAGTCCCATCTGGTTTCATTGAATTTCACGGGATTGATAAACTTACCGTCAGCACCCATGAACTTGAAACGTAAGCTGTTGCCTTTGCCGCCAGAAAATGGACGGATGTAAACTACCACATCTTTTTGGATGTTATTGTTGACCAAAGGCAATTGGGTCCTTTCGCCAATTACATTGTTTAAGAAACTTGGGATGATATAATCCTGTCTAGTGGTATCCTTAGGCCGTAGTGGATCTGGAGCTTTTCCTCCTGTATAGGGATTGATGTCCGTCGATGGAAAATAAGGGATCTCACGCCAAGGGATAAATTGGAAATCCTTGATGATCTGTGTACCGCCTGAGTTCTGAACCTTCAGGTCAAAGAAACGGATATCTTGTGTTTTCAAGACCGTATCGACAGGTCTTGGTTTGATGATCGCATTTGTTGCCCCTGCCCATAAAATCATTCGGCCATTGCTGTCTACTTCGAATGCTGGTTTTTCAACCAATCTTCTCTTCGCCTCAATTTCAGCTAGGGATTTTTCCTTGCCATCATATTCCTGGATCCATTCATAGGTTTGGACTTTGGTAAATAGGTCTGTCACTGGACGACCGTCTCCATACCTAGCATTGACAATTTCAAACTTCATCGGTAGGGTAGAGTTGTCCTCAGATAGGGAGGTAAAGACATTGTTCCTGCCTAGGGTAGGCTCAATGATCTTGATGATATAATTGATGTTTTCGCTTATAAAATCCCTGTCTTCAGGAAGGTCGTACATTTTCGAACATGCAGTAAATAATCCATAACTCCCTATAAAGAGACAGAGCAATCGGATACTATTTTTGATTTTCATTTTTCTTCAATTAAGGTTAATAGATTATTTAGTTCCTTTATTTACGCTCCAGTCGGCCAATTGGAATAGATCTCCAGAACGAACGCGTTGTACATTTAACCTGTAAAACTTGTATGCTTTGGTGTTATTGATCCAGAAGACCCTTTGTTGGAACCTCGATGTAAATTCTTCGCCTGATTTAGAATCCAGTGTTACCCAGTTTTCTCCATCATCAGATGCTGTCAAGGTCCAGTCAATTGGATCCCTTTCAACCGCATCGTTGGCTGAGGTTAGGGTATAGGAGTTAGCTGCAGTTGCTGTGTTTAGTTCTACTTGCATCCAGTTTCCACCGAAACTACCTAACAGGTACTTGGTTTCTGGGTTGCCATCAAACACATATTTTGATGCTTCAACGGCATTGACACCACCATCGTTCTCGCGTGATACCGAGAATTTACCTCCGACGGTTACAAATAAGTTTGGTGGAGGTGGGATGTAGGTCAATCGGGTCACAAAGTCGTTAAAACCGAAAACATGGTTCGGAGAAACAACGTGGATCATCCCGTTCTTTGCTTCGATGTTGATGGAAGCAGTGGTTGCGGTAATCCAGTTTCTGGTGAACTGACTGTTCTTTGTGTCCGAGTATTCAATGACCTTAGGGCCGCCGCTTTCAAATCCTGATGAGGTCGCTGTGGTTAATTTAGCGTTCATCGTTCTTTTGAATTTGTAGTCATGCAGTTGGATTCCATCTTTCATCATCATGGAATCACTAGGGTAGAAGCCTTTGATCAGGTATTGAGCCATCATGGTATCCAATTGTAGGAGGTCCACATTGGATAAATATTCCAAAGGTTTATCCGATTCTTTGCGGGTATTGTTGAGGTTTTCGATTGCTAATTGAAAGCTCTGGTTGGTTGGTGCAAAGAAGGTGTATTTATCATTAGAAGCGAGCACTGCTTGCATTTTTGTGCGATCCAATACTTTAAGTAGGGAGTCAAAAACGCCGGGCTTACTTTGAAGGTACTCCAAAATAGTACCATCATAAGTCACCTTATTTACCGTCTCGTTGTAATATCCATTGTCTTTGGTGCATCCGCTAACCAAAATCAAGGAGAGTAAACTATAAAATAGATTGTTGACTTTCATGGTTATACGGTTTATTTCCAATATTCATTTTGGGTTAATAATTTGTTCTGGGTCAAGACTTGGGCAGAGATCGGCCAATATTGTCCTTTGGAACGGATCAGATTGCTCAGATCTGAATTGTCATTCTTGATCTTGTACTGTCTGACCATATCGTACCAACGATGCCCTTCACCCATCAGCTCCCGGTTTCTTTCTTGGAAGATCGCATCGATCAAGTCTCCATTTTTCGCTGCTGAATAGTTCGTAAGCCCTCTTCTTTCGCGGATGGTATTCAATAGGTCGATTGCTCCTGCTTGCTCACCAATTACCGCCAATGATTCTGCACGCAATAGGTACATGTCTTCAAGACGGGTGATAATGGTGGCACTGGAATAGAACCTGAACGTTGGGTCTGTTACTCCACCCATGATACATTTCACTTTGCTGAAGATAGGATACTGTCCATTGAAGTTTTTGAAATAAACCTCGGTTACAGGATTTCCTAGGGTATCAGCAGAGAAGCGTTCATCGGTAGATTCATTGAAGATGGAAAGGATCTTGTCTTTGGACATGTACATATCCGGGATACTTTTGTTTACCACGGGCGATGCCAAGGTTAACTCTTCAATGTGCCCTGTAAAGGAACCTTCCACATGGTTGTAGATATGTCCGAAACCTAATAACTGATTCCGGTTTTTATCGTAGAAGAATCCATTTGGATCTGTTAGGTTATTGGTAGGGAGTAAAGTCAAGCTACCTTTCTGTTGATTGTCGATAACAAATTTAGCGTATGCTGCAGCATCAGGGTAATTACTCTGCCAGGCTGCAACATGGGCTAAAATGGCATAAGCTGTAGTTTTACGAGCTAAGGCGCCGTCCCATCTGCTGTTGGATTCGTTGTAGTAATTTCCTTGTTGCTGCGGGTCATTGGAGCTAAAAAGGAACGGAAGATCATCTGCTGCCTTTTGCAATTCCTGTTCTACAAAGGCCAATATCTTGCTCTGATCTTCGCGAGGTTGATCATCAAAAGTACCTTCTTTAGAAGAGACGATCAATGGAACGTCTCCCCAAATGCGTACCATATAGAAATAGGCAAAGGCACGTAGGAAACGGGCTTGCGCGATATCCACCACCATATTGTTGTTGGTATAGCGTTGGTCATTGTCCTTTACCTCCTGGATACGTTCTAGGAAGATATTGGCAGCATTCACTACTGCGTACCAACGTCTCCAGCTCTTTAGGTCGTTCATTACGCCGAAGGAAGCATTCAGGTCGTTTTTGGCGATAGCTTTCAAGTCTTGGCGGATAGGCACGGAGAACTCTCCGGAACGTACATCGCCATAGATCCAATGTGCATTGTTATCATTCAGTGCGGATTTGGTCAATCCGTAAACTCCCATTAAGGCCGCTCTGGAATCCTCCATGCTAAGCCACATATTTTCTTCTGAAACCAATCGAGTGGAATTGATGTCCAGCATTTTCTTGCAGGACACGAAAACTTGGCTCAATACGATTAAAATGATTAATATTCTTTTCATGATCGGTTACAGTTTAAGTTTGAATCCTAAGGCAAATGTTCTTGGAATCGGAAGGGAATAACCTTGGTCGTAACCCATGTAATTCACCAGTTCTGGATCCCTTCCAGAATATTTGCTGACAGTAAATAAATTGTTGGCAGATAAATAGACATATAGATCTCCCTTTTGGCCTAAACGGTTTCCAACGATATCCCTGAAATTATAGCCTAAGGTTACTGTTCTAAGTTTCAAGAAAGAACCATCCTCAAGGAATAGGGATTGATTGGTTTGGAATGGCGCAACGGATGACCAAGGGTTGTAAAGTGGATATTGATCATAATCCCCTCTTTTCTCCCAGTAGGTGATCTCTTTGATGGAATTTATGCTGCTGGCATTCTCATTTTCAATAAAGTTGAAACGGTTTGACATCTCTTGGTTGACAATCTTTCTTCCAAGGTTGAAGTAGAAGTTCAGGTTCAAGTCAAAGTTTTTGTAAGCAACCATATTGTTCCATGAACCGCTAAGCTTAGGGATGATGTTGCCTTGTAGGACTTTATCCTCTTTGCTGATCTGGTTATCCCCATTGGTATCAGACCAGATTGGATCACCAGCTTTCAAGATGATACCATTGTAGGTCATTCGTTGACCCCCTGATTGCGGAACTTCTTGGTCTGTTTGGTACATTCCGTTGTTTTCATATAACCAGAAGGCATCGATTCTCTCACCAACTTTCAATAATCGGTCGTTCACTTCGATTTCATCCAGGTTATTTGGCAATGCCAATAGCTTATTTGTGTTTACGCCTAATACTAACCCGGTGTTCCAGGTGATCTTGTCATTTTGTACTACATTTCCTGAAGCAGTAAGGTCGATACCCATATTGCGGACATCCATTCCAGCTTCATATTGATAGTCATAACCGAAGTCTTTCTTACCTGGCAACATGATCAACTGATCTTTGCTATCGCGAACGTAAGCATCAAGGGAAACTTGGATATCGCGGTTCTTGAAACCTAGGTCAAAACCTAAGTTCAGGTTATCCGAATAGCTCCAAGGAAGGTCATATCCCACCCAGCCTATATTATATGGACGAACCAATGCCGCAAAACCATTGTATCCCGGAACGATTGCATTACCGGTATAGCCAATTTCTGAAGTATAGCTAGGTCCTTGTCCGTAATTATCATACAGATTATAGTGACCCATCCTGCCTACGCTGGCTCTGATATTAAATAGGCTAACGGATTCGTTGTCCTTCATGAAGTCATTCTTCGCATTCCATCCTAAGGCTAGGATAGGAGAGAAGAACCATCTTGTAGTCGGTTGTGCATTTGATGATGCATCGTAACGAAGTGTCAATGCAGCGGTATAGGATTCATTATAGGTATAAGATGCTTTACCGTATAGATTGACCATGTTGTGTTTGGTTCTGTCCAAGAACTTATAGACCAATTGTCTAGGGAAAGCAGTAGGATTTAGATAGTTCCCGTTGTTTGGGTCAGACTCCAATAGGTTAAGTTTGATGAAGTCATTGACACCTTTGTATGCATAGGCATAGTTGTATTTATAGGTATCCCACATCAAGGTGTTCCCAGCTTCGAAATAGAAATAGTTTGCATCGTTTTCTATATCGTAAGAAACTTGGTTATCCACCAATAAGCGTTGGTTGTAACCATAGTAGTTAGAAGCGAAATTACTTTTCTCTAAGATGGTGCTTGGGTAGAAAAGGTCGCGGTAGCCTTCGTTATAATCAACGGCGAACTTGCTACGGATCTTTAAAGCTCCAACATTTACCTGTAAACGGAAGAATCCTTCCAGGATATTGCTGAAGTTATTGTCAAAGCTCTTGTCGAATTCCTTTAGATAGGAATCATAAACTTCCTTGTTAGGAGCAAGTGGAGCACCTAGGTCAGGAAGATAACCCATCATGGCAAATCTGTTGCGCAAGTTTCTGTTGCGGTCCCTGTTCAATCGCGAAGCATTGAAAAGGGTTTCAAAGTTTAGCCATTTGAAAGGTCTCAGGTTCAAGAAGAAACGAGCATTGTACTTGTCAAATTTAGTGTCATCCGCTACTCCTGAGGTTTTTACATTTCCCAGAGAGAACTGGAAGGTAGCACGAGGCTGACCACCCGAGATATTGGCATTGACACCATGGTTGAGTCCATTGGAATAATAGCTATCAGACCAGTTTGATGGTCCATAGTAATCGTTATTTAAGGAGTCACTTAAATAGATTGGATAGACATCGTCCTGGTTGTATTTACCATTGGTGGTGTAGAGGTCATAAAATTGCTTCCTAAATGAATTTTCATAGGCACCGTTTATGGTAGTGACGCGAGGGCGTTGAGACATTCCGATATAACTGTTTACCGTTATTCTTTTGTCGCCATCACCTTCAGTCTTCCTCGACGTGATCTCAATGACTCCGTTAGCCCCAAGCGGACCATAGGTTGCAACTGCCGAAAGGTCTTTTAATACCTTGATGCTTTGGATGTTGTCGAAATCAATGTTGCCCAGGAGGTTGTTTTCGGTTCCGATACGTTCGATGTCATAGTTTTGCACATCAAACGCAAAAGGATGTTCTCCGATTAAGGGAACACCATCTAGAACGACCAAGGGTTGGGTATTGTAAATATCCCTATTGCTCAGGATAGGTTTACTGATACCGCGCACGAACATCTGGATATTACTTCCAGGCTCACCGCTTGATTCAGAAACATAGACGCCTGGTAATTCACCTTTGATATACTGCTGCAAACTATTGGCAGTAATCAGCGAATTGGCTTTCATGTTCCGAAGGTTGTTGAACTTAGGTAGGTCCAGTTCATAAAGTGGCTTTAACTCCGCCAAGGTATCGACTGTAGGAATAGAGTCCGTTTCGGTTGTGTCCTGCAGGGATAGGTTGGCAAAATCAACGTTATGACTATGCGCATGCCCCACGGACATAGACATAAAAATCAATAACGATTTAAACTTCCATAATACACTCATATTTGTAGTGCTGTTTATAGGTTAGTAAAATAGTAGATACTAGTAGGTTTCGGATAGCAAATCCAGAAGGGAGCTATTCGGTCAGTAAAAGGGAAATAGAAGGCTTTGCTTTAAATCCGTTAACTGCTCATAAAGTTTAAATGCAATTTTTTTTGGTTCATAATTTAAAGTTTTTGGGTAATAGGATTCCAGTACAGCAATGGTTAATTGTGTTTAGTTTGGGTAAAAATTAAACAAGATTTCCTTTAATTAGCCGGAAAATAAATTGCAGGTTGTTGTAGGTAAAAATAAGTTCATAAAGTGACTGTTAGTATTAGTTTTGTTAATGGTTAAGACTAATTTATAAATTAAAAACGTTTTAGCAAATTTTTTTTAAAAAAATAAAGATTCCTGTCCAAATCTGCTTTAACGTTAAAGTGGATTTTGATCTATTGTAACATAGAAAAGTTAAACTAAACTTTGGTCTTATTTATTCAACTGCCAAGAAAGAATTCTGTTTATCTTGTTGCCTTGATTCATTTGTGTCACTTTTACCCCCTCTGTTTTGTGATATTCGAGGATAGCTTTTAACGGCTTCAGGTTGTCTTTATCTGAAACCAGAACCGAACATATACCAATTTGATCTCTTAGGTCAAAGCTTTCATAGATCATGTTGCTAATGAACTTCTTTTCACCACCTGGGAACCAAAGCTCATTCGAAAGACCTTGGAAATTGGTTTTCGTGCTTTCAGCTTCCTGATGGAGCTTCTGGTTTTTCTTCAGAACCGTTTGCCTATAGTCTTCACGCGATTTGTAGAATGGGGGATTACAAAGTACTGCGTCGAAATATTCATTGGGTTGAATAATTCCTTTGAGGATATGGTCACTGTTTTCTTGCTGTCTTATCTTGATTCCTTTTTTTAGATAAGGATTGTCATTCAGGATCTTGTGGGCATGCTGTATGGAAGGGATATGGGTATCGGATGCCACAAAATTCCAATGGTATTCCAAGAAGCCAAGAATAGGATAAATAAGACTAGAGCCAGTGCCAATATCCAGGACATTGACTTTCTTAGGGTTTTTAGGCTGGATGAGGTCAGCTAAATAATGGATATAATTCAATCTACCCGGAATGGAAGGGCAGAGGCTACCGTTCAATAGGTCCCAGTTGTTGATCTTGTATTCCGATTCCAATAAAGCTTTGTTCAAAAGGAAAACAGATTCAGGATCTCTGAAGTCTAGGGATTGACGGCCATCAGGAAGTACAACGATGTGTTTCTTCAATTGGTGAACATGTTTGATCAGTTTCTTGAAGTCATAATCCTGATTGAACTTATTGCGCGGGTGTAGATTTTTTGAGTTTTTTTCCATTATTTTTACTGTGCACAAAGATATCTATTAATTAAGATAATATGATCGAATCCAATATATTATTGGTCATGATTCTCTTTTTTTTCATGTCCATGTTATTTGTAGTTTCTCAGCGGTTCAAGATATCCTATCCTATCTTGTTGGTAATTGGTGGATTAGCGATTTCCCTGATTCCAGGATTACCCGAGTTCAGTATAAACCCCGATGTGGTGTTTTTGGTTTTCCTGCCGCCTCTATTATTTGAAGCAGCATGGTATACCTCATGGAATAGTTTCTGGAGCAACCGCAGGTCTATCCTGACCATGGGCTTCGGACTTGTCTTTGTTACTTCCATAGCTGTTGCATATTTATCTGTCAATTTAATTCCGGGATTTACGCTTGCATTAGGATTCCTATTGGGCGGTATTATTTCTCCTCCCGATGCTGTTGCGGCAACTTCTGTCCTCAAGGGAGTGAGCATGCCTAAGCGTGGGGTCACTTTGTTGGAGGGGGAGAGCTTGGTCAATGATGCAGCTTCCCTAACGGTATTCCGGATGGCTTTGGCGGTCATTATGACCGGTGCATTTACCATGCAGGAAGCAGTGGTTGGATTTTTTTTACTCGCCGTTATGGGCGTGTGCGTGGGACTGGTCATCGCCAATATCCTATTCTATTTCTTGAAATACATTGCCAAAGCATCCAGCATAACTACTCCGATCACCCTGATCGCGCCCTACATAATGTACATCGTTGCGGAGCACTTCGAATGGTCGGGTGTATTGGCCGTGGTTTCCGGTGGATTGTTCCTTTCCTATCGATCCAAAGACTACATGGATTATAATACCCGGATTCAGACGCGTGAGGTCTGGGAAACCGTCGGATTCCTATTGAATGGTTTTGTGTTTATATTGATCGGTTTGGAACTTCCCATTATCATTGATGGTATAGAAAGCGTATCCACGTCCTGGGCGATTGAAATTGCACTGATCATCACTTTGGTGATCATTGTAATCCGTATAGCATTTATTTACATCGTCAATTATGTTCCCAGGATATTTCCTAAGGTCCGTAAGAAAGAACCATCACCAGGATGGAAGATGCCATTGATCTTAGGTTGGGCTGGAATGCGCGGTGTGGTATCCTTAGCCTCTGCCTTGGCGATTCCGATCTATGCTTCCAGTGGCCAGCATTTCCCGCACCGTAACCTGATCCTATTCATCACCTTCGTGGTCATTTTGATAACCTTGGTCGTGCAAGGTTTGAGTCTGCCATGGCTGATCAAGTTGGTCAACCTCGATGGCAAGTCATCAGAGATCCCAGAAGAGGCACAGATAGAAGCTATCAGATATCGATTAGTGAAGGAAGAAATGGAATTGCTGAAAACTAAGTATGCTACAGAGCTCGAAGAAAGCAATACCGTCAAAGCTATTAATCTATCCTTAAAACGAAGCTTGGAATCTACCGCCACCAACTTAAGTAGCGAGTCGAAGATCAAGATTGCGAATGAAAGGGGGCTGTATAAGCAGGTGATGCAGGATCTGATCAATGTGAGGAGGGATGTAATCTATACCTTGGTCAGCGAAAAGAATTATGACGAATCTATATTGAAGTCCTTGGAACATAATCTCGATTTAGAGGAATCCAGGTTGAATAGGAGATAAAAGAAGAAAAGGATTTTTACCCTGTTGGATAGAATTTCCTTTTTATCCATCGTCTACTTTATGCAATCCTGTTTACTTTTTCATCATATCAATACAAAAGGTAAGGATTATGAAAAGGTTCGGGATTTATACATTGCTAATCATATTGATGGTGGCATGTAGGCAGAAAAAGGAAACAAATAATATCTCAGGGAAAGAGTTCTTAGAAAGCGTATTTCCGACTTATTCCCCAATTGGAGCTGAATTCTCCAAGGTTGTGGATGCGGTGGTTGAATTTGATACAGCAAGGTATGTTCTTGATAAAAATTTAGATCTTAAATTCTACGATCCTAAGTTTGGGAGAGGATACTACAATTCCAGCTTAGGCAGCGAATTTGATATGAAGTCTCAGCTATCTGTTCTTGAGTTGGCATCCGAGAAACTATCCAGTGACATAAAAGATTTCAATGCCTATCAAACCCAATTATTGGATACTGAAGATTACCCCAACTATACCAAGTTGTCCAAAATCTTGAAACCAATACAGAACGGCAAACATAACAATTTGGCATACCTCATTGAATTCTATTCTTTCGAAAAGCCACTGTTCACTGCTGATAAGAAAAAAGCTTTGATCCACACCTATTACCACTGTGGAATAATGTGCGGGCATGGTTTTGTATACTTTCTCGAATTGATTGATGGAAAATGGAAAGTTATAGGCTATGACTACTCTTATGATACATAAGGGTAGTTATTTGCACTATTTTTTTGGATTATGGATGTTGAAAAACTCTTTTGTAGCATTAGCTTTATCCAGATCATAGAAGTATCCTTGGACCTTTGAAACAGCTTGAGCCATTCTATCAAAGATATCGATCAATTTGCCGCAGGCTATCCAGTTTTCTTCCATATCCGCCCCGGCAAAAGTTGCTCCCAATTCTTCCCATTCCGCTGTGTTTAGGTATTTCTTGAACAGTCGACCATACTTATTCGTTGTCACGTCCCATTGATTTCTACTACCAATATACCATTCGATCATAGGAATAAAATATTCAACCCGAATGATCTTTTCAACCATAAATTTGAGGTAGAACAGGTCCCCACGGACCAGACATTTCGGAAGATAGGTCACATCCCAAAAGAAATCCGCAACGATCTTTTGGAATTCTTCTTCAGTAGGTTCTTTGATAATACTGACCTCATAGTTCGGATGCTGTAAACCTTTGCAAAGACCTTCCTTATCGATCAAGATTTCATAACCGATATCCCAATCCTCAGGAAGTTCATCAGCCAATACTTCAGCTTTAAATTGCTCCACGCTATAGATCTTGAAATCAACTTTTACCCCATCCCAATATTGCACCATCTTCATGGCATGCTTCCCGTCAAAGGCTTCAATTCCTTCCTCGTAAACATTCAGGGGATCTCCAAAAAGATCAATCCAATCCTTAGATTCTAGATAGGGTGTAGGATCAAGGAAAACAAGCTCGATGTCCAAATCAGAGAAATCATCTACTGGAGCCAAGGGGTTGACCAAGGAGCTCGTCAGCAATGCTGCTCGAATGTCTTCATTGCTTCTGGTCCAAGCCTTGATTGCTGCTAATTTTTCATCTCTTGCTTTCATGGGCATTTCCTCAGATTTTAAGTTAACAAAAAAATCCCAATGCTGAAGGCATGGGGATTTTTCTTAACTATTACGTTATTCCAACTTATTTGCTTTGGTTGTCAATCCATTTACGGGCATTAACGAAAGCCTCTAACCAAGGAGAAACCTCGTCTTTGCGACCATCAGGATAATTTGCCCAGTTCCATTGGAAAACTGAACGCTCGATGTGTGGCATGGTTACCAAGTGGCGACCAGTTTTGTCACTCATCATTGCCGTATTGAAATCCGATCCGTTTGGATTGTGTGGATATTGATCGTAAGCATATTTCGCTACGATGTTATATTGATCCTCTTGGTTTGGCAAATTGAATTTTCCTTCACCATGAGAGATCCAAACACCTAATGTTGAGCCCGCAAGGGTAGACAACATGACCGAGTTGTTTTCCTGTATCTTCACCGACACAAAGTTTGATTCGTGTTTTTGGGAAGTGTTATGCAGCATCTTACCGTGAACCTCATGCTCTGGGTTGATCAATTCCAACTCCATGAACAACTGACATCCATTACAGATACCCACAGAAAGGGTGTCAGGACGAGCAAAGAAGTTTTCAAGAGCAGTCTTAGCCTTTTCATTGTAAAGGAAAGCACCTGCCCAACCTTTTGCCGAACCCAAAACGTCAGAGTTCGAGAAACCACCCACAGCACCGATGAACTGGATATCTTCCAATGTTTCGCGACCTGAGATCAAGTCCGTCATGTGAACATCCTTCACATCAAATCCTGCAAGGAACATTGCATTCGCCATCTCCCTTTCCGAGTTTGATCCTTTTTCACGGATGATCGCCGCCTTAGGACGAGCTTTGCTTCCGTCAATCACTGGTTTTTTACCGTCAAACTGAGCAGGGAAGCTATATCTCAAAGGCTGATTTTTAAAGTTCTTGAAACGTGCGTCAGCAGTTCCGTTTTTCGATTGCTTTTGATCCAATAAGTATGAAGTCTTGAACCAAGTATCTCTGGTTTCAGCCACATCAAAGCTGAATGAATCCGCATTGTTTTTGATGCTCACGGAAGTACCGTTGATCGCCTTACCGATTTTGAAAGCTTCAACACCCGCTTCAGCCAATGCTTTTTCAAATGCCGCATCTTCTTTCGCCTGTAGTACCAGACCGATGTTTTCATTGAACAATGCTTTTACACTGTCCGATTCGTTCAAGGCAGATAGATCGTATTCAGCAGCTAAATCCACATCTGCAAAACATAGTTCCAATAAAGAAGTAATTAAACCACCAGAACCGATGTCATGACCTGCAGCAACCTGACCTTTGTTGATCAATTCCTGAACCGCATTAAATGCTTTCTTGAAGTACTGTGCATCCTGAATGGTCGGAACATCCGAACCAATTTTGTTCAATACCTGAGCGAATGTAGAGCCTCCAAGTTTGAAGCTATCCTGAGAAAGGTTGATATAATAGATAGAACCAGCGTTTTTCTTCAATACAGGCTCCACTACTTTGTTGATGTCGGTACAGTTACCACCAGCAGAAATAATAACCGTTCCAGGAGCGATTACGTGCTCACCATTCGGATATTTCTGTTTCATGGAAAGTGAATCCTTTCCGGTAGGGATATTGATACCTAATTCGATTGCAAAGTCAGAACATCCCTGTACCGCTTGGTACAATCTTGCATCTTCACCTTCGTTATTACAAGCCCACATCCAGTTTGCCGAAAGGGAAACACCATTCAGGCCATTATAGATAGGAGCGAAAACCAAGTTAGAAAGCGCTTCACCGATAGCATTTCTCGATCCAGCAACTGGATCAACCAAAGCTACCAAAGGTGCATGTCCAACTGTCGTAGCGATACCCTCTTTAGATTTGTAATCCAAGGCCATCACCCCAACGTTGTTCAATGGCAATTGCAAAGGTCCGGCACATTGCTGTTTCGCAACACGGCCACCCACACAACGGTCCACCTTATTGGTCAACCAATCTTTAGCAGCAACTGCTTCCAATTGAAGGACTTGGTTTAGGTAATTAGGAACCTCGTTTACAGTATACTCTAGGTCAGCATAATTGCGCTGTACCTTTTTATCGTTCATGATTGTTTTTGGCGAAGAACCAAAGAAATCCTCTAGGGCATAATCCATAGGTTTCTCACCAGTTTTCTTTGATTCGAAAGTGAAGCGATGATCAGCAGTCACATCACCAACAGTGTACATTGGCGAGCGCTCGCGGTCAGCAACCGTCTTCAATTTCTCGATATCCTCATCTGCAATCACCAAGCCCATACGTTCTTGAGATTCATTACCGATGATTTCTTTGGCTGAAAGGGTAGGGTCTCCAACCGGAAGTTTATCCAAGTCGATCAGACCACCAGAATTTTCCACCAATTCAGAAAGACAGTTCAAGTGTCCACCGGCACCATGGTCATGGATGGAAACGATAGGATTTACATCACTTTCCACAAAAGCACGGATGGCATTGGCAGCACGCTTTTGCATCTCTGGATTAGAACGTTGGATGGCGTTCAATTCAATACCTGAACCGAATGCACCTGTATCCGCTGAGGATACCGCTGCACCACCCATACCGATGCGGTAGTTTTCACCACCTAGGATCACAATCTTATCTCCAGCTTGTGGCTCATGTTTCTTGGCCTGGTTCAACTTGCCATAACCGATACCACCAGCTTGCATGATAACTTTATCATACCCCAACTTACGACCATCCTCTTCATGTTCAAAAGTAAGGACAGAACCCGTGATCAATGGTTGGCCGAATTTATTTCCAAAATCAGAAGCACCATTGGATGCCTTGATCAAGATGTCCATTGGCGTTTGGTACAACCATTTTCTTTCTTCCATTGCTTTTTCCCATGTGCGATCATTCAACAAACGTGAATAGGCTGTCATGTAGATTGCCGTTCCAGCAAGCGGAAGTGCACCTTGACCGCCAGCTAGACGGTCACGGATCTCACCACCCGAACCTGTTGCGGCTCCTGCGAATGGCTCAACCGTAGTTGGGAAGTTATGGGTTTCAGCTTTCAATGAAATAACCGAATCGAAATCCTTCTCTTCATAGAAATCTGGTTTGTCTGCTGTTTTAGGAGCAAACTGCGTTACTTTAGGACCTTTGATAAAGGCTACATTATCTTTATAGGCAGAAACAATCTCATTCGGATTGGTCTCTGAAGTTTTCTTGATTAATTTAAATAGGGATGTAGGCTGTTCCTCACCATCGATCACGAAAGTACCATTGAAGATCTTGTGACGACAGTGTTCAGAGTTCGCTTGCGAGAAAGCGAAAACCTCAGAATCCGTCAGCTTACGGCCAATCTTCTCAGTTAGCTTGTTTAGATATTCTACCTCTTCAGGGCTCAATGCCAAGCCTTCCGACTGGTTGTAAGCCTCGATGTCATCGATATCCAAAATTGGTTCAGGGCTGATGTTGATGGTAAACATATCCTGAGTCAAGGCACTGAACTTTTGGGAAATCATCGGATCGAAATCCTTGAAATCTTCCGTAACCTTTTGAAACTCTTCGATACGAATAATCCCGCTGATTCCCATGTTCTGGGTAATCTCTACGGCGTTGGTGCTCCAAGGAGTTACCATAGCGGCTCTCGGACCTACATAGTAGTCGTTAAGCGTTTGTTCGTCGAGTTTTTTAGAGTTGCCGAAAAGCCAGTTTAGTTTGGAGATATCTTCAGTAGATAAATCATTTTGGGTTTGAACAGCATAAACTGTGTTCAATGGGTTCACGAAGAAATGAATCATTATTAAAGTGAATTTGAACGTCCTTCAATTATTCTGCAAAGTTACGTAATATTTTAAGAATAAACCGGCTGAAAATGGCATCTTTTTGCTAAGGATTCCGCTTTTTGAGCCGGATAGCTCATGCTACTGTCAAAATGTGATTTTTGCTCACAAAATATTACATTTGTAGAATGGCTTTAAGGCGGATTAACAAAGTGCAACGTCGAAAATTATCCATTTTCCTGCGTTGTATCATCATTTCATTTTTAGCTTGGACCTTGTTTGCAATTTCCAGTGATTATACCTTCACCAAAAAGGCGAGCATGTCCTATGTTAATTTGCCGGAAAACAAAGCTTTCCATCCCCTTCAATCAGATACGGTAACCGTCAAGATCAAGATGTCCGGCTGGAAGGTGTTCATGGAACGCTTGCACCTCGATACCGCAAAAATTCAGGTCGACCTTTCAGGGCTTAAATCACGGAACTTTATCGTCTTTGGTAACCAGATCGGTTTCATCAATAGACAGTTCCCTACGGATAAGCAGGTCGTTGCCGTTTCGCCTGACACCCTTTACTTCGATTTCTCGAAACAGACCCAGCGTAAGGTTCCGGTCAAAGCCGTAGAAAGCCTGACTTTCCAAAGGCAATACGGCGTGATCGGCGAAACCCGAACCAACCCCGAATATGTTACCATTACGGGCCCATTGGAAGATGTGGCAAGTATTGAATACCTGGAGACCGATACCATCAAAGGCAAAGATGTCAATACTGATGTGCGTACCGTCGCTTATTTGAATAAGCAGCAAAGAACTAACATTACAATCTATCCGACCTTTGCAGAAGTGATCGTACCGGTCGGAGAGATTACGGAGAAGGTGATCGAACTGCCGATCAAAGTGGAGAACAGCAAGGGTTATACCTCAGTTCGCGTATTGCCGAGTAAGGTTCGCGCAACCATTTTGTTGGCCGTAAAAGATTATAATAAATATACTTCTAGGGATTTTGAGGCGGTGGTGGATCTGGATGCCTGGAAAGACCATAAGGTTTCCAGCTTACCGGTCATCATTACCAAAATGCCTGATTATGTCAAGGTATTGAGCGTAGAACCTCAGAATGTTGATTTTTTTGTAAGGAGATAATATGGGTTTAAAAATCGGGATTACAGGAGGCATAGGCGTCGGAAAGAGCGTAGTGACCAAGATATTCAAGATATTGGGCATACCGACCTATGATGCCGATAGGGAAGCCAAGGATATCATGGTCAAGAACGATGCGGTCCGTCAATCCCTGATGAAAACTTTCGGCAAAGAGGTCTATTTTGAGGACGGTAGCCTCAATAGGGAATGGCTCGGTAAAAGGGTCTTTGGCGATGCCGAAGAACTGAAAAAACTGAATGCCATCGTTCACCCTGCCGTGATCAAGGATGGCGAAGATTGGGCAGCAGCCCAGACTTCCATATATAGTGTCAAAGAAGCTGCACTCTTATTTGAAAGCGGATCCTATAAAGCTTTGGATTTCACCATCCTGGTGGTTTCACCATTGGATCTCCGGATCGAAAGGGTGATACAGCGCGATAAAGTGGACAGAGAAGAGGTGCTGAGAAGGATAAATAAACAGATGCCCGCAGAGGAAAAGGAAAAGCTAAGCGATTGCATCGTCTATAACGATGATGAGCATAGCCTGATTGAGCAGGTGATGGAACTGCATCAGAAATTTATTCAAGGAAAAACAAGCTAATGCAGATTATTGAAGACTTTCTAGTAAAAAGAGATAAAGGATATTATTGTTCTTATGGCGATTTCTATATAGACCCCCTATATCCGGTCAAACATGCCGTCGTTTCGCATGCCCATGGTGACCATGCGTCCCCTGGCCATAGAAATATCTATTGTACTGCGGGAACTGCCGCCATTATGCAGTACCGCTACCCAAAACAAGCTTTGGATTCTTATCATGTCAAGAGATTTTCTGAATTTTTTCAGATCAATGGCGTCGATATCTATCTATATCCCGCTGGTCATATCCTTGGCAGCGCACAGATCATGATGATCTATAAAGGCGTGAGGTACCTGTATACCGGCGACTATAAGTTGCAGGAAGACCGTACCTGCGAACCTATTCAGATCGTAGAGGCAGAAGTTTTGATTACCGAAACGACTTTCGCCAATCCAGAAACCAAACATCCAGATCCTGTTTGCGAAATCATGAAACTGGATGTCAGAAGCAATATCCTCTTGGGCTGTTATTCCCTGGGTAAAGCCCAGCGTATTACCGCCCTGCTCAATGAACATCTCCCGCAGAAAGAGGTGTTATTGCACTATCAGATCATGCCTATACATCGCATCTATGATCAATTTATTGATGTACCCTTGAAATACGAGCAGTACAACAGAAAATCCATGAAAGAAGCCGGCGACAACAAGATCTATTTGGTGCCACCACTAACCTTCAACAGTTACCGCAGGGCAAAGAATGTGCTTAAGGCATTTGCTTCGGGATGGGAGCGCTTGCAGGCTCAGAACGATATCAGCCTATTTCTGTCCGACCATGTGGACTGGAATGATATCCTATATTTTGTGGGTAAGGTAAAGCCAAAAGCTATCTGGACTTTGCACGGAGATGGTAGGGCCTTGCATGCTCATTTTTCAGAAGATATTGCAATTCGAGATATACACAGTCAAACATTTATTCCAGATTATTGTTGATAGGATTGGTAAACAATTTAGATCAACTTATGAACAAATTTTTTAGAGCACTGATAGCAGGCTGGGGCGCCAAGAAGATGGGCCTCGGATGTTTTGGAACCATAGTGGTATTTATCATAATCTATTATTTGCTCGGCTATTTGTAGGAGCAAGGTAGAACTTTGAAAATCAATCAAAAAAATATGGCTAGATGCGGAATATCTAGCCATTTTTCTGTTTAACAATAATAGCCAGGACGGCTTATATAAGAAATTGTGTAGGGAACACATGATTTCCACTTTTAATAAAATTCTTGAATCTCTCTGTTTTTCTACTGCAATTAATAGTCGTCGGTATTAAGGTTTATAGTGAAATCCCAATTGTTAGAATTCCAAATCTCTGTTTTCCGAATATATTGTATAAAAGCCAATAAATGAATACCTAACAGTAGGTATTTTACGTAATTACGTTTTTTATTTGATAACTGATTGAGTATTAATATTATAAAATTAATAAAGAGAGTAAGGTATTGTTGAAATTATGGAAATTTCAAGGCTTTGTAACGGGACCTGATGGAAAATACGGGGAAGGATAGGGTAAGGGATTGTGAATTTTTGGTTTTAAAATGTTCTGAGGGTTTAAGTTAATTTTATGAAAATGAGAAAGTTATGTTTTATTGTCTTAATTGAGTTGTTATCTGGTTATTAACTTACCAAACCTTTCTAGTAGATTATGAGAGTTTTCAATTTGTAAATTTGTGATACTTTCTTTGGGAAAAATTTTTGTAGTCTTAGTTTTTATATCAAAAATAAATAAATACTTAGATGTTTCTCCTAAATAATTTAGATTACTATTCTGTTTATTAGTTGATATAATTTGCTCTCCTTCCATAAAAGAAATGGCCGTTTCATCTTTATTAAAACGTTTGTTAATTAAATTATTAATTGTTGTTAAAGCAAGACCAATGATTACTGTTAAGGAACATAAATACAATGTTAGGTTTTGAGTTTTTTTTCTGTCTATTTGATTTAATAAATAGAAGGAATAAAAAAATAAACTAGGAATAATAATCAATTTCAAGGGGTACTTGCTTATAAAGAACATAGAAAAGATTAGGATAGCCATTTTGAATTTCCAAAGATTGTTGCCAAAATTAATTTCCAAAATTTTCAAGTATCTTTTTTTATTATGTTTATTTGATCCTAAAAAAGATAAAATTTTTCCATTTACAATTAGAGGTAAATAAATATGGAATATTTTAAAATAAAAGGAATGAATAATAAATAATGTTATTTCAGCGAAGAAAATTATTAATAGAATTTGTATTACATAATCAAAGAAAAAAAATAGTAGATCCGTTAATTCAATGTAATTGGATATTGGAATATCAAAAGAACTATAGTATATAAAATAATTGATAAAACTTACAATATATATGAGCGTTATGGACAATGTTAAATTGTTTTTAAGAAAATTCAAATAGTTGTTTAACTGGGTCATTTGGTATTAAATAGTAAATTTTAGCATTAAGGAGATATCTTCAAATAAATAAATTTTATCTAATCATTATTAATGAATATTTGTGTAGTCAAAATTGATTTTTTTAATATAATAAAAATTACCTCTGCTTTATAGTTGATGTTTAAAATCGCATTAAAAGGACATATTGAGAATTTAGATTATGATTAATAAAATTTTATTTTTATTTGTGAGTATTTTCATTGGGGATTAATTGTTTTATTGATTCTTCTAGGGTATCAAACTCTAAATATTTACTTGCTTGCCAAATATAAAATAGCTGCTTTTGTCCAGAATTGGTGTTTATTTTGTCTAATAAATCTGCATTTGTAATTGTATTATTTAATAGTTTTAAATGAAAATACATATCACCATCATGTGTTTTTATTAAATCATATATTTCCTTGTTGACAGGCTTTATGCAGTTAATTAATTGCTTTTTATAATGGAATGGTAGTTCTGAAGACCAAATTTTATTAAAATTCTTTAATAATATTTTCCGATTTTTTTGCTTTAGGATTGCATTTAAGAATACTCTATTATTAGTATTTAAATATGTATTTAAGAGGTCGCTAACAACATTTTTTTTTGAATACTGAAGATATTTTAGGGATGCCTTTTTATCGTTTATATATTTTGAATAGAAATATGTATTAAAATAATCTGATTTATACTCATTTGGTAGATTTTGAATTAATAATTCTGCGATTATTCTAAGTCTTTGTGATTGTCTGAAATCTGAATTGTTTTCAATAATTTCTTTTAAATTCTCATATATTTTATCTAAATGAAATTCTGAATCAACCCTCTTTCTTAGGTTAGATAATATAGAAGAATTTAATTCTTGTAAAGAATTATTGAAATATAAATTTATTATTGATTCGAAGTTAATAGTGTTTAATATAGAATGAATAAGAATGTCAAATGGACTATTTTCATAAAATAAACCATTAGATTTTTGGTCATATAATTTTAATAATAGATCTCGTTGATTATTTTTCATATTAGCAATATGGCTTATGATATTAAAATTGGTGGTCTTCCTTGACAAATGGGTGCATTATACACTTTAAATCTACTAGTTATTACTAATAAAAACTGGATAATATATTATTATCCATTTCAGGCTTCCGGCAAACCTCTTAAAAACAAAAAAATCCTCAATGAAAATTGAGGATTTTTTCTGTGGTGCCAGCTGGATTCGAACCAGCGACACAAGGATTTTCAGTCCTTTGCTCTACCAACTGAGCTATGGCACCTTCAAGTTTTTGTTTTTACAATCTGTTACTTGTCAGATTTTTGGTGGTGCCAGCTGGATTCGAACCAGCGACACAAGGATTTTCAGTCCTTTGCTCTACCAACTGAGCTATGGCACCTTTTTTTTGACATGTCCGTTACCGAACTTGCGATGCAAATATACCGTCCTTTTTCGAATTCTAAAACTTTTGCCTTAAATATTTTCGTTGAAATATTCAAAGTCTTGATTTTGATTGAGATAAAATTACATCAAATAAACATTGGGAATGGGCAAATAACGGTATCTTTGCACTTCAATAAAATATTATGAGTAAAAAAGGAAGAGTTTTGGTAGCAATGAGTGGTGGGGTGGATAGCTCCGTGGCTGCAGTAATGCTACACGAACAAGGATATGAGGTCATCGGGATCACGATGAAAACATGGGATTATGCTAGTTCCGGCGGCTCTTCAAAGGAAACAGGATGTTGTAGTCTGGACAGTATCAATGACGCTAGGACATTGGCTGTAAACTATGGCTTCCCGCATTACATCCTTGATATTCGTTCAGAATTTGGAGATTATGTGATTGACAATTTTGTTGATGAATATATTGCCGGAAGAACTCCGAATCCATGTGTGCTGTGCAATACCCATATCAAATGGGAAGCTTTGATGAAGCGTGCCGATAAATTGGACTGTGAATTTATTGCAACCGGTCACTATGCGAATATCCGCATGCATGACAACGGTAGATATGTGATCTCCAAGGGTAAGGACGAAAACAAAGACCAGTCGTATGTACTTTGGGGCGTTTCCCAGGAGAACTTGGCAAGGACGCAGTTTCCTTTGGGAAGTTTTACCAAAAAGGAAATCCGCCAGATGGCACTAGATATGGATCAAAAGGAATTGGCGAATAAATCGGAGAGCTATGAGATCTGTTTTGTCCCTGACAACGATTATCGCTCCTTCCTAAGACATAAACGCCCTAGCTTGGATCAAGAGATCGGACCGGGTAATTTTATCCTTTCTGACGGTACTGTAGTTGGTCAGCATATTGGGTATCCATATTTCACGATCGGACAGCGCAGAGGCTTGGGAATTGCCCTAGGAAAGCCAATGTTTGTGATACAGATCTTACCGGAGTCCAATTCGGTGGTATTAGGTGAGGAACATGAACTGGAAAGAAGCCAAGCATTTGTCAAGAACATCAATCTGGTTAAATATGCCTCCCTTGATGAACCGATGGAAGCGATCACCAAGATCCGTTACAAGGATTCTGGGGCTATCTCGACCTTGACCCAACAAGGAGATATCATGAAGGTGGATTTTGTCCATAATGTAAAAGGGATTGCCCCAGGTCAGTCGGCCGTATTCTATGAAGGCGATGATTTGATCGGTGGTGGTTTCTTGATGAAAGAAGAGAGATAAAATAAGATCACTTTTGTAAAAAAGTGAATTAATAAAAATGCTAAAAGGCGATGTGGAAATCACATCGCCTTTTGTTGTTTTTGGACCATTTTTGTTTGGATTAGGAGATGAGCTTAAGGTCGGGAATGCTTTTGGTCTCATTCGAGACATATTCGGAATTTTCGCAATATGCCTCGAATGAGAGTAAAAGGATACTAAGCTGACGTGGTCAAATTTTGATGGATTTTTGGAGTTTTTTTATTGAGAAGGGCTGGGGGATGAGGGGATGGTTTTTGTATTGGTTTTTGGAAAAGGAAAGGGAATGGTCGCGAGACAAGCGGATGGGGTTTATTGAAAAATTTAGGGAATTGGATTTGAACCAGGATGGAAGGGATGAGAGGATGGATCAAGATCTGGGTTTTGAGCCAGGATGAAAGGGATGAGAGGATGGGGCAAGATCTGGGTTTTGAACCAGGATGGAAGGGATGAGAGGATGGGACAAGATCTGGGTTTTGAACCAGGATGGAAAGGATGAGAGGATAGGGCAAGATTATATGTGGATTGAATAATTAGCAAAACCCCTAGCAGGGGTGAAATCTTTATAGATTTTGAAAATATATAACGTATAACCCTCAGGGTGGGTGAAATCTTTTTCGATCTTTAGATTTTGATTAGAGCTTATCTGTTTCTCTGACCTTAATTATTCTATTTCAAATTTTCCAATCCAAAAGTAGCCAGTTTATCCACGATGGGTAATGTTTTTAAGCCCAAATCGGTAAGGCTGTATTCCACTTTTGGGGGGATTTCGGGATATGATTTTTTGTAAACTAATTTGTTTGCTACCAGGGAGTTTAGTTCTTGAATCAGCATTTTTTCGCTGATTTTGGGAATGCAGCGTTTGAGTTCGCCGTAACGGATTACCCTTTCGTTTATTTGAAACAGTATCAATAAGGTCCATTTACCACCCAATAATTCCAAAGATTTCCGTACAGGACAGTTTTCGTCGGACTGCTTAATTATTTTTTTATTTTCTTCCATTTGATAATCAGTGTTTCTAACAAATAGGTAAGTACTGTACCAATAGGTAGGTACTTGTACAAAGGTAAGTAATGTTCTAATTTTGTACAATAAACATTAAAAGAAATTATTATGACAGCAAAAGAAGTAGTAATTGCATATGCTGAAGCACTGGGAAAAGGTGATGTACCGACAGCATTTTCGTATTTTTCAAAAGGCGTTAAATGGCATCAGCCAGGCGACAATCAATTTTCTGGATTGAAAAACGGTGCTGATGAAATCGGTAAAATGATTGCTGGTATGATGGAAGTTTCCAAAGGGACCTTTGCATTAACGCCAAACAGTAATTTAATGGTCAATGGTGATTTGGTTGCAATGCCTTTGCGTTTCAGCGGTTCGATAGACGAACGCAAATTGGATATGTTAGGTGTTGATCTGTTTAAAGTGGAAAATGGAAAGATTACCGAAGTTTGGTTGTTTTCAGATGACCAAGAAGCTGAAAATGCTTTTTGGGGGAAATAGTAAAATATTATTTAAAGGACATATTGATAAAAGAGCATTCTAAAAAATGCTCTTTTTTTATTCAGGGATAAGCAAGGAAGGGAAGGGTTGGGAAATATTTCATTCCATCCAGGGGTTTTCAAAAAAAATATGGGCATAGATAGATCCGAGACCCTTCGGCGGAGCCCTCAGGGTGACACATAAAAGATGGTGAAAAATATTTCAGCCATGCTGAGGTTTGGTCATTGATTGATAACATGGGTCTACAAAGATGTCACCCACGCTGTGGGTTGGTCGTTACAAACATCCAATTTCTACAAATATTCCACCCATCCAGGGGTTTATGAATCCTAAATACCTTTATTTATCTTTAGTCATGAAAAGTTAAGAATGGTTTTGGCGTACAGGTCCTTTACCTTCGGTAAAGGATGACAGGGAATATTAGTAGAGAAGCGTACAGATTCTTCACTGTTCGTTCAGAATCAAAATGCGCTAAAGAGGGATTCAGAGTGAAACGAAGAATCTATTTTTCAACTTTTTAAGGATCCGTGTCATTCCGTAATCGTAAGATGAGGAAACTATTTCAAATGATTGTGGATAGTCCCGAGACCCTTCGGCGGAGCCCTCAGGGTGACACATAAAAGATGGTGAAAAATATTTCACCCAAGCTGTGGATTGGTCGTTACAAACATCCAATTTCTACAAATATTCCATCCATTCTAGGGGTTTATGAGTCCTAAATACCTTTATTTATCTTTAGTCATGAAAAGTTAAGAATGGTTTTGGCGTACAGGTCCTTTACCTTCGGTAAAGGATGACAGGGAATATTAGTAGAGAAGCGTACAGATTCTTCACTGTTCGTTCAGAATCAAAATGCGCTAAAGAGGGATTCAGAGTGAAACGAAGAATCTATTTTTTAACTTTTTAAGGATCCGTGTCATTCCGTAATCGTAAGATGAGGAAACTATTTCAAATGATTGTGGATAGTTCCAAGACCCTTCGGCGGAGCCCTCAGGGTGACACATAAAAGATGGTAAAAAATATTTCAGCCATGCTGTGGATTGGTCGTTGATCGATTTCCATTTTTTATAAAGATGTTCCCCATGGAGGGTTGGGTTATGGATTTGTACGCGCGAGAGTTTGAAAATCGAGGAATTTCTTTAATCAGAATTGATGTTGATGTTAGGATTGCAGAAAGCGGGCTTATGCAATAAGCTCCTACAAAATCGGCTACCTTTCCAGTGGCAAATTAAGCATAATCTTGGACCATCCTCACATCCCTTCCATCCTGGTTCAAACATGAACTTGCTTACTTTTTCGCAAAAAGTAACAACAAAAAAACAGTAGCAGCACTACGCCACTACTGTTTTTCATATAGGAATTATTCCTGTTTCCAGGAACAAATCAAATTATCCTTATAATTTACCTACTTCTTGAGCTAGGTCGATAATTTTGTTTGAGTAACCCCACTCATTATCGTACCATGATACCACTTTCACGAAGTTATCGTTCAAGGAGATACCAGCTTTAGCGTCGAAGATAGAAGTACGGGCGTCACCTAAGAAGTCAGTAGAAACTACATCATCTTCAGTGTATCCAAGGATACCTTTCAAGTCGCCTTCAGAAGCCTCTTTCATTGCTTTTTTGATGTCTTCGTAAGAAGCACCTTTTTCTAGACGTACCGTTAAGTCAACAACAGAAACGTCAGCAGTAGGAACGCGTAGAGACATACCGGTCAATTTACCTTTCAATTCAGGTAAAACAAGACCAACCGCTTTAGCAGCACCAGTTGAAGAAGGGATGATGTTTTGGTAAGCACCACGTCCACCTCTCCAGTCTTTTACTGAAGGACCGTCCACAGTTTTTTGAGTAGCAGTCACGGCGTGAACTGTAGTCATCAAACCTTCTACGATACCGAATTTGTCGTTCAATACCTTAGCGATAGGCGCTAAACAGTTTGTAGTACAAGAAGCGTTAGAAACGATGTTGTATTCTGGTTTAAGATCTTTATGGTTTACACCCATTACGAAAGTAGGAGTGTCGTCTTTAGCAGGAGCAGACATAATTACTTTCTTAGCACCAGCTTCGATATGTTTTTGAGCTAATTCTTGAGTCAAGAAGAAACCTGTAGATTCGATCACAACTTCAGCACCAACTTCATTCCATTTCAGGTTTGCAGGGTCTTTTTCAGCTGTAACGCGGATAGTTTTTCCATTAACGATCAAGTTACCGTCTTTTACTTCAACAGTACCGTCGAATTGACCATGTGTTGAATCGTATTTCAACATATATGCTAAGTAATCAGGTTCTACTAAGTCGTTGATACCTACTACTTCGATATCACTGCGTTTTACAGCAGCTCTGAATGCTAAACGGCCAATACGGCCAAATCCGTTAATTCCAATTTTCATTTTTACTAATTTTTATTTATAAAATATTTAACAAGGTTTTGTACAGGTTCCCTAATAATGGTGCCCACGGCCAGATGGTTTTCTTTGGCGATTTCGCGCAACCAATCGGCGTAATTATTAGCTACTGAACCTGTGAAATTTAAGGTTGAGTCAGGGAATGTCTCCGAAAGGGGGACCAAATAGGTCTTCACATATTTTTCGAGACCTTTTTTGATGATCCCTTCCATGTAAGGGTCATCCTTGTTTTCCAGGATGAAGTCGGCGAAAGAGGTCAGGAAGATGTTAGGGTTTGGGCTGTTGTACGTTTTGTCCAGGATGACCTTGCGGTCGATGTTGTGCTTGTGCAATAACTTTTCGCGGAATCCCTGGGGCATGGACTCGGTCAGGAAATCCTTGAGGATCTGACGTGCCTGCCAGTTTGTAGAAGCTTCATCCGCTAGGATGTAGCCCAGACCATAATTGTTCTCGACGACTTTACGTCCGTTATAATATGCAGCATTTGACCCACTGCCGATGATGCCAATGATCCCTTTTTCGTTTCCGAAGGTGGAGATTGCCGAGGCCAGCATATCGTGGCTGGCTTTGACTTTGGCATTCTTGAAGAAATTGGAAAATACCTTTTCGATCTTTTCCTGTCTTTCTTTGGAAGAGGCACCGGCGCCGAAGAAATAGATCTTGCGGATCTTTTCGGCATTGTTGATCAGTTGGGTGTTTTTATTGAGCAGCTGAAAGATAAACCTTTCATCTTGGATATAAGGGTTGATACCGGTAGTGCGGAATCCATGAAGGATCCTGCCTTTTTCGGCAAGTCGCCAATCGGCGTATCTTGATCCACTAAAAACGACTGCAATCATAAGTTTATATGTTCATTACTTCAGCAATAGTGATGAGCTCTTCATCCAGTTTGAATTCCTTGCCACGCAAAGCTTCCTCCAGAGTGGTGCTTACCATTTTGCTACCACGTATTCCTACTGTAGCGCTTCTATTGCCATTTATTAGTTCATTGACTGCGAAATATCCCATTCGGGTTGCAAGTACTCTGTCGAAACTACTTGGGGATCCTCCACGTTGTAAATGTCCTAATATACTAACTTTTGTGTCATAAAAATCAAATTTTTCTTCCACGCGTTTGGCAACATTGTAGGCGCCACCATTTTTATCACCTTCAGCAATAATAACGATCATGGAGGTTTTGTTTCGATCTTTTGCAACTTCCAACATTTCGATGAGTTCGTCGATCGCGGTATCCTTTTCAGGGAGCATAATGGCTTCTGCACCACCAGCTACACCAGCATTCAGGGCGATACATCCAGAGTCTCTACCCATTACTTCAACGAAAAACAAACGGTTATGTGATGCGGCGGTATCTTTAATTTTGTCGATGGCATCAATGACAGTATTGTTTGCCGTGTCAAAACCTAGGGTATAGTCCGTACCATATAGGTCGTTGTCGATAGTTCCTGGGATACACATCACCGGGATATCATATTCTTGGGAGAACACTTCGGCCCCTGTAAAGGTTCCATCTCCACCGATTGCCACCAAAGCGTCAATCCCCACTCTTTTAATATTTTCGTACGCTTTTTTACGTCCTTCAGGAGTTCTAAATTCGGGGCAGCGAGCAGATTTCAAAATAGTTCCACCTTTTTGAAGGATAGAACTTACCGAGCGACTTACCATTTCGGTGAAATCTCCCTCGATCATTCCTTCGTATCCCCTAAATATACCTGTTACTTTGAGGTCGTTAAAAAGTGCTGTTCGAACTACTGCGCGAATGGCTGCATTCATGCCTGGAGCGTCTCCTCCTGATGTATAAACGCCAATCCTTCGTATCTTGTTCATTAGGTCTTTCTTATTTTTTAGAAATACGAATATAATGTGTATTTCTTACACTATTAAATTTTTTTAGTAATTTGTTTGTGTAATTCTTATTATTGTTGAGGTTTTAGGGGAAACAATTGATCAATTAAAATAAATTTAGATTTTGCAAACACATTTTACCATAGATTGTGTCATTCTGACATTTGATGAGGGCCAACTAAAAGTATTGTTAGCGGAAAGAAATGAATATCCTTACAAGGATTGGTGGGCTCTACCGGGCTATTTTGTGAATAAATACGAGGAAATGGCCGATGCTGTGGCCCGTATCCTATTCGAGATGACTGGGTTAAAGTATATTTACATGGATCAATTGGCCGCCTTTGCCGGGGTCAAGCGACATCCCGAAGGGCGGATCCTAACGGTTGCTTACATGGCTTTGGTACAGATGGAAGAGGTCAAGAATAAAATTTCCTCGGGCGGTACCTATATGCGTCAGCTGAAATGGTTTCCTGTAACAGAATTGCCTGACCTGGCCTTTGACCACAAAGATATTATAGAGCTGAGCTTGGACCGACTCAAGAAAACGGTCACTTTTTCTACCACTCCCTATGAGTTATTGCCAGCCAAGTTTACCCTGACCCAATTGCAGCAAGTCTACGAGGCCTTACTCAACAAACAGCTAGATAAAAGGAACTTTAGGAAAAAAATCAATAATCTGGGTTATCTCAAAGAATTGAATGAATTCCAAAAAGGAGTATCCTATCGTGCAGCAAAGCTGTATTCATTCGACAAGAAAAAATTCCACAAAATCTTTAGCCAGGACTAAAAACAACTTCCTTAAATTTTTGTCTAAACGTAGGTCCTATGTTAAAAAAGTGTTAATCGTCACTTTTTTGACAAAGGGATGATATTATTTATTTTCTATTTTATACTTTTGAACAATTTTTAGAAAAAGTCAAAAATAAAAAAGGTATAAAAATGGAGAACCGTAAGGATCAAATCATTGATGCAGCGTTGAAACGCTTCTCTCATTTTGGTTTTCATAAAACCACAATGAATGAAATTGCCGATGATCTGCGAATTACAAAAGCCAATCTTTACTATTATTACCCAGATAAGTCAACTTTTATTTTAGATGTATTGATAAAGATTGGAAATGATGTGTATGCAGGAGAGAAGGAGATTGTAGAGTCCTATTCAGGCGACCTGATGAAGACGATGACGGATGTATTGGAATATAGGGCTGCTTATACCCGCAAATATTATGTGTTGCATATCTGTGAGAACCTGGACTGGATCAAAGGTCTGGACTTGAACGAGGTGATGGAGGAGTTCTATAAACGTGAGGTGGCCTTGATCAAGATGCTTTTCCAACGTTCGATAGAAGCTGCCGAATTGATCATGGATGATGTGGAAGGATGTGCACAGACTCTAGTAGAAATACAGAAAGGCCTTGGGATTATTCATACCATTTCGGATGTCATTACAGGCATTCCGAATGAGGCGAATGTAGACAAGATCGTAGAGAGTCAAAAAAGAGCGCTAAAACTAATTTTCGAAGCACGAATAGCTAGCAACAAATAGAATGAATAAAACAAAACTTATGGCCCTTATGGTAGCGGGAATGCTATCCGGATCATTGTTACATGCACAAGAGACCTTAACCTTGCAGGAAGCGGTAAAATTTGCATTGGAGAATAAAGCTGAAGCCAAAAAGGCGATGCTGGACCTAGAAAACTCGGAGTACCAAATCGACGAGGTTAGGGCAGGAGCTTTACCACAAATCAACGGCTCGGCAAGTGTAAAATACAATGCCATCATCCCAAGTATGCCCTTGGAAGTTGGTGGACAGACCCAATACCTTAAAATGGGTCAGCCTTGGAACTCCACTGCTGGACTTTCAGTGAACCAACAGATCTTTAACCAATCTTTGTTCACTGGCTTGAAAGCAGCAAAGACCACGCGCGAATTTTATATAATCAACAGACAGTTGACCGATGAATCCTTGATCGAGAAAGTGGCCAATGCGTATTACGATGTTTTCCAAACGCAACTGCAATTGGAAACCATTGACAATAACTTGGAAAATACCAATAAGACCAAGACGGTAATTGAAGGTTTGGTTACTGCGGGTATCGCAAGACAGATCGACTTAGATCGTATCATAGTAAACATCAACAACTTGGTTGCACAGAGACAGATCGTTGTCAATGCATTGGAACTAAAGGAAAATGCCTTGAAGTTTGCGATAGGTATGCCAATCGAAACAGATATTGAATTGCCAGAAGAAACATTTGATGTAAATCTGGAAATGGCAACATCAACCATGGATTTATCAGGTAGGACCGAGATCAAGTTGATGGAAAAACAAGCTGAATTATTGGAGCTGAACAGGAAGAGCATGAAAGCGGCCTATTATCCATCGTTGTCATTTGGTGGTGATATCGGTTACCAAGGTTTCGGTCAAGGGATTCCGGGAAGCAATGACTTCAAATGGTTCCCAACATCAGGACTAGGCTTGAACCTATCCATTCCAATCTTCAATGGTGGTTCTACCAAAGCGAAGATCAATCAGGCAACCATCCAGATCAAACAATTGGAGGTTGATATTGAAGATACACGTCTTGGACTGAACTTGGCCAATGAAAATGCGAAAGCGCAGATCAAGAACAGTTTATTGACCGTGGATGCGAACAGAAGAAACGTTGACCTGTCAAAAGAAGTTTTGGATGATACCCAGAACAACTACCGTAACGGTTTGGCAACCTTGACCGAGCTTTTGGATGCAGAGAATGCACTGGCTACGGCAGAGAACAACCTGAATACCTCATTGTTGAATTATAAAATTGCCGAGATCCAGTTGATCAAAGCAAACGGACAGTTAAAAACATTAGTAAACGAATAATATAACCACATAAATGAAACGTACATTAATTACCCTAATTGTTATCATTGCTGCTGGAGCAGGTATCTACTTTATCCTCCAAAAGAATAAAGCAAAAAATGATGCAGATACAGCTGCGGTAGCTGAGAAGAATGCTGCAGTGGCAGTTCGTATCGATACGGCTGAGAATAGCAATATGAGCTTAGAATACCTAGCGAACGGTACTTTTATGCCAAAACAAGAAGTAACGGTAGCAGCAGAAACTGGTGGTCGTGTGGTTCGTGTTATGGTTGATGAAGGATCAAGAGTTTCAGCAGGACAGACTTTGGCAATCGTGGAAGGCGATAAGCTGAACGTGAATGTTGCTAATGCGCAGGCAAGTTATGATAATGCGCTAGCGAACCTACAACGTTATGAGAATGCCCTGAGCACTGGTGGTGTTACTCAACAACAAGTGGATCAAATGCGCCTTCAGTTTGAAAGTTCGAAAAATAACCTGAAAAGTGCAAAATTGACTGCTGGTGACGTAACGATCAAAACATCGGTTGCAGGTATCGTGAATTCCCGTAAGATTGAACCAGGTGCTTATGTAAGCCCAGGTACTCCGGCATTTGATATCGTAAATGTGAGCACTTTGAAATTGCGTGTGAATGTTGACGAAAAGAATGTTGCAACCCTACGAGTGGGACAGGTTGTAAACGTAAGAGTGAGTGTATATGCTGACAGAGAGTTTACTGGAAAGATTACTTTCATTGCACCTAAGTCCGATGGAAGCTTAAACTTCCCAGTGGAGATCGAGATTGCGAACAACCCGAACAATGAATTGCGTGCAGGTATGTACGGAACTGCTGTATTCGGAGCAAGCGGTACTTCAAGCGTATTAGTGGTTCCTAGAACAGCATTCGTAGGTAGTATTTCGGATAACAAAGTATTCGTTTTGAAAAACGGAAAAGCAGTAGAATCAGAGGTTGTAGCAGGTAGAAGCTTTGGTGATAATATTGAGGTTCTTAGCGGTTTACAAGCTGGTGACCAAGTTATTGTTTCAGGTCAGATCAACTTGTTTAACAACTCACCTGTTGAAATCATTAAATAATTTGTGCTAAGAACGAACTCATAAAATGAAGATTACTGAAATATCGATAAAACGTCCGAGTCTAATCATAGTATTGTTCATACTATTGACATTAGGCGGGATATTCTCATATACCCAATTGGGTTATGAGTTGATACCTAAGTTTGAGGTAAACGTAATTACCATCCAAACCGTGTATCCAGGTGCTTCACCTTCCGAGGTTGAGAGTACTGTAACCAAGAAAATTGAGGATGCCGTATCCTCGTTGGAAAATATCAAGAAATTGGAATCCACTTCCTTGGAGAACGTTTCGATCGTAATGATTACCCTGAATGATGGAGCGGATGTCAACTTCCTGCTCACAGATGCCCAGCGGAAGATCAATGCGGTCCTCAATGACCTCCCTGAAGATGTCGAGGCTCCATCCTTGAATAAATTCTCCCTGGATGATATCGCCATCATGAGTTTGGCGGTGACTTCCAACCAATCTGAGAAAGAATTGTACGACCTGTTGGACAACAAGATACAGCCGATCTTTGCGCGTATCTCTGGTGTTGCAAAAGTAGACATGGTCGGTGGTGAAGAACGTGAAATCCAGGTTTCCGTAGATCCACAAAAAGCAGAAGGTTATGGAGTTTCCATTTCCCAGATCCAGAACGTAATTGCACAGTCCAATTTGGACTTTCCTACGGGTAACGTGAGCACACGTGAGTCTAGAACGACAATCCGTTTGGCAGGTAAAGTTGTGGATGTTGAAGAGTTGAGAAACTTGCCTATTACCACGCCTACAGGTGTAACGATCTTCTTGAGAGATGTTGCCGATGTTCAGGATGGTATCAAGGAAATCGAAAAAATCGCTCGTTTGGACCGTAAGAATACCATTCTATTACAGGTATTCAAGCAGTCGGATGCGAATGCGGTTGAGGTTTCCAAATTGGTAAAAGAAACCATTGAAACTGTTCAGGTAGATTACAAAACAGATAATATTCAGATCAAAGTTGCGAACGATTCAACGGATTATACCTTGAATGCAGCAGACAACGTAATCCACGATTTAATGATCGCGATTGCCTTGGTAGGTTTTATCATGTTGTTCTTCTTGCACAGTTTGAGAAATGCGGCGATCACCATGATTGCGATTCCGTTATCCTTGGTGGCAACCTTTATCGGTCTGTTATTGATGGGATATACCTTGAACTTGATGTCCTTGTTAGGTCTTTCCCTAGTGGTAGGTATCTTGGTCGATGATGCGATCGTTGTAATCGAGAATATCCACCGCCATATGGAGATGGGTAAGAATAAGGTTCGTGCAGCTTATGATGGAGCAAAAGAGATTGGATTTACCGTATCGGCGATTACCTTGGTTATCGTGGTGGTATTCTTGCCTATTGCGATGTCAACCGGTTTGGTAGCTAACATCCTAGCACAGTTCTGTGTGACGGTAATTATTTCGACCTTATTATCCTTATTGGTTTCCTTTACCGTGGTGCCTTGGTTGTATTCACGTTTCGGAAAATTAGAGCATATCAATCCTAATTCCTTTATCGGAAAGATTGTACATGGTTTTGAAGCAGGATTGACAGCATTCACGCACTGGATCACAGGTATCCTTGAATGGTGTTTGAAAAACTGGAAAACCAAATTGGCAACCTTGTTTATCGCTTTGGTTCTATTCTTCGGTTCATTCGCATTGGTAGGACTTGGATATATCGGTACTGACTTCTTCCCGGCATCAGATAAGGGAGAATTCATGATCCAGTTGGAATTGGAGAAGGATGCGTCTTTGGAGAAAACCAACTTCCTGACACAAAAAGCAGAATCGATTATCGAGTCTAAACCAGAAGTGGAAAGTATCATTACCACAGTAGGTCAATCCTCTGATGGGGTAATGTCTACAGCAGGTTCACGCTATAAGTCAGAGATCCACGTGATCTTAAAAGATACCTATACAGAAAGTTCGAAGGTTTATTCAGCTCGTTTGAAACGTGAGTTGGAGAATAAATTGATCGGTTCCAAAGTTACGGCCGTAAACATGGGCTTGATGGGAGCAGAGCAGGCACCTTTGAAATTGACCGTAATGGGTTCAGATTTGGAAGATGCACGTGAGTTTGCGATCAAGGCGGAAGAGATTTTACGCAATATCCCTGGAGCTACAGGTGTGAAATTGACTTCGGAAGATGGTAACCCTGAGATCCGTGTTCAAGTGGACCGTGATAAGATGACTTCACTTGGATTGAATGTGGCTACTGTAGGTATGACCATGCAGACAGCATTCTCGGGTAACACGGACAATAAATTCCGTGCAGGTGATAACGAATATGATATCAATATCCGTTTCGCTGAGAGTGGAAGAGCAAATATCAATGATGTGAGAACCTTGAAGTTTATCAATAATCAAGGGGCTACCATTTCACTGGATCAGTTTGCAACCGTAGGTTACGGATCAGGACCAACATTATTGGAACGTCGTGATAAATCACCGGCGGTATCTATCCAAGGTTCGGTAGTTGGTCGCCCAATGGGTACCGTAGCTGCTGAATGGGAAGAAGGATTCTCTAAGTTGGAGCGTAAGCCTGGTGTAGTATATGTATGGGGTGGTAACATGGAAAGTCAAACTGAAGGTTTCGGTACCTTAGGAGTAGCTTTGATTGCATCCATCTTATTGGTGTACTTGGTTATGGTTGCTCTTTACGATAGTTTCTCTACTCCATTTGTGGTATTGTTCTCGATTCCATTGTCATTCATCGGAGCGTTATTGTTGCTAGCATTAACGAACCAGACCTTGAACATCTTTACCATCTTGGGTATTATCATGTTGATCGGTTTGGTGGCGAAGAATGCGATCCTATTGGTTGACTTTGCCAACCATAGAAAAGAACATGGGGACAGTACACATGACGCTTTGGTTGCTGCCAACCATGCCCGTCTACGTCCGATCTTGATGACAACCATCGCGATGGTTTTCGGTATGATCCCGATTGCATTGGCGACAGGTGATGGTGCGGATACCAACAGAGGTTTAGCGATTGTAATTATCGGGGGACTTTTATCGTCTCTATTATTGACCTTAGTTGTCGTGCCGGTAGTTTACTCGATCTTCGATGGTTTCGGTCGTCGTTGGGGTAAGAAAGAAAAAACGGATTATGCTGAATTGATGGAAGCGGATTATGTTCCAAACGAACATTATGTTGACGAAATGGAAGTTAAGCATAACTAAACTTGAACAATTAATTTTCTAAATACCAAAGGCCTGGAATTCGTTTCAGGCCTTTTTTATTGATAATAGGTAAATTTTAGCGTCCATTTTTGCTGGAAATGGATTAGAAATTGATGGAAATCGACGGAAAAGCAGGTGGTTAAACATGTAATTTATTTCTGGTAAAATCATTGTTTTTTGTGGTTTTAAGACAGATTTATGGTTTTTTGAGACCGATAAAACCTTTACTTTTTTTAGAAATATATCCTTCTCTCGTGAAATTTACCGTACTTGGTACAAAGCAAATTCCTCCAACGAATCGAATTAAATTTGAAATCGATTTTTTGGGTCGAGATATTTAAAGATCACACACACTAACTATTATGCTAACGGCCTGAATCCGCAAGGATACAGGCCGTTTAATTTTTTCCGTTTTCTTTTAATCGCCATCGTGGTCATCGACCTTATTGGGGTTAGGAGGGAGCGGATTGGTATCACCTTCCGGACGCTTTCCGGTATCCGATTGTACTTTTTCGTTGTCCTCCCTTGGTTGTTCAGGTTTGTCTTTTTCTAATTCTTCAGGTCTTGTTTCTTTCTGTTTGCTCATGATCTGTGTATTAATTGTTTCTATGCTTAGAACAAGAGAGGCAGCTTTATGTTCGGAACAATTGTTGATTGCATAAGCAAACATTTTAATTTGATGGATGTTTCTAACAGATAGAGAGCAACGATAATTTATGGAAAAACAAGAAAGCAAAGGATTTTTTAAGGATACATTTCAAATATTAAAGAATACTGTCATGGGATTTATGAATGAGGACAGTATGAAATACAGCGCTTCACTAGCTTATTATACGATATTTTCACTTGGTCCCATATTGGTTTTGATGATTTCCCTGGCAGGGATCTTTTATGGAGAGGATGCCATCAAAGGTAAGTTGTTTTCAGAGTTGAATGAGCTTGTTGGGCTGACCGCTGCCCGTCAGATTCAGGACGTCATCAAGAACCTGAGTCTTTCTGGTAAATCTAATCTGGCCCTTATCGTCAGTATCGTGACCTTGATCATCGGTGCCACCACAGTATTTGGGGATATGCAAAACTCCATCAATAAGATTTGGCATGTCAAGGCTAAACCCAAAAAGGGCTGGTTAAAGATGATTATGGACCGTTTGCTTTCTTCTTCCTTGATCATTGGATTGGGATTCTTATTGGTCGTGACTTTGGTTGTCAATGGTATTATCCTGGCCTTTACCGATAGGTTATTACGATTTTTCCCGGATATGACGGTCTATGTGATGGATTTAATCAATTTTGCATTGACCTTCGGTATCACTTTTATCCTCTTTGCCGTGATCTTTAAGGTGCTACCCGATGTGACCATCAGCTGGAGGCCTGTAAAGGCAGGAGCCCTTTTTACAGCTATATTGTTCGCTATTGGCCGTTTTGGAATTGGTTTTTATCTACAATCATCCGACACGGAGTCTACCTATGGTACTGCGGCATCCATTGTCTTGATCTTGTTATGGGTGTACTATACGGCCGCCATCCTTTATTTTGGAGCCATATTTACCCGAGAGTTTGCTACGTTCCATGGCATCAGTATTGAACCATCGGAATATGCGGTTCATGTAGAATTAAAAGAGATAGAAAGGAATGTCAGTGAAATCCCCCCCGCGCCACTAACTGAGGAGGAAAGGGTTATTGAAAAATAATCAATTGAAGATGCTGTCTATAGGAATCCAGATAAATCTTGGGCGGTAAACGGAGGCTTTCTTCCACCATAGTCTTTCACTGTAGGTATTGACGTTATAACTGACCAATACGCTGTTGTTTTTCCTGATCTGAGGATGGAACATGGCATTGTAGGTGAATAGGCTATCTGATTTAAGTTCGGGTTCATTGATTTGATAGAGCAGTTTCTCCTGTGCAAATGGTCCTTGGAAATTATCAGCGGTATAGGAAAGGATCTTTCCAGGTATCTGATAGCGATCTTGGTTGATCAATACAATCTTGCCATTGAGCTCCAGAACACTGAATTGCTCGGAAACCATACTGTTTATGCCCTTGATGGCTTGGCTTTTATCAGCTTCTTTTACCCAATTGCTACCATTCCAATATTCTAATTTTTCTAATCTGCTCCCTTTTATGCGAGCTCGCATAACATGCAATTCCGACCTGAAGTTTTTGTTGTCTGCTTTCGAACCATAGATATAGAGCACATTATCTTTTCGGAGGATGGCATGTCCATAATGAATTGGGTTACTGCCTGCAATAAATGGAGAACGATCTAGAATGTTATAGTTCACAGGGTCCAGCAACAGGAAATCACAGCCTTCATATTGAAAGGCAAATGGTCCTTTCTCGTTAGCTTTCTTGCTGTATTTGGCCATAAATACCAGTAGCTTTTCCTTGTAGATTATTGCATCTCCTGGCCAATACCAGTACTTGCCTTTTTCTTCTTCCTTCACATCAATAAAGGAACTGGGTTGATCAAAATTTCCGGAATATAGGCTTCTGATGGAATCCTTGCTCATGAGCGTTGCGGTATTCCCTAAGATAAACTTTGATGGCTGCTGCCTGATATTATCTTTGATAGGGCCAAGGAAAGAGTCTCCCCAGAGGAAGAGCGATTTTCCTTGGCCTAGATCTATTGAAATGCTTCCATCTGCTCCTGATATCCCAATAGGGTTTTCTGGCAGCAGCAGGTCTGTAAATGCGCTATCTACCTGAATGGTATCCCTTAAAGCTACCTGTGAAGCCTCAGCTTGGTTGATGGCCGTTATGACCACAAGTAAAAGGCTCCATTTTGAAAGCTTCTTCATCAATTATTTATTGTAAAAATCCTTGACCTTTTTCTCTAAATCCATGATGATGGCATTTGCAAAGTCCTTCTTTAAAATTTGTGAAGCATGGTATAAAGCACCTGGGCTGAATACATTCACCTCCATGATCTTGTCGCCAACGATATCTAAACCAACTAGGTACATGTTATCATCTTTAAGCTGTTGGGATACCTTGCCAACGAGGTTCAGGATATTTTCATCAATGATAGCTTCTTCCGGTTTAGCCCCTTGGTGGATATTGCTACGGATTTCATCTTCTTTTTGGACTCTCCTGACTGCGGCATACTTTCCATCGACGATCAATGGTTCGCCATCCATCATAAAGAATCTAATATCGCCTTTTTTTGCTTCAGGAAGGTATTCCTGTGCAATGACATAACCGTCCCTAGCAATGGCCTCTACGGTTTGTTTTAGGTTTTGGCGTTCTTTATAGTCGATCATAAAGACATTTTTGCCTCCGGAACCTTTTAAGGGTTTAAGGATGATCTTATCCTTTTGCTCCTCCAAGAAACGAAGGACATCGTCGTGGTTTCTGGTGACCAAGGTTTTGGGACGAACGGATTTTGGAAAATTCTCCAGATAGAGTTTGTTGTTGGCTTGGACCAAATAATCAGGGTCATTGATAACATAGCGACCATTCCTTTTGACGATCTGTGCAAACTGGATTCCCGCTGCTGCGGCCCAAGGTCTATTGAGCATGTCCAGGGTAGGGTCAAACCTAAGCCAAAGGACATCGATCTCGCCTAAATCGACCAAGGTCTTTTCAGCATCTTTCAGGTGTTTTACAAAATCTGCTCCATTGCTGAGGCCATGTTCGGGGTTAATGACGCGGCAATGCGCCAATACGGTCTGTTCATCTTCATAAACAAAATCTGCCAAGCCAATGTAAAGAACGGAATGTCCTCTTTCAAGGGCTTTGAGGGCCAGCATGGTCGTCGTGAATTTTTCCTCTTCTTTGTGAGACTGGTTGATTAAGATCGCTATTTTCATATATGTTGTTGAAAAAATTTCTTATTGAATTAATTTAAAAATGCTGCCTTTCCTTTTCACGTCCTTCCATTGTGGACTGAACTCTGGGAAGAGGTAGCGTGGTGTGATAGCAGGGGGGATCAAGATTTCCTTTTGGAGGAGATCCTTGATAATGGGCAGGTAATCCTTTCGGATTTTTCCCATCATGAGCAGGTGTACATTGTTGCCATCCTTCAGGTAATTCAGCAGCTCCATAATCCCTTTCAGGTAAAGGGCATCCTTGGTCAGGCCACCACCCCGATAAACGCGCATGACGATCTGAAAGGCCGTTTCGGGCTGAAAACTATATTGTTCAACGAGCATGTTGAAGGTGTCGATAAATGAATTTCCCAAAAGCATGTTCTGCACGGCAATAACACGTGCTGCAATGATGCGCAAGCGATCATTGTTCAATCCGCCTACAATGTATTCCGCCAATACGGCAAGTCCTTCCTGCAGTTCTTCATAGCCGGGAACACCTAAGCTGAAGATGCTCAACGGTTGCTGTCGTCCATTGAAATAAGTGACCACATGGGTTCCGATCTCATGCTGGATCAAGGCTTCAGCCCGCTTGCGGGTCAGTCTATATTCCTTGCTGATGTTCAGAACGCCGCGGTTGACCATCACGCCAGAGATATCCTCACGGACTCGGACAGGACTGTTGAATTCCTGGTTCTGCCTCTGTAAAAACTTGATTTCATCCCTTGCCAGTTTTGCAAACTCATTTGCACTGATATAGTCATCGCTTTTTTTGATCGGTTCTTCGGGTTCCGTGACCATCAGGATGGCCATAGCTGACTTGTATAGTTTCTCTGAGACGTTGCCAAAGACCTGTAGACTGCCGTGCAGGAAGTCCTCCTTGCCACGATCGGCAATCATGCTGACCATAGAGTCCAATTCGGTCCGCTTATCCCGAAAGATATAGGCCATGGTAGGATCGTAAATATCTTCTATTCGAAGATTGTACAGTCTCCGCTTGACCAAGTCGGGGTCAATGTGCATGGGCCTATAGAGGAACTTGGGTGTTTTCCAGTACTTGTCTTTTTTGAACTGTAACCAGGCTTCATGCGCATTCAATGGAGTCACCATCAAGAGAAAGTCGAATTTGGTGCTTTCCTGGGCCAATGATTTATCGATATCGATCATCAAGGGCGTGAGTTCCTGATGGAAGTTGAGCCTTTGTGCTGTGGCATTGAGATGGGTGTAGACGCGCAGGAACTCAAAGAACAATCGGGAAAGGGACTTCGCTAGAGTTTCGCGATATAAGCGCATCAAGATCGGTAAGACCTGATCCTCATCTTCAATATAATTCTGTTTTATGGAAAGCCCCATATAGAGAATCTGCTTGTTCTGTAATTCTTTCTTGCTGAACAGAGCTGAAACATCCAAAGGTTGAGGGATATTAAGATCCTTCGCCAGGGAAACATTGATTTCACGGGCTTCCTTTTTGATGTTCTTCTGAAAATATTCAGCCAGCGGCAGCATATCCTTTTGCCCCACATGGACCATGATATCCTCCTTCTGTCCCGGTTCAGCAGTCCATGCCTCGACTAACAGACATGCGCCAAACTCTTCAGCCAGCCGCTGGGATATAGGTTTAATCCATTCCTCCAGATCAAATTCCTTGGACCGACAGACAATGCTGGCATTTTCCGTTTTGGCGAGATCCACCAACATCTTGTCCCTCTTTTCTGCACTGGGCACTCTGTAAATAAAGATATAGGGAACAATTTTGTTGAAGATGAACTTGCCTACGTTGGGAATCTGATAATGGACTGCATTCCGCTTATTGATAGCGTTTAAGATTCTTAAAAGGGGTTTGTTCTTATCTTGAATCATTTTTAAAGTACTGTTTTAAGACCTGGATTGAATTCATTAGAAGTTGTTTGCAGGAGACTACCCTTGGAAGGTCAGGAGCACCGGTCCACTCGTCCATAAAATCCTTTCGGAATTCGATGGATAGGACACAGCCATATGCTCCGAATTTTTTGTTGATCAACTGGGATAGGTATCCTCCCTTAAATTTAATGTTTTCTCGAATATCAATCGGTCCATCGTACAAGCTATCCTTGCTGATGAAACCCATTAACTGATCAATCAGGGGTTGCCACTTTGGGTCGACATAGGCTGTTCCAAGGTTGATTTGCGGATTGATTTCGGTGTCAACTTCTTCCTCAGATCCATTGCGCTTGGCATTATAGCTATGGATATCATACACTACAAAATAGCCATATTGGTCGATGGTCTCTTGGATCTGCTCTTCAATTTCCTGATAGATGTTTTTATGGTCTAGGTAGAGTTCTGTAACAATATTTTCGGGAAGGCTGTCTTTCCAGACCTGCAGTCCCCAAGCTTGATCGGGACGCAGATATACCGAATCTTCAATCTTTCGGTTGAGATCAAGTTGGAACCGTGAGGAGCCGACGATAAATTGATTCATAGGTAATTCAGCCATGACAGCTGTAAATGGATCCTCCTCACGCAGTCTTTCACTTTCATTGAGATTGATATATGGGTCAATAAAAGGATCGATCTGCTGTCCATCATGAATCGCAAAAGCCCAAAAGGGGCTATCTATTCTTTTAATGAAATACTTGGTGAATTTTGCCATAAATATCTTTTCTACTTTAATGAACAATAAATCCATTAATTAGTTTTCTGGAAGGTTTCGAGAGGTTTATTGATTTTAGGGAAAAGCGAGGTTTGCTAATTATTTTACAAAAAATTATTAAATACATAATATCAAGGTCTTTATCTGCGTTTTAGTTTTATAACCAGTTAAAAAGGAGGTTGTTATGAACCTAATTCAACGCATTGAACATTGGGGAGATGCCCATCATCCGAGATGGATCGATTTTATGAGGATTGTTCTCGGGATTCTGATCTTTGCAAAAGGAATAAGCTTTATTATGGATCGTGATTCAGTCGCTACTTTGATCGAGAAGACACATTTTCAATTATCCATTTGGAGTGCAGTTCACTATGTGGTGTTTGCCCACCTTGTTGGCGGGATATTCATCGCATTGGGACTTTGTACCCGATTGGCGGTAGCTCTACAGATTCCCATCCTGATAGGAGCGGTATTCTTTGTGAACATTACGAATGGATTCAGCTTTTTGAATTCGGAATTTTGGTTGTCCCTAGTGGTACTTTTACTCCTTATCTATTTCTTGATCGTAGGTTCAGGGCCAATGTCACTGGACAAAGCGATGGATAAGCCAGGTTATAAAAGACAAATTTAATAGGTTAGAAAACCTATAAAGATTTCTTAGTTTTATTTGGAAAGGCCTTGTTAGCAAGGCCTTATTTTTTTGCTTTACTTATTACCATAGGTCAACGCTTTCCGGTTAAGGAAGGGTTAACTTTGTATTACTAATAAGGAGAATACCATGAAAGAAAAACAAATTGAAAGGATTATTAAACCTGGAATGCCACATTTTGTCGGGGATGGTTTTAGAGTGCATAGTTTTATTCCTTCTGCTATTCCAATGCAGAGAATGGATCCATTTATTGTATTTGATTATAACTCAAAATATAACTTTCCAGCGAGTGAAATCCCAAAAGGGGTAGGAGTGCATCCACACCGTGGATTTGAAACGGTGACCTTAGCCTATAAGGGCAGGGTAGAGCATGCGGACAGCAGTGGCGGTGGTGGAATTATCGGTGAGGGTGATGTACAATGGATGACCGCTGCTTCTGGTGTATTGCATAAAGAATTCCATGAATCGGAATGGAGCAAGAATGGTGGTGAATTTCAAATGGTGCAATTATGGGTAAACCTTCCAGCTGCACATAAGATGTCGACACCAAAATATCAGGCTTTGGAAAATAAGAACATCCCAAAGGTTGATATAGATGGTGGCTTAGGATATATTGAGGTTGTGGCGGGTGAATACCAAGGAACCAAGGGTGCTGCGAGTACCTTTTCGCCTGTGAACTTATTCAATGCTAAGTTGAAGGCCACGGCTAAAGTAGATTTTGAATTTCCAGAGAACTTTAATACGGGATTGTTAGTTCTAGAAGGCTCTGTCAAGGTCAATGGACAGGATGTTGCAAGCGATCATTTTGTTTTGTTTGCAAACAAGGGTGAAAAGATCGAGTTGGAAGCTGCCGAGGATGCATTAGTCTTGGTTTTGAGTGGCGAACCGATCAATGAGCCCATCGCAGCTTATGGTCCATTTGTCATGAATACCGAGGATGAGATCAAACAAGCGTTCCGTGATTTTCAAACTGGCAAATTCGGTTACCTGGAAGATTAATATTTCCATCGATAAATAAACAAGGGTAGAACATGTTGTTCTACCCTTGTTGCTTTTAATAGTTAACCGACAATCCTACTCCAAATCCCATGTCCGAATCATAATGGGTTCGGACCCCTAAATTCTTGGTCAGGATATAACGCAGGTCGCCCATGTATTCTAGATCGGAGTTGACCATCACTCCGGCTCTTAATCTTTTGGTTACTGGTATGTCCTCACGCATCAATTGCAATCGGACATTTCCATCATGGTATACTTCGGCCTGGAATCTCACCAACATAGGCAGCATATAGGTAAAACCGGCAGAGAGTAAAGCTCTTTCGTTTTTGCTGTTCCGCTGTCCGAAGATGTTCTTTTCTGGACCATGTTTGTCCATTCTCCTATAGCGATAGTCAAAACCGATAAAAGGCATGAACCATTGCATCTTTCCAATGTATCGGCCTAGATGGGTTTCGACCTCATAGCCGTGCATATCAGAATAGCCTAATCGCCATTCGGTAGTGAGGCTATATCGGGTGTTGTGCAACATCAATTCGCCATCGTTTCCATTGGTCGCAAAATCATTTTGGATCATGAAGTGCTTCATGTTGCTTTCTTTTTGCAATTCGCGATATGCCCATGCTTTATTTGGCAGATATGGATTTGGCTGTTGGTCTTCGGTGCTGAACACGCGGTTCATCCCTGCCATCATATGGTAAAGGATATGGCAATGGAAGAACCAATCCCCTTCCACATTGGATAGGAATTCAATGGTATCTGTTTCCATAGGCATAATATCCAAGACATTCTTTAATGGCGCATAATCTCCCTGACCATTGATTACCCTAAAGTCATGTCCATGCAGGTGCATGGGGTGTCGCATCATTGAATTGTTGTACAGGATGATCCTTAGGATTTCGCCTTCCTTTATGAGGATTTTGTCGCTTTCGGCAAGAACTTTATTGTCCATGCTCCAAACATATCGGTTCATGTTACCTGTCAACTCAAACTTCATTTCCCTAATTGGGGCATCTTTTGGCAGGGTTGTCTTCGTAGGAGATCGAAGCATACCATAGTTTAAGGTCACGATATCGGAACTAGCATGTTGACTATGGTCCATAGCTTCCATTTTGGAATGGTCATGCCTGGTTGCTTGTTCCTCCTTATTTCCCATATCATGCATGGAATGATCTTCCTTGTGGGAAGAGCTGTCCTGGGCTCCATGGTTTTGATGATCTTGATGTCCTTTCTGATCTTGGATCTCAGGATACATGACGGTATTCATGTCCATTTTCTGCAGGCTCATCTTCATCCCCATATCGTCGAGGTCGCCATTCATTTTCATCATGTCGTTCATCATCTTCATTCCTTCGAAGTATTTCAACTTCGGTAAAGGACTGACCAATTGCTTTACACCGGAACCCAAATACATGGAAACATGATTGGTCCTGTCTTCAGGAGTTGCCATAAATTCATAGGCGAAGCCATCTTCCGGAATGGTCACAACGATATCATAGGTTTCTGAAACTCCGACAATCAAACGGTCGACTTCGACTGGTTCTACATCATTGCCATCATTGGCTACCACCGTGATTTTCCCACCGGCATAAGTCAGCCAGAAATAGGAGGAAGCACCGGCATTGATAACTCTCAGCCTTACCTTATCCCCAGCTTTGAACTGCGAATATGTCTGCTCTGATGTACCATTCAACAAGAAACGGTCATAATACACATCACTGACATCCATGGCCAGCATGCGCTTCCATTCGTTGGTAAGCTTGGTTTTAAAATGGCCCTCCTTGATTGCCTCTGCATAACTTTGGGTTGCATTCTTCTTGATGGCAAACCAGTCGTTGGCATTGTGGAGCATTCGGTGCACATTATCGGGGTCCATATTGGTCCACTCGCTTAATACAATCGGGATTTCAGGAAGGTCATCTATCCCTTTTCTAAAATTGGGGTCCTCAGGTCTTTTTTTCAGGATCATCGCACCGTACATACCGATCTGCTCCTGCATACCGGAATGGCTATGGTACCAATGGGTCCCGTCTTGGATGATCGGAAACCGATAGGTAAAGCTGCTGTTTGGAGCGATCGGCATCTGAGTCAAAAAAGGAACTCCATCTTCCTTGTTCGGTAAATAGACGCCATGCCAGTGTAGGGAAGTCCCTTCCTTGAGTTTGTTGTGTACATGGATTTCTGCAGTATCACCTTCAGTAAAGGTCAATGTAGGCATAGGGATCATGCCATTCACTGCCACCGCCCTACGATCCTTACCTGCATAGTTTACCATGCTGTCTGTTACATTCAGGTCGTAACGCACAACTTTTTGGGAAAAACCAACTGTTGAGCATAGCAAAAATGTACAGATCAATATGTATTTGATTTGTTCTCTCATGAATACCTCTTACGTGTTTAAATAATAGATTTACAGCAATGGTTTTAGATTTTTTCCTTTACCTCGCCGCAGCTCATCATTTTAGATCCGTAATAAGGGTTTTTAATTGCCTCCTCATTGCTTAGCCAATGTGCACCTTTATTGTTGTTTGCCATCGGGCAATATTGCCAATAAAGGCCTTCACTTGCTTTTGAAGGTTTGGCCAATTCATACATATGGTTGGAAAGGGCCATGAAAGTATTTCTTTGGCTTTCCAGTTTGCCATCCTTTGAAATTGCTGTAGATGCCTTTTCCAAGCTTCCTTTCACTTTCATCCATTGCTTGTGTTCATTGTCTGCAAGTGCTTTCATGTCTACTTTTAGAATGCTTTGGCCTAGCTTCTCGGCAGCAATCGCTGCTTTTTTCTGGTCACTGCTCACTAAGGCATCCTTCAAGGTCAGATAATTTTGGAATACAGGCGCTAGCCCTTTAGCTTGGCCTGCATCTTCATGCTGAGCAGCTGCCTTAGGCATGTTATTGTGGTTCATCTGAGCATGTGGCCCACCTTTCACCTCGTGGTTTCTGTCGTATCTGCAACATTCGTGCAGGTTGGCATATACATCGTCTGGTGACCTGAATTGCGCATTGTCATATCCCGCCTGGGCAATTTTCTTCAAAACAGCTTCCTCACTGGTCTTTGTTGTATCAAAGGTGATTTCGGCTTGTTTCTGTTTGGTGTCCCATGTTACTTTTGCGATTTTGCCTTCCGAACCATTCGTTTCAATAGTCTTTTTGCACATTCCGCAATTGCCGTTTACGGCTACCGTTACTGTTTTTGCATTGTTGATTTGAGCTATACTAGCATTTATACCTAAGCCCAGGATAAGGCCTAAGATTAAGAATATCTTTTTCATCTTTTAATTTTTTAATACATATAAATAACCTGGCAAACCTGATTTGCCAATAAATTCTAAAACCAATAGGTTTTTGTAGCTTGTATTAAACTATTTTGGGAGGGATGAAAATCGAAGAATATCCGGTGGTTTCTTGAAAAACCAATAATGTAGATATCTTTTCCCTATGAGTAGGGATATGGAAGTGAAATTCAAATGAAGGGTTGGAATAGAGGCAACAGCTATGGTTTGCCATCATTGGACAGCAGCAGGTGCTATCGCCACAGTTACTGTTGTCTTTATTGCTCTCAGGTTGATCGTGGGCTTCAGTGTCGCAACAACTATGCTCATCAGCAGTATGATGTTGGTCAGTTTCACAATTTGTTTCCACAGCGATCTTTTCCTGATGTTCCGTACAAGCAAATGTAAGCTTGGGGCTGATCAAGGCAATGAGTGTGAAACAGATTATGTAAACTATCTTCGTCATCATGTGATATTTACAAAGCTAGGGAAAAAAATCAGAAAGCGAAAGCTCGGTAAAAGTGAAGGCCCAGGTTGGGAACCTGAGCCTATAGTCACTAACTATTATTAATTATACCTTGCTATTTTATTTTTGAAGATCACTATCTTCTTTCTCTAGGTGGTACTTGGCAAGAGCCATTTACCGAACATCCCCCAATATTCATCAAGGGTAAAATCGTAAATAGTACGCCTAAGCCGGCTATTAGCCACATCTCTGCTTTAACCCCTTGGATTATAATGAGGATACCCATGACCAATCGCAATACCCGCATCACATTCCATTGGGACAAATAAATCTTAACTTTATCCATTTTTTCTCTCCAATTTTATAAATAATTCCGATCCTTTTCTTGGCACAATGCTATTGTAGCAAAGTTCCATCTTCTCAAGTTTGAAATAAGGCTCAAAAAGCTTGCTGTATTCTTCAGCAGACCCACCAAATGGAGGACCTTGCTTTTCGAATTCAATTCCAAATAAAACCCCTGCAATCTTTCCTTCAGATCCCAAAAGCAAATGTGCTTTTTTTACATAATCCGGACGAAGCTTTGGCTCCAATGCACAGAAAAATGTTTGTTCTAGCATCAGGTCATACTCCCCTTCATGTTGAAAGAAATCACCTAATATGATCTCAATGTTTGCTTGATCCTTAAATCTTTCCCGTACCTTTTCAATAGCCTTTGGAGCAATATCGATCAAGGTTAAATCAGTGAAACCTTGTTCCAAGAGGTAGGCAGCTTCATAGGCATTCCCACATCCAGGGATCAATATTTTCGCATCCTTGTTAGGATAACTGTCCATGAAGGTTACAATAGGAGTAGAGGCATAGCCAATATCCCAACCTGTCTGTTGGTTTTCCCAACGCTCATTCCAGAAGTTCTGATCTAAAGATGTTTCCATTGAGTGATTTTTTAAGAACGCTACTCTTTATTTCTTACAAAGAATAGCACAAAAGTGTAGATTAATATTATGTTGCTCTGTATCTTTTGTTACACAGCTCTATAGTATGCAATTGACGAAAATAGAAGAAAGTTTCTCATGGAGAATTCAAAGATGAAATAAAGCTAAATAATTGCCTTTTTTACAAACCACTAGCCTTGGTATTCCATCAGGACCATATCAAAACCTTTAGCCCAATAATCGGGAACTCTTTCTTTGACCTGAAAGCCCATCTTTTGATAAAATCCCTCGGCCATTTGTGAAGTCCTTACAATCAATCTTTGGATATGGGGCATTTGCTGAACATGCAGGATTCGATGTTGGGTCAATAAAGTCCCTGCTCCATTTTGCTGCAAGGTCTTATCTAGGAAATCCCAACTTAGACGCGCCGTGATTTGATCTTCATCGTAATTGATCCCTCCAGCACCAACTATCTGGGCATCTTTGATGACTACAAAATAATCTTCTATCTCTTGTTCCAGATAATGGAAGAGGTCCTGCGTCTCGCTAGGGTCAAAGAAATCCGGAACATTGCTGTTGAAAACACCGATGACCTCTTGGAAGTCTACGGGCTGGTATCGACGGATGGAGAATGTGTTCATGGTACCATATTTGGATTAAACCATTTTATAACGCTCAAAGGACTGCCAATATTTGTCCTTGAAGAAATCGAATGAAAGATTGAGTTGGTCATGATATTTGATCAGCAATCGCTCCATGACCTCCGTGGCCTTGCGGAATTCCCTACAGGCAATGAAAGTTTCCCTTAATCCATCCACAGTCTCCGATCCCAAGAAGATATAACCATCCCTGCTAGGGAGTTCTTCCTCCAGGTCTTCTTCAAACCTGGATATGTCCTCATAGGTTTCCGGACTTGGAAAGCCAGCGTCTGTTTCCGAATCATAGGCATTCATGATCACCAAAATCCATGGATGGGATGCTTTATGGTCCCAGTCTAAGACCGAGGTGTTGATGGTTGACAAAATGGTTTTGCCGCCTTCTACCGTTCCTTCAAATCCCGAGAAGCGGTCATCGCTGGAATCATGTCTTACATCCTGGTACTTCTCTACAAACTCCTTCTCCCGCCAATTGATGTAATCAACCAACTTGTTCAAGGGAATCAATTCCTCCTGTAGGTTTTGAGGACCTCGTACATCGATCTTATCAATGCATTGGATCATGGTTTCCTCGCCTAAATAGTTGTCCAGAAAAATAAAGATGCCATTCAGGATCTCTTCTCTAGATTCCTCATGATAGGGATCATAAACAAACATCAGGTCTATTTTGTCGGGATAATTATCGTGAAGGATGGGATAGAACTTTATGTTCTCCTTATCAAAATGTAGGTCATGCATGCGGATCGCAAAATCCTCATTGTTGGATTCGGGTTTCAGGGCAGTAAATTTCCAGTTTTCGATGTCTGGGGCAGCTTCCACGATCTTTTCTGCCCACAGCACATTCTTGATGATGCCATCAGGCGTAAAAACCAGTTCGGCCTTTTTATCTTTGTCCATTCCAACCAAGAAAAACACTTTTGGTTCCACTCTATCCAACTCAGGTGCAAAGATGTTGATAAACTTTTCTTCAACATCTTTTCCCGATTTGATGACTTGATAGAATTCCTTGGCTCGGGCTTCGAACCAATGCCAGAATTCCTGATAGCATTGATTCAAATTGGTAGAAGAAATGGGTTTTTCGCTGCTCATATTTATGGAATTTACTTGAATGTAATAGATGAAAATCACCAATTCTTAAATATAAGGATATAAAAAAACCTATCCTAAAAAATATCTAGGATAGGTTTTTTTTTATATGTTGGTCAATTTATGCTAGAGGCTCTGGAGCTTCTTCTTCAAACAAAGGAAGTTCTTTGATGATATTGTACCAAGTAATGATCTTTTTGATATCAGAAGAGTAAACTCTTGCTTCGTCATGATTAGGAGCTACCTCTCTAAAATACTCACGCAAAGTGTTTCCGTCAGCTTTTACATCTGGCGTGTTGCCTCCGTTTGATTTGATGGTCTCAAACACGTCCAATAGACGGATTTCCTCGTCCTCACCATAAATAGTGATGTCTTCTAGCGTAGCCATTTTGGTAGTCGATAGATTCACTACCGATTTGATTTTACTGCCATCTAGCGATTCAAGAACGAATCCACCTTTGTTTTGACCGATCAATTTAAATAATCCTGGTTTGCCAGTAACTGACACTAATCCTCTTAAATTCATTTTTTGCTTCTTATATAAGAATTAATCTTCAATAATTTCTACTCCTAAAATACGATCACCTTGACGGATATCATCAACAACATCAACGTTCTCGATTACTTTTCCAAAACAAGTGTGGTTGCGGTCTAGGTGAGCTGTATTGTTACGGCTGTGGCAAATGAAGAATTGTGATCCACCAGTGTTTCTTCCAGCGTGAGCCATTGAAAGAACACCACGGTCATGGTGTTGGTTTCCACCGTCCAATTCACAATCGATCTTGTATCCCGGACCACCTGTGCCCGGCATTCCTGTTGCACCTTCGCGTGTATTTGGACATCCGCCTTGAATTACGAAATCAGGAATAACTCTGTGAAATGTTAAACCATCATAATATCCTGATTTAGCTAACTTAATGAAGTTCGCTACTGTATTTGGAGCATCTTCTGTGTAAAACTGCACAGTCATGTCGCCTTTTTCTGTTTTGATAATCGCTTTGCTCATTATTTCTGTCCTTAATGTTGTAATAGCCTACAAAGATAAGGTTTCTGCGTAAATTCTAAAGATTGTACATTAAGATGTTGAATCCCAGTTTTTAAGCTGTCGTTTACAATCCCTATCTTTACTTTAAAGAAATAAAATTTTCATAATATATATGCAAAAATTAGTCATTCGGGATTGGGCAGAATCGGATCGACCGCGCGAAAAACTACTTGAACAGGGTAGAAGGGCAGTAACCGATGCCGAACTTCTAGCCATCCTCATTGGTTCCGGTTCAAGACATGAAACAGCAGTTGAACTCTGCAAAAGACTCCTCAGCTCGGTCAGCAACGACTTATTTAGGCTCAGCAAAATGGATGTCAAGGAGCTTTGTCAGTTTAAGGGGATTGGAGAAGCAAAGGCAATCAGTATCATTGCGGCGCTGGAGCTTGGTCGAAGGAGGCAAGAGTCAGATGTACAGGAAAAACCTGTCCTCAACAGCAGCAAAAAAGCCTATGAATTTTTAAAACATCTTTTAGAAGACCTTAGCCATGAAGAATTTTGGGTAATTTTCCTGAATACCAGTTGCAAAGTCTTGGACAAACAGCTCATCGGCAGGGGAGGCAACGACTTTACCCCTGTAGACGTTCGGATCATCCTTAGGTTTGCCCTTATGAACAAGGCTAACTCCATTATTCTAGCCCATAATCATCCTTCAGGAACCTTAAGGCCCAGTGATGCCGATAGGACCCTGACCAAGAAAATAGCACAGGCGGCCAAATTGATGGACATCCATGTACACGACCATCTTATCATTACAGATGAGAGCTATTATAGCTTTCGGGATGAAGGTTTGCTTTCCACCTGATTTCTTACCCTATGTCAATGCACAGCAAAACTTAATCCCTGAACTTTGTGTTAATTATTAAAGGAGGAGAATATCATGGCAAAATTTTTTTATCACCCAGCGGACTCCCGTGGACATGCAGATCATGGATGGTTGAAATCGAATCATACGTTCAGTTTTGGAGGCTATATGAATGCCGAAAGAATGAACTTCGGTGCATTACGTGTTTTGAATGATGACAACGTAGCGGCTGGAATGGGCTTTGGAAAACATCCCCATAGCAACATGGAAATTATTTCCATTCCATTAGAAGGCGAACTGGCGCATAATGACAGCATGGGTACGGGTTCAGTCATCAAGAAAGGGGATATCCAGGTTATGAGTGCAGGTACTGGCATTGAACATAGCGAATATAATAACAGCAAGACTGATCCGGTAAAATTCCTTCAGATCTGGGTAATTCCAAATAAGCAGCATGTAGAACCCCGTTACGATCAACAGAGCATCGACTTTAATGCTGCAAAGAATAATTTCTTACAGATCCTTTCTCCTGATCCCGATGATGCAGGAGTATGGATCCATCAAGATGCATGGTTTCATATCGCTGATTTTGAGGCTGGCTATGCACGCCAATATATCATGAAAAAACCAGATCATGGTCTATATATTTTCGTGCTAAATGGAGAGATCGATGTGGAAGGACAGAAGATGCAGAGCAGGGATGGACTTGGGATTGCAGGAGCACAAGATGTAAAGATTAAAGCGGATACCAATGCTGAATTCCTATTGATGGAAGTTCCGGTATAAATATATTATTATTAAGTAAAGGCACTTGTAAGGGTTACAGGTGCTTTTTTATGTTTTCATTTATCTAGCCTAAACCAATGTATTTATCTCGCGCTTCTTTTCCTTGCTCTTGACAATTAATATAAAATCATTTCCAAGATCCAGATAGCCATATTCATAACAGAATATATACTCCTGACCTTTTGAAGTGATTATCCTATGGGTATGGTATTTCAAGGAGAAACCTTCCGTGAGGAGTTTATCTTTGTTTGTTTTCAGCATTTTCTCCTCAGCAATTAACATCCTCAGGATCTTTCTGTTCTTTCGGAGCTGGTTGTTGATTTTTTTCAATAGGTCGCTATCCCTACTATTCTCCCTGTTATTATAGGCGTTTCTGCATCCATCGTTGCAAAACCTTTTGTCGGTCCTTCCGCGCAATATCTCTTCACATTCTTTACATGTTCTTATACCCATGGCATAAATGATTTTAATCGTTTAAAACCGACTACAGTCGTTTTTAACTGTTTGAAATACGAATAAACTTGATGCCCTTCGTCAATTTTGCACCAGTTACTTAGCTAAGTTAATTGATTAATAAGAAAATAAATATCAAAAATTGAAATTTCCATGAGCACGATAAAAAATTCAGTACAACTATTGGGCAGGTTAGGTCAGGAAGCAGAAATCAAGGTCAGCAGCAATGGGATTCCATATTGCTTCATATCCTTGGTAACTAATGAATATGGTGTCAAGAAGAATGGCGAACAATATGAAAAAAGTCAATGGCATCGGATAGCAGTTTGGGGAGATATGATGTGCAATCAAATGAAAAAACGAGGTAAGAAGGGGAGTCTGTGGCTGATCCAAGGGACGATCTTCTATAAACAGTTTGATGGGGGAAACGGAAATCCCCAGCAATATTGTGAAATCAGGGCTAATAAGCTCATGTTTTTGATGGAGTCGATGGGATTGAACAAGAAATTGCAGCCTGAAACCAGTGCATAAGCATCAGGTCCATTACCCATATAAAAAGGGGAGCTGAAATTCATCAACTCCCCCATATTGATTGAAAAAGTTCTTTGACTTATTATGGATGTTGCCAACCAGCAACTTTAGAAACCGTTCTCGGGATATCTACATTGTCCATTTTCTGATGGAATGCTTCCGCACCCACTCCAATCGCATACACTGGGATATAGGCTGCCGAATGGCTACCTGATGCCCAACTAATCGATGACGCTTTGTTCAAGGCCTTGATCGCTAACGATGCGATTTTATCGTTGGTGGCATACAGACTTTTGCTGGTTTCATTTTTATGCTCTATAAAGCTTTTTTCGTAAGCTTCATGAAGATCTTCATTATCGTCTTCACTTACCTTGATTGCTTTCCACAATCCTAGGTGTTGACCCAAAAATTCTTTAAGTTGATCCCAAGATGCATTCGCATTCTTGGACCTGAATTCATTGATGGCAGCTGAAAGTGCTTCTTGAGAAATCTTTTGGTTTTCTAGGTTTTTCAAACGAAGGGTAGAGCTTCCGTTTCCAACCCCGATACCGCCGGTCTCATGATCCGCCGTAACGATGATCAAGGTTTCTTCTGGATGTTTTTGGTAGAATTCAAAGGCTTTTTGAACTGCATTGTTGAAATCCCAAACTTCATGTACAGCAGTAGCTCCGTCATTGGAATGGCATGCCCAGTCAATTTTTCCCCCTTCAACCATCAGGAAGAAACCTTTGTCTCCTTGGCTTAAGGATTCGATCGCTGCTGAAGTGATTTCTGCTAGGTTCAAATCTCCTGGTTTTTGATCGATCGCATATTTCAAGGAAACATTGTCCGTTCCTTTTTTGTTCATTAAGATCAGTTTATCTGATTTATTGGCTTTCTTATAGTCGTCCAAACCATAAAGCAATTTATAACCTGCTTTTTCCAGTTGAGGGAAAATAGAAGCGACCTCTTCTTTTTTAGCATTAGTTGTTGGTTTTAGAAACCCTGATCCAGCAAAGAAGTCAAATTTAGATTTAATGATATCCAAGCCAATTTCATAATACATATCGCGATCGGGTTGGTTGGCAAAGAAAGAAGCCGGTGTGGCGTGGTCGATACTTACTGAAGTCGTAATTCCAACCTTCATTCCTTTTTCTTTCGCCAAGTAGGCAATGCTTTTATAGGACTTCACACCTGCACTGTCCATAGCGATAACACCGTTCTTAGTCTTGTAACCAACAGCCAATGCTGTACCGCCAGCACCAGAATCTGTTACTCCATGAGATAAGGAATGGGATGTTGCGAACGTGGCAAATGGAAATTGACTGAAAACAGTAGGGGAAACTGAATTTTTACCTGCAAGAGAACTTTTGTATACTTCTGCTGCCTGTACCTGGTTCAAACCCATACCATCTCCAATCATAAAGAAAATGTATTTCGGTTGTTTCTGTGCAAAACTTGAGCCTACAAATAAGAATAAGGCGAGGAATAAATTGAAAAATTTAATGTTCATACCAAATGGATTAATTTATACAAAACTAAGGTTCTCATATTAAGATAATGTTAATTGGCAAAAACAGCTTGTTGCAAACAAAATGTTACACGGATTGTTTCTTCAATTGTACTTATAAACACAGGTTATGGAAAACAATTTATTAGAGCTTGCTCAGCAATACTTCAATGAGCACACTTATAGTACTCTTGCCTCCGAGGAAAACATTTCTCCAGATCAGGCAAAAACAGGAATCGAAACTGTAATTCCTTCCTTATTCTTAGGTTTCCAACGCAAAGCCGGACACGGCCTAGGAAGCCTCCTAGAAACATTGAAATCAAATTTTTCTGGATTTAATTTTTCAGATGTATTGAGGTTTAGCCCTCCTGTACAGGATGTGCCTCAAGATGGGGATACCACGAGAACCGTTTTAAGCTCCCTTTTCGGGAACACTTTTGACCAGGTAATACCCAATACTGCGAATTTTTTAGGGTTGAATACCAACACATTGATTCGCCTATTCTCCGCAGCGATTCCAGCTGTGGTTGGTGCCTTGACCAGCAATGGCCAACGCTGGGATACTACTTCCATCGAAGCCGACTTGAACAACAATCGTTCAAACTTCCTGAAGGCACTTCCAGCTGGTCTGCCGTTGAATATTTTAGGTGAAGAACCAAAAGGACCAACCATCGTAACAGAAGAAGAAGTGGTAGAAGTGGACCCAATTGTTGATCCAGCAAGGGATGTTCTTGTCGAAGATCCAATCGTGCCTACCTCCAGGGTCCGTCGCGAGGAACCACCTGCTGCGCTTCCTCCAGCAGATGAAGACCGTAAGAAAGGCGCAGGCCTGTGGTGGATACTCCTTCCGATTATCCTTCTTTTATTATGGTTCTTTTTCGGAAAGGGTTGTAACCGTGAAGAGGCTCCGGTATCGGATGCCCATGTGGATTCCTTGATTACTGATTCAGTAGTTAACCAAGACACGACGATGACACCAGCTGAAGTAGTGAGGGAAAGTATTATGGTGACTTTGCCAAATAATACCGAACTCAATGCCTATAAAGGTGGTATTGAAGACCAATTGGTTCAGTTCCTGAACTCAGACTATAAGAGCCTTTCGGATGAGGAATTAAAAGACCGCTGGTTTGATTTCGATAATTTAAATTTCGAAACTGGAACAGCAAATATCCTCCCGGAAAGTCAGGTTCAGCTTGACAATCTGGTGGCCATCCTGAATGCATACCCAGATGCTAAGGTTAAGCTTGGTGGATATACCGATAAGACTGGTGATGAAGCCATCAATAAAAAACTGTCAAATGACCGTGCAATCGCAGTAAAGAATGCTTTTGATGCAAAAGGGGTCGGTAATCGAGTAATGGCAACTGAGGGATATGGTTCCCAATTTGCTAAATACCCTGCTGATGCCCCTGAATCAGACCGCGTGAAAGATAGAAGAGTTGCGATAAGCGTCAGAAAATAATAATTGAAAACCAAAATGGAGCAGCCCAAATTATCTTGGGCTGCTTTTTTTATTGTCAATCCTATTGTTATTTTTGCCTTATGCTTACAGAGAAACAACAAGACATGATCAAGGGAGATTTCGAAAAGTACTTTAAGGATTTGAAATCCAAAAGGAAGGCCCTAGATTTTGAACTCTTTGGTGATTACGCAGCTTCCATCCTCAACTTTTATATCGGTAGTTCATTATTGAACATCCATGAAAAGGAGGAAGGAGCTCTCTTTTTAATTCGTCTTTTTAATGCTGGATTAGGAAACGTAATCAGTGCTGCAGATCAACAAGAAATTGCTAAGGTTATCCAGCAGGACCCAACCTTAAATTACGCCATTATACAACCAGTATTTGATCTTTAACCCTCCTGAATGGTCCACTTTAATTTCGAAGTGTCATAACCACAAGCTTCTGCATATTTCAGGTAAGCGGCTTCCCGTTCTGGCCTGATTGTTTTTGTTCTGGAAAGGATCCACATATAATCCAGGTTGTCGCCAAAGACTAAGGCATCTTCATAGTTTTCATCCAATTGGACAATATGGTAACCAGAATAAAAAGGACCGAAAAAAGAAACTTTAAGGGAACCTTCATTGACATCACCTGCATACTTGGCCTTTCCAATACTGGTTTTTGTTTTTCCATTCACTGTGCTCACGCCTTCATTTTTCACCCTGACCGATCCATCATCGTTCAGGCTATATTCGGCACTCACATTTTTCAGGTCTTTCTCCCAAAAAAAGTCTAAACGAGCGATCTCGTACCATTTCCCTAAATATCGTTGCAAGTCAAAATCTTGAACAGACTCGGCATTGGATTTAATGGGTTTCAAGTAGTTATAGATTACAGAACCTAGGGCTACTGCTGTCAGGGTTATTAGGGTTTTCTTTTTGTCCATCGTAAATATTTTATAGGAAAACAGGTTAAACCACCTAAATGTTTAAAGAGATTCCTAGTTTTGCATAAAATTAAAGAATTGTATTCAAGAGAAGAAGCTAAGAAAATAAAGGAGTCTTTTTGGACCAGTTTTGGGCAGTACATGGCCCCAATCCCGAGTGAGGACGGTGAAAAGGTAACATGGGTAAATTACAAAACCGGAATTCGGCACCTGTTCTTTAGGATGGAAGCAACCAATAAGGTGGCCCAGATAGGAATTGAAATAGCCAATCCTGATGCCGGGATCCGTGACTTGCTCTTCGAACAATTTAAGGAATACGCGAAGATTTTGGAAGCCGAAATAGGGGAAGAATGGATATGGGACGATTCCTTTTATGATGAATATGGGAAACACACTGCCCGTATCTACATCGAGATCCGTGGTTTGAGCGTCTTTAATAAAGAAGATTGGCCCGCGCTCATATCATTCTTTAAACCCCGGATTATCGCTCTTGATAGCTTCTGGTCGACAGCTAAATATGGATTTGAACTTTTTAAATAATTAGGAATATGAAACTAGTAGGTAGAATTCTAGTATTTTTTATGCTATTAACGCAATCCCAACATGTATTGGCATGGGGGATGACTGGACATCGCGTGATTTCTGAAATCGCGGAACAACATCTTACGAAAAAAGCGAAACGAAACATTGAGAAACTGATCGGCCATCAAAAGATTGCTTATTGGTCCAACTGGGCAGATTTCATCAAATCCTCGCCAGACTCCGTTCTCCTGAAGACTGGATCTTGGCATTTCTTGAATACCCCAGGGAACCTGACCCACGAGCAATTTTTAGTGGAACTTCAAAATTCACCGGAACAAAACCTTTACAAGGCTTACCAAAGAGTTAAAAAAGAGGTTGCCAACAGAGATTTGTCCATCGAACAAAGGCAGCAAGCTTTTTATTTTATGGTCCATTTATTAGGGGATGCCCATCAACCCATGCATGTGAGTAGGGCAGAAGACCTGGGTGGAAATAAAATTGCCGTTACTTTCTTTGGTAGGGGATCGAATATACACCGCGTATGGGATAGTGACTTGGTCGATAATGAAAAATGGTCTTATAGCGAATATGCCCGTGTATTGGATTATGAAAAGTACTTCTATAACCAATACACAAATTCAACTTTTGAAGATTGGTTGTATGAATCACATCAATTGGCCAACATTATTTATGACGATGTTGCCAAAAACAACAAGCTATCCTATGACTATATCTTCAGGTTCAAAGATCCAATGGAAAACGCTTTGTTGAAAGCAGGTTTAAGACTTGCTAAAGAGTTGAACGAAGTGTTTGGCTAAGATCCCCGCCGTTCATTTGAACAAACAGGAACATATTAAAATAAAAGAACAGGTATCTGGATTTCAGGTACCTGTTCTTTTTTAATCCACCCTACCCAATACGATATAATACTTTAATTACTAGGTAATTGGATGTTAAAATTTGTATATTTGATTGAAAACCAATTGTTAAATTTTCTAATCCCTCACGCGTATGATGGAGATTCAGATTAACTTCTATAACTTTTTCTATCTCATAGCTGGATTAAGTGTCCTTTTCAAATTGATCCTAATTGCCAGCAATATTGTTCAGAAAGATTGGTCTGCTTTGAAAGCTAACTTGATAATTCTATCGATCATGTTGATCCTGATCGCCATTATCATTTATTATTTCAAAGTCTATATGTTCAATTAATTGTTCAACGTCCAATCAAAGTAACTACCGGTTGCAACAAGTAGGTTGTTTTCGATATTGAAATTGAAATCAAGATAATCATTGCTGCAACTCCCCATATCCGAACAGCAAAACTTTCGGTCAATGTCAAATTGCATCCGAAAGGTACCCTTATTTTTTTCGGTATCATATTTAAAGCTTGAAACCTGTATGTTCCCCACTTCCGGACTGCCATCTTTATCGCCTAAAACATCAAAGATAAACCAGCTTAATTTATCCAGTTCTTCTTTTGATATATGGTCCAATAAGCTCGAAGGATTTCCTGCGAAGCTTTCCAGTTGCTCAGGGTTTATTTCAGTTTCAAATCTATATTCTTTCGTTTCCATAGGATAATATTTTTTCAATTTGTCTTGCATCCGGAAAATGTCTTTCCAAAATTCCAGCCTGCAATTTATTTTTTCCAGCTAATCCTATCAAAGCCTTTGCCAATAAATATTCATTGCACCTCAGGTCCAATTCTATGTTGGATTTATTATAGGTTAAGGTATTTCCTGAATTGACAAAATAGCGCTTGGGAAGTTTTTTAAATTCTATGTCTTCCAGAAGGTAATCCAATATCTCCTCCCATTTCCCGATCATCGTCTTGATGACTTGTTCAAACATATATTGTCGTAGCTGTTTTTCAAGTCTTTCTTGGTTTTTGCTCTTAAATAGAGACTTGGAATAATAGATGATATTGTTTTTTAGATAAGGTTTAGACTGTCCATTGGTCAGAGGTCTTACAGGATAGTCTTTGGAGAATAGTTTTAGGGTAAAGAATTCCATTTCTTCATCTGCCATGGATTTCTTCTGTTCTTTCTTGGCAAATCGCTTCACATAAGCTGTCAGTTCCTGGATAGAAAGATCTGCAGGGGCATAGATTACCGGTAAATCTTCCGTATTAAAATCTATGCTGATCCCTTTTTTATCGCTGCTGACCAATAAATAATCGATGTTTTCTACCTGAATTATCATTTCGGCCAATTTAGCAATTCCATTGTGTTAAATTAAAATCAATTAAATATATAAAAATAGTTACTTTCTGTTTTTTCCTAGAATCGCTATGTTTGCATAGGAACTATCTCTTAGTTCTAAAACAAAATAGGTTAATTATGAAACAATACGTATTAATGGCAGCATTATTTGCTAGTTCAGCTTATGTTTACGGGCAAGAACATCAAGCAATCAATGTTTCCTACATGGACAAATCCGTTCGTCCTCAAGATGATTTCTACAATTACGTCAATGGTAATTGGATGAAAACTGTAGAAATTCCTTCTGATAAGGCTCGTTGGGGTTCTTTTGATCAACTAAGAGAAAACACGGATGAAGCGGCCTTGAAAATCCTTAAAGAATCTTTGAACACTAAATTCGAAAAAGGAACCGATGGGCAAAAGATCGCTGATCTATATAAATCTTATGTAGACTTTGATACCCGTAACAAGTTGGGGATAGCACCTATCCAACAACAATTGAAGGATATCGACCAAGTGAAGAACCTGAAAGGTCTTTACGATTACTTCGTTAAATACGGAGCTATCGGTGGTAACCCTTTCTTCGGTGCCTATGTTTATGCCCACATGAAAAACAGTAACATGAATGCTGTTTATTTAGGTGGTGGCGGATTAGGTCTTGGCCGTACTTATTACCAAAAAGAAGATGCCAAAAATACAGAGACTTTAGGAAACTACAACCAATATATCAACGCCTTATATGGCAAGGTTGATCCGAAGACCAGAGACCTGAAAGGTCCTAAAGTAATTGAATTTGAGAAATTGATCGCTTCAAACCTGAAAACAGTAGAAGAGATGCGTGATGCTCAGAAACGTTACAATCCTGTAGCGGTGAAAGACTTGAATAAAATGGTAAAGAACATGGATGTGGCAAAATACATCCAGACCCTTGGATTCAAAGCTGATACCGTAATCATTGGTGAACTTAACTATTACCAAAACCTAGATAAGATCGTTAATGAGGAAAATTTACCGGTAATCAAGGAATACTTGAAATTCCATGTAATGGATGATGCTACTGGTTATTTGACAGAAGAATTAGATCAGTTGTCTTTTGATTTCTATGGGAGGAAACTAAGAGGTCAGAAAGAACAACGTTCGCTGGACAAAAGAGGATTGGAATTTGTCAATGGCAATGCTGGTGAATTGTTAGGAAAGCTGTACGTTAAAGAAAATTTCCCTGCTGAAGCGAAGGCTGCCTGTGAAGAATTGGTGCAGTACTTGATCAAATCTTTCAATGTACACATCAAAGATCTAGCTTGGATGTCGCCTACGACCAAAGAAAAAGCATTGGAGAAACTTTCTAAGTTTACCGTGAAGATCGGATATCCTGATAAATGGAAAGACTATTCAAGTCTTCAGGTTGGTACTTCCTTGATCGAAAACGTAAATAATGTACGTCGTTGGTCATTTGAAGAAAACCTTGCTAAACAAGGAAAACCTGTTGACAAATCTGAATGGGGAATGACACCTCAAACCGTTAATGCTTACTACAGTCCATTGTTCAATGAGATTGTATTCCCAGCAGCTATCTTACAACCTCCATTCTATGATTACAAAGCTGATCCAGGAGTGAACTTTGGTGGTATCGGTGCAGTAATCGGTCATGAGTTATCTCATGGTTTTGATGATTCAGGTTCACAGTACGATGGAAATGGTAACTTGAACAACTGGTGGACTGATGATGACAGAACTAAATTTGAAGCAGCTGCTGATGCTTTAGTTGCACAGTTTGAAGCATACGAGCCAGTACCAGGGGTATTTGTAAACGGAAGGTTCACCTTAGGTGAAAATATCGGTGACCTAGGTGGTTCTTCTGTTGCTTTTGATGCATTGCAAATGTACCTGAAAGACAAAGGAAACCCAGGATTGATCGATGGTTTCACACAAGATCAACGTTTCTTCCTGTCATGGGCAACAATCTGGCGTACTAAAACGACAGATGAGTTTGTGGTAAACCAAGTGAAAACTGACCCACACTCTCCAGCTCAATACCGTGCGACAGGTCCGATCATCAATTTAGATGCGTTCCACAAAGCATTCGAAACCAAAGAGGGTGACAAACTGTACATCCCTAAAGATAAACGTATCGTTATCTGGTAAACAGATCCTGATATAAAATGGAAACAGGAGTAACCGAAAGGTTGCTCCTGTTTTTTGTTTTGAGAGGTTGGGGGTGGATAGGATATGGCAGTTGGTTTTGAACCAGGATGGAAAGGATGTGAGGATAGACCAAGAACTGGGAATTAACCAGGATACCCTTCGCCGCCGCTCAGGGTACAGGATGAGAGGATAGACCAAGATTTGAAATAGCCTCACCTGTTGGGATTGCGGAGCGCAAAAAAATGTCCCTTTCCGGTGTCAACCTGACGAAGGAAGGGTCTCGAAATATTACAGACCTAATCAATTTAAATAATATGGATTTTTTTGGCGTACGGTTTCTTAACCTTCGGTTAAGAATGACAAGATCTAGAGGAGGAGAACCGAACAGATTCTTCACTGATCGTTCAGAATCAAAATGTGACCTAGAGGGATTCAGAGTGAAACTCAGAATCTAGTTTTTAGGATCACTGTCATCGAAATCGTAAGATGAGAAAACTAATTTCTTTGATTTATGTCCATTCAGAAAGATTTATTGAAAAATATTTCACCCCCTCTGGGGGTTCTCACCATTAACAAACATTCACCTTCCGGAGGAGGCCCTTTAGCCTCCGGCTCATTTCCAATGGCGGAAAAATGGAAAGAATGCCGTTGCCCTGCGCGATGGGATTGCTAAAATAATTGAACCCTTCTAGGGTTCTTTTTATTGCAAGAATTTGGCATTGGCAGTGGGTAAAGGAACATTTCACCTTCCGGAGGAAGCCTTTTAGCCTCCGGCTCATTTCCAATGGCGGAAAAATGGAAAGAATGCCGTTGCCCTGTGCGATGGGATTGCTAAAATAATTGAACCCTTCTAGGGTTCTTTTTATTGCAAGAATTTGGCATTGGCAGTGGGTAAAGGAACATTTCACCTTCCGGAGGAAGCCCTTTAGCCTCCGGCTCATTTCCAATGGCGGAAAAATGGAAAGAATGCCGTTGCCCTGTGCGATGGGATTGCTAAAATAATTGAACCCTTCTAGGGTTCTTTTTATTGCAAGAATTTGGCATTGGCAGTGGGTAAAGGAACATTTCACCTTCCGGAGGAAGCCCTTTAGCCCCCGGCTCATTTCCAATGGCGGAAAAATGGAAAGAATGCCGTTGCCCTGTGCGATGGGATTACTAAAATAATTGAACCCTTCTAGGGTTCTCTTTATTGCAAGAATTCTTCATTTCGAAATCGTAAGATGAGAAAACTATTTCAAGTTAAGTATGGATAGTTCCGAGACCCTTCGGCAAGCCCTCAGGGTGACACAGAAAGGTATAGAAAAACATTTCACCCCCGGTGGGGGTTCTCACCATTAACAAACATTCACCTTCCGGAGGAAGCCCTTTAGCCCCCGGCTCATTTCCAATGGCGGAAAAATGGAAAGAATGCCGTTGCCCTGTGCGATGGGATTGGCCTTGGAATGCTTTCAAAAGATCATCCCTTTTGATGGGAGGATCTTTTGAAAGATATTCCCGACAACAAGGCATTCTTGTCCATGTGTAGTGGATGGTGCGAAAAGCCATCTTAAATGAGCCGAAGCCTTTACGGATTCGAGTAGTTTTTGGTATCCGTGAGCTCCTTCGTCGGTTTGGTTACTTTTGGGCTTCAAAAGTAACGAAGAAATTTGCAGAAAAATATCTCACCCCTTCCAATTGTTTCTCAAAACATTCATCCATCCTTCCGGAGGAAGCTCTTTATCCCCCCGGTTCATTCCTTTGCTGGAGAGATGGACATCATCCGTACATCTGGCCACAAAAAAAGCCACAATCAATGTGGCTCTCCATAGTGGTAATATTTTCGAATATTAAACTGTTGTATCGTCAATACTTGCGTCAGGAGCGTTTTCTTGGATTGATTTGATGCCGTTGCTGCGGCCAGCTTCGCTTTCGTACATTTCGCTAGTTCCGATGATCTGACCGTTGGCAGCTTTTAGGTTGAAGTAAAACTTACCGTTCTTTGCTGTTAACTTGTCAAATTTTGAACTGTCTTGTGAATTTTTCTTAACGGACTGTATCCCGTTTTCACAAGCAGCTTTTGTGGTATAACCTTCACTGCTTAGGATGACCTGTCCATTTGCAGCTTTTAGGTTGAACTGGAATTCCCCATTCTTCCTAGTTGAAATTACAAACTTTCCCATAGTTTAAAATATTTAGTTATTTACTAATTTACTAATTTCCAATAAATTCCAAACCCTCAAAAACCATAATATTATTTAGGCAATTATTCTGCCATCCAAATAGTACCAAGTCCCCTGCAGTTTTTGGAACCTGGATTTTTCACGGTGCAGCCGTTTTTCACCGAAGGGATCCACATAAATGGCCCTAAATTCTACTGTGTTTTCAGTGGCTTTTATGATTTCCAATCCTTCCCATTTATTCTCTTTGCTCCACTGTTCAATTTCGGACTTTTTCTGGAACCTTCTGCTGTTGGGGTGGAAGGAATTATACAGAAAATCGACCAAGGATAGGCAGAAAGCACTATATCTTGCCCGCATCAGCTGCTCGGCAGATTCGGCATTTTTTAGGTCAAGATGTACAATTTTGCAACAATCTTCATAATTATTTCCAGAACCACAATAACAATTCATGTTCATATTCAAGGGATTAAGATTTTCTTCTTTTTTAGGAACCAATGTTGGTCTAAAACTTGTTTACCGAATATACAGATGTTTCGTTTGTCACAGAAATATCTATATAAGGAATGTTACAAACTATTAATGAAGAATCGCCGTTATAATGGCAAACAATAACCCCTAAATGACAACATTGAAGAATGAATTAGTAGGCACATGGCAACTACTATCCTATATAGAAGTACCTATTAAAGGTGCAGATTCAATATTCCCGATGGGCCAATCTCCAAAGGGATTATTAATGTATGGAGCTGATGGCTTTATGTCAGTCCAGATATCAAGTTCAGAGCGCAGTCAATATGCCTCTGATGACCGCTATTTAGCGAACGAAAAGGAAATCCAAGAACAGGTCAAAGGTTTTATCGCTTTTGCCGGTTCATATAAGATCGACAATAACAATGCTATTGTTCAATATTCCATTACAACATCTTCATTCCCGAATTGGGAAGGTCAATTCCAGGAACGCAAGATCGATTTTGAAGGTGATATCCTGTACCTGAAATCCGTTGAACCAATTCTTTCAGACGGTATCATGGTCAATAGCTATATGACTTGGCAACGCATAGAAAAAGCTGAGTTTGTTTCAAGACGTGAAAAATTCATCGAATACACAAAGCCAAAAGTTGTAAACCCATAAGGAGAGAGCCGCAGTACCAAAGGTCTTGTATGGAAGGGCATATCAGATACGCCCAACCATACAAAATTCTTTTTCCCTCAACAGGATTATAGAATGTAATTAACTCCACATTATTTTAACAGTAATATCCGATATTTCCGTTCTGGTGTCTGATGTCTCTTGTCTGAAGTCTATCTTTAAGTGAAATATTTTTTACATTAAGATGTATCTGATATTTTTTCAAAATTCCGTACCTTTGTGCCATCAATTCAAGATATGAGTGACGCTATAAAACACGAGTGCGGTATCGCACTAATCCGACTACTAAAACCCCTATCTTATTATCAAGAAAAATACGGTACGCCCTATTACGGCATCAACAAATTGTACCTTCTTATGGAGAAGCAGCACAATAGAGGCCAAGATGGAGCGGGTATTGCGACGATTAAATTCGACGTCAAGCCTGGTAACCGTTATATTTCGAGGTACAGGGCCATGGGGTCTTCGGCAGTTGCCGAAATCTTCGAATACGTTCAGAAGAAGTTCGCTGCGGTTAACAAAGCTTATCCTGAGGAATCCAAGGATACCCAATGGTTGAAAGACAATGTGAGCTTCACGGGCGAAGTGTTATTAGGCCATTTGCGTTACGGCACACATGGTAAAAACAGTATTGAAAGCTGTCATCCATTCCTTAGACAGAATAACTGGATGTCCAGAAATCTCGTTGTAGCAGGTAACTTCAACATGACCAATGTGGATGAACTGTTGCAGCAACTGTACGATCTCGGACAGCACCCTAAGGAACAAGCGGATACGGTTACGGTACTGGAAAAAATCGGTCACTTCCTAGATGAAGAAAACCAAAAGCTTTTCGATAAATTCAAGCAGGACGGTTTTTCCAATATTGAGATTTCCGCCCAGATTGCGAAAAACATCGATGTTGCCAAGATATTGACCCGTTCAGCAAAGACTTGGGATGGTGGCTATACCATCGCCGGTATTTTCGGTCATGGAGATGCTTTCGTTATGCGTGATCCTGCAGGTATCCGCCCAGCATTCTACTACCAAGACGATGAAGTGTTGGTCGTGGCTTCGGAAAGACCAGTAATACAAACAGCTTTCAACATTCCATTGACTGCTGTCAAAGAGATCAAACCAGGCCATGCCTTGATCGCTAAAAAAGATGGAACGGTAACTGAAGAAATGTTCAGACAACCGGTAGAACAGATGTCCTGTTCCTTTGAGAGAATCTATTTCTCCAGAGGGTCAGATGCTGATATCTACCAAGAACGTAAATCCCTTGGTAAATTATTGATCCCCCAAGTATTGAAGGGTATCAACAACGATATCAAGAATACGGTATTCTCTTTCATCCCGAATACTGCCGAAGTATCTTACTACGGTATGATGGAAGGAATCAACCAACATGTCAGAGATTGCCAGAAAGAGGCCCTTTTGAACCGCACGGATAAAATCTCGGATGAAGAATTGAATGAAGTATTGGATCTAAAACCTCGTTTCGAGAAATTGAACGTGAAAGATGCCAAACTCCGCACCTTTATCACGCAAGATGCTGACCGTCAAGATATGGTACAACATGTCTACGATACAACTTACGGTATCGTAAATGACCATGAAGATACCATCGTTGCCATCGATGACTCTATCGTTAGGGGAACGACCTTAAAGCAGAGTATCCTAACCATTCTGGACCGTCTACATCCTAAAAAGATCGTAATCGTTTCTTCAGCGCCTCAAATCCGTTATCCGGACTGTTATGGTATCGATATGTCCAGGATGTCAGAGTTCGTTGCATTTGAGGCAGCAATCGCCTTATTGCGCAAGAATGGATTGGCCCACATCATTGATGAGGTCTATCAAAAATGTTTGGCTTCAACGACCATGCCGAAAGATCAGGTTGAAAACTATGTAAAGGCAATCTATGAGCCGTTTACCGATGATCAGATCTCGCAAGAGATCTCCAGGATCGTGAAACCTCATAACCTGAACGCAGAGTTGGAAGTAATTTTCCAAACGTTGGATAACTTGCATATTGCCTGTCCAAACCACAAAGGTGATTGGTACTTCTCTGGTAACTATCCTACTCCGGGAGGTAACAAGGTTGTAAACCGTGCCTTCATGAACTGGATGGAAGGTAAGAACTTAAGAGCATACTTCAGCAGCTAGTCTGGATTATAGAAATATTAAGATTTAAAGGTCATGATTTTATCATGGCCTTTTTCGTGCCTATTATCTTGACCTCAGTTTGACCTTGTTCGAGACACATTCGGAAAATTGAAAATATGTTAGGGATCAATTCCCAATTCAATCCAGTAAATTCCCGAATGATTCTCGAATATGTCTCGAATAAGGTAGGTCTTTTAGCTAAAATCCTGTCCAAAAAATTGGCCTTTTGATAGGTTGATTTTGAATTCAAGATATTATTGAAATTCCTTGTTGGTGGGGGAATGTTTTGTTTGCCAAAAAAGAACGTATAGTTTCAATTCGAAGCTAGCAAATTTTGCCGTTATTCCATATTTCTAAATATGTAATCAAAAAAAAGATCATGAACCCCAGTTTCAATAACCGGATCCATGATCTTTATCTTTTATCGGAACCTCCGTCTAAATACTAAATATTTAGTACTAAATACTTAATTCAGAACAGTTTTGGATTTACCTGTTTCCTCATCATGCTGAGTGGCAATCAGGGTAGAGGTTGGTTCCAAAGGATGTTTCTTTACAAATTTTGTAGAGGCCAGATATTCTTTGTTTCCGGCATAGATATACATCAGACTTCCACCTTTGATCGTATTGATGATCGGTTTGGTCAATTCGCGAGGTAGGGCAGGGCAGCCGTAGCTTCTTCCTAATCTACCGGTAGATTTAATGATATCTGTACTGCAATAATCAGCTCCATGAACCACGATGGCCCTAGGTCTTGCTTGATCATTGATTCCTTTTTCAAGTCCATCCAGGCGCAATGAGAATCCATTTCCGCCGTAATAGGTTTCTTCAGCATAGTAGAATCCAAGTGAACTTTGGAAAGATCCGTGTTTGTTAGAAAAAGATTTTGCAAATTTTTCACCGCTGTTTCTTCCATGGGAAACTATGTTGTGGTATAAAAGCTTTTTGGCTTTCATGTCCAGGACATACATTCTTTTGTCGGTTGAAGGCAAGGTGAAATCAATGATGGTCATGATGTTCCTGTTCTTCGGGTTCAATTGCTGGTAACCTTGCATAGCTTGCTCGAAGGCGTCCCATTTAATGATCCCTTGCAGTTTCATTTCATCATATAATTCTTTAACTGGATCTTTTACTACTTCTACTTTTGTCTGTGTGATTTCTTTAGGAGCATTTACTTGCGGATTGATGTTTAGGTCTCCAGACATTGTGGAGGTCGCAATAGCCCATAATGAAATAAGCAATAGTTTATTCATAAGCACATTTTCCTAGTCTCTTTTTACAAAGCTAGGAAAAATATGACAATCAAAGTGTTAAATACGGTTCTAGTCTATTACAACCACCAGGGATTTAAAGGGTTTTGACGTGTCGTAAACAAACTTGGCATGAGATGACGCATTTCTGACACACATATGTGACCTTGGTGTCGTACCCAATGACCATGAATACTCCACGATCTTACCTTTTGGATTATTCACCGGAACACCGTGAATATAGCCTCCATTGGTGAATCGGGACGCATATGGGGCAAATCCTTCAATGGTCGTCGTCCCATCGCCGTAATAGAACATTTTTGGTTTTTGTTCTTGGACCATAAAGATTCCAACCGGTGTTTCCATCTGGTGAGGCGGGTTGTGCTGACCCGATGTAGCAGGGTTCATACTGCGGATTTTCCATTCATTTTCGCCCGTTCTTTCCACGGTCATAATATTTTGGTTTGTAACATCTACAATGTTGACATGGGTAATTTTCAGGGAATCACCGATAGATTTAACATATCTTTTCGGCACAAACCAGGTTCCTTCAAAGGAGATACCATTGACCTTGACCATCTTTAGGGTGTCGGCGCTTTCCAAGCTTACCAAGGATCCATCACGGCCGTAAATGGAAGGTTTTTTACTGTCTTCGGCTTGGTATAGCGGTGCAGACTGATATTTTTCGGTGCCTAAGGTGTCGGAAACCCGTTTATAGGCATTACGGACAAAGTTTTCCACAACGGCAGCTTCGCCATTACGGTTTTTATAGTTTTGAAGGACGCCATATTGATGGGGAGCCCTTTGGAAATTTTCAATGAATGCCAATTTTTCCTTGATCTTTTCGATTTGGAATTGGCGGGTGGTATCCTTGTAAGGATAGGTTTCCTCTAAAGAGTGTTTATCGTATTGTAGATCTTTTTCCAGTTTGATGTCAGCTGCAGTGCGAGGTCTTTCCCTTTCTGCTCTTTCCGCTTCTTCTTGAGCTTTTTTAACGCGCTCTATGGAATCTTGCTTTCTTTTCTCAGCAGCACTAGTGGTTTTTGACGAGTTCTTACAGGATGCGACGATTAATAAAGCAAAGAGTAAGGACCAGAAAAAGTAATGTTTCATTCGCTAGTTTGGTGTTTTTTAGTGGATTGTAATCTATTTTTGATGCAAAAATAGGATTAACTTCAATATCAACCTATTGAATACTAAAAATCATTCCATTATTTCGGAAATTAGGAAATTAATTCTCAAATTCATCAAATGAAGCTAAATAACTACATCACCATTGCCGTTGGAGTTATCATTAACAAACAGGACGAGTTATTGACCGTCCAAAAAAATGGCTCCAGCTATTATCAGCTTCCGGGAGGCAAGATAGACGCGGAAGAGCGACCCGTGGATAGTTTGATCCGGGAACTGAACGAAGAATTGCATATTAATTTGGAAGAACAGCATTGTAAGCTCTTAGGCGTACATGAGGCCCAAGCTGTCAATGAAAAGGGAAAAACGGTCCGGGGCTATGTTTTTCAATGTGAATTTGTGGATCAATTTGAAAAGATAGAACCACATGCGGAACTTAGGGAAATCCGTTGGGTAAAAAAAACCGAGATAGAAGAAGTGAAATTGGCCAATCTATTGAAACAATTTGCCTTGCCCATCTGGATGGAAAACTAGTACGTTTGGAGAAAAGTAGGTAAAAAATAAAGGGATTGCCCGTTTAGGCAATCCCTTTATCTATAATAATTATTATCGATTAAAAGTGAAAAGTAACACCAACAGTTGGAGCTAATGAATTAACGTTCAATCCGTATGAATTCACTGTAGATTTTACATCAGTAGCTTCATCAGTTGAAGAACCATTGTTGTAGAACAAACCTTTTACTTTAAATTCAATACCTAAGTTTGAAGTAGGGAAGTAAGCCACACCAGGAGCTAATTCCACACCATAGTTTGCTGTAGTACTTGTTTTATCACCATTTAATTTTTCAGTACCCCATGACATAGGAACAGTCAATTGACCGAAGAATTTTACAGGACCTTCATTGTTACTGTACATTCTTCCAAATGGAGCAACAACAAAAGAAGAATAGTTATTTTTTGTGTCAGGACCATTTTGGCGTTCATTCCAAGAGTAACCAATACCAGTACCTACAGCGATATTATCGGCTACAAAGTAACCCACATTAGGGATAATGCTAAACTCATTTGATTTTGTGTCTGAATCTTTAATAGAATGACCTTGGTAGGTAACTTGGCCACCTAGCATAAATTTACCTTTTTCAGTTTGTGCATTTGCTGCTAATCCTAATACTGCTACAGCAGATAATGTAAGTAATAATTTTTTCATGATTTCAATATTAATTGTTTGACTTTATTGTCATATATGGTCAAATAGTCAATATCTGTACCAACTTGATCGACGTATTAGATGTTTAAGCAACTATTTTTTTTAACTAATCAATAAGGTGTTGAAATACAGGTAGTTTAAATTATTTACCGGATTTTTTAATGACAATTAACAAACAATCTTCAAACCATAGCTAATTTCTTCAACTGATAATAGTTAAAATAATAGCCAAAATGTCATGGATTTCGGGAAATCTGTACTGTCAAAAAATCATTTTGTTTGTCAGGTCCTCAAGAATTAGGCATAAGCGACCCTTTTTCGGATTTTGCTGAGCGCTTGAGGCGTCACAGCTAAGATGTTTCTGTGGGATATGCTGAAGGAATGGTGCTGTTCCTTTAATAATTGAAGGTAACTCAAATAGGATTTATAAATTTTAAGTTTTAAATCCAAACCAAGGCTAGATTCTTTAGATTTACGATATTAAGAGAATCTATGGAAAAAAGCGGAAATCCTATACTTTCAAAATCCCTGTTATGGCTCATGACAATCGTATCAGGGGTTGTTGTAGCGAATAATTATTATAATCAGCCTTTATTGGCAGAGATGGCATCAGAATTTGAGGTTTCTGAATCCACAATCAGTAAGATTACCGTCTTGACCCAGCTTGGATATGCCTTTGGATTATTGATGATCATTCCATTAGGTGATAAGCTGTTCAGAAAGAGGTTGATACTTATTGATCTGGTATTTGTTTTTTTAGCCTTGCTTTGGATGGCCATGTCCAAAGAGTTATGGATGATTTCCATGGCGAGTTTCTTGATAGGATGTACCTCCGTTATACCACAGTTATTTGTACCTATGGTTGCGGACCTATCTAATGAAGAGAATAGGTCCCATAATATCGGCATGGTGATGTCAGGCTTGTTGATGGGAATTTTACTTTCCAGGTTTATCGGCGGTATTGTAGGTGATATTTGGGGCTGGCGAAGTATTTATTATGGAGCCGCAGTCCTGATGTTGATTTCATGGATCTTTGTGTACCGTATGTTGCCGGAAATGAAACCTAACTTCAAAGGGAATTATTCTTCCTTAATGAAGTCTGTTTGGAATCTGGCAAAATCAGAACCTATCCTACAATTGGCATCATTTAGAGGTGCAGTTAGTTTCGGTTCTTTATGTGCAGTATTTACCACTTTGGCCTTTCACTTGGAAGAGCCACCCTTTGAGGTCGGTCCATCCGTGGCGGGTACATTTGGCTTGATTGGCGCAGCAGGAGCCTTAGGTGCTGCCTTTGTTGGTAAATTAAATCGAGTTTGGTCTAGACATAAAATTATTACGGTTTCACTTTTTATCCTCCTTTTCAGTTGGTTCTTTACCTATTTTATGGGGAATACCTATTTGGGCTTAGTAATCGGCATTGTCATGATCGATCTGGGATTGCAATCTTCGCATATCATGAACCAATCCGATTATTTCGCTATCAAGACCCCTGCAACAAGTAGGTTGAATACGGTTTATATGGTGACCTACTTTATCGGAGGTTCTTTCGGTTCATGGCTGGCAGCACAGGCTTGGGGATTTGCCGGTTGGACAGGAGTATGTACAGTAGGGGCAAGTTTTGCGGTCTTGGGGCTGGTCTCGCACCTGCTGCTGGCGAAGAAAGTGAATGAAATGAAGAAAGGTGATTTGAATTAAATTTTTAGGGCTAAATAATAGTCGATTGAAGGATTGTTTTGAACCAGGATTGGGATTCGACTCCCCTTCGGCTTCGCTCAGGGAGAGCTCACCCAACGAGGATGAGAGAATGGACCAAGATTTGGGTCAATTTGTCGCAGGAAAGTCCCCAATACGTTAGGGGCGTATCGAATACGCCCGCCCCATACAAACATGAATTAAAATCATTTTCTTCGTTACTTTTAAAGCCCAAAGTAACCAAACCGACGAAGGAGCTCACAGATACCAATTCTCTTCGTTACTTTTGAAGCCCAAAAGTAACCAAACCGACGAAGGAGCTCACGGATACCAATTCTCTTCGTTACTTTTGAAGCCCAAAGTAACCAAACCGACGAAGGAGCTCACGGATGCCAATTATCTTCGTTACTTTTGAAGCCCAAAAGTAACCAAACCGACGAAGGAGCTCACGGATACCAATTTTCTTCGTTACTTTTGAAGCCCAAAAGTAACCAAAAGGCTTCGGCTCATTTAAGATGGCTTTTCGCACGGTCATCCGCACATGGACAAGAATGCCTTGTTGTCGGGAATATCTTCCTTCAAAATTCTCCCTTTTGATGGAGAATTTTTTGAAAGCATTCCAAGGCCAATCCCATCGCACAGGGCAACGGCATTCTTTCCATTTTTCCGCCATTGGAAATGAGCCGGGGGCTAAAGGGCTTCCTCCGGAAGGTGAATGTTTGTAATGGCGAACCCACAGCGTGGGTGAAATGTTTTTCTATACCTTTCTGTGTCACCCTGAGGGCTTGCCGAAGGGTCTCGGAACTATCCATACTTAACTTGAAATAGTTTTCTCATCTTACGATGACAACCACCTCAAAAAAATAAAATAAAAAATAGATTCTTCGTTTCACTCTGAATCCCTCTTTAATGCATTTTGATTCTGAACGATTAGTGGGGAATCTGTACGGTTCTCTACTACTAATGTGTGTCATCCTGCACCGAAGGTGCAGGAACTGTACGCCAGTGCAACCCCTTATTATTCTGAGATGTTTCGTGCCTCAACATGACAAAAAAAAGGAAAGAAGGTTCAGGAAAGTACAGCAATGTAATCCTCAACCAGTTTATCGATTTGGTCTGTTTTATTCCGAGATGTTTCGTGCCACAGCATGAAAAAAAATGAAATGTCAATGTCCTCTGGAATTTATTTTCATAGATCCTAAATCCTTTCCTCTTAATCCAATTTCACTGCATTTAATCTCAATGAATTGACAATTACAGAGACAGAACTCAAGCTCATGGCTGCAGCTGCGATCATTGGGGACATCAGAATCCCAAAAGATGGATATAATATACCGGCTGCAATGGGAATACCGATGACATTGTATAAAAATGCGAACAATAGGTTTTGCTTGATGTTCCTCAGCATGGATTTACTTAGCTTGAAGGCTTTGTGCACGCCGATAAGATCTCCTTTTATCAAGGTGATTTCTGCACTTTGGATGGCAACATCTGTTCCGGTGCCCATGGCAATACCCACATCTGCTTGGGTTAAAGCTGGAGCATCGTTGATTCCATCACCGACCATGATCACCTTTTTACCAGCCTTTTGCAGTTCTTTGATACCATTTAGTTTGTCTTCAGGCAATAAACTGCCTTTCGCATGGTCGATACCTGCCTCTTTCGCAACGATATCTGCAGTATTTTGGTTGTCACCAGTAAACATATAGACTTCAACACCCTCGTCCATAAATCTCTTGATTACCTCTATGCTGCTTTTTTTCAAAGCATCAAATGCGGCAACCAAGCCAGCAACTTTTCCATCGATGGCAAGTACGGATACAGAATTTCCCTTTTTCTGTAATTCCTCAATCTTTTGGAGTTGTTCATTGCTGACCTCGATATGCTGTTCTTCCATTAATCTTGGTGTTCCAAGTAAGGCGGTCATATGGAATATATGGCCTTTGACACCCTTGCCTGAAATGTTTTCAAATTGAGCAACATCTAATAGCTGTAAGCCATTTTCTTTGGCCTTATCCGTCATGGCCTGTGCCAGCGGATGGGTACTGTTTTTATTGACAGATGCTGCAATCTGAAGGATGTCATTTTCTGAGAATTTGTCGTTTTCTGAAGTAACCTCAGATACGGAAGGTTTACCTTCTGTAATAGTACCTGTTTTGTCCACAACCAGCACATTGGCTTTTTCAAGTTTTTCCAGCGCTTCTGAGTTTTTGATCAGGATACCATTTTTTGCTCCTTTTCCAATTCCCACCATAACAGACATAGGCGTTGCAAGACCTAATGCACAAGGACAGGCAACAATCAATACAGCCAACATATTTGAAAAAGCCATGGCCGTACTATTGGGGACAGATGATATGTTCCAAAGGATAAAGGTCAAGATTGCAATGGCAATAACGGCAGGGACAAATATTTTGGAAACCTTATCGGTCAGTTTTTGAATAGGAGGTTGACTTCGACTGGCATTATTTACCAGCTGAATGATTTGGGAAAGGAGGGTTTCAGAACCCACCTTTTCCGCTTTGATCAAAATCTCATGGTTTCCGTTGATGGTTCCACCGATTACCTGATCGTCTTTTGATTTTTCAACGGGAATAGGCTCTCCGGTAATCATGGCTTCGTCGATGGAAGTATTACCTTCAGTCACAATTCCGTCTACTGGGACTTTATCTCCTGCTCTTACCCTTAAGATATTCCCTACTTTAACATCGTGGATCGATATTTTCCTTTCTTTTCCATTTTCAACCAGGATAGCTTCAGCAGGACTTAATTTGATCAATTCCTTAATGGCAGAATTAGTTTTAGAATGGGCTTTGGCTTCCATTACCTGACCTAATAAAACCAAGGTAAGGATGACCACAACGGATTCGAAATACAGGTGGACCTCTCCATGATGCCCCTTTAGTTCTTCAGGGAAGATCTGGGGGAAGAAAAAGGCCAATAAACTAAAAATAAAAGCTGCTGCTGCTCCTAAGCCAATCAGGCTGAACATATTCAGGTTCCAAGTCTTGAAAGAGGTCCATGCACGTTGGAAGAACATCCAACAGGTATAGAAAACTACAGGTAATGTCAAGATCAATTGCAACCAGGCATTGACTTTATACGGGATAACCTGACTGATCGGTTGACCGGGCAACATATCGCCCATGGACAGGATAAATACAGGCACTGTACATGCGACGGAAATCCAGAATTTCTTTAGTAGGTCCCGATAGTGTTGGTCATCTTCTTCGGTAACCTGATTAGGGACAAGCTCCATTCCGCAGATTGGGCAATCTCCAGGGTGATCCTGAACGATTTCTGGGTGCATGGGGCAGGTGTATTCCACTTTAAGGGTGGTATCAGGAATTTTTTCCAAATTCATTCCACAAACTGGACAAGAACCAAACTTATCGTAGACTTTATCCCCTTCACACATCATAGGGCAATAGTATTTCCCAGCATTGTTGGCATTGACCGTCGGTTGTGCCTGATGTTGATGGGAGGGAGCATTGAAGTCCACTTTTTCCACAGGGCGTAAATGCATATTACAAACCGGACATCTGCCAGGTTCATGATAAATCTTGTCCTTACCCTCGCAAAACATTGGGCAGATATATTCTCCACTTTCAGATAGCTCAGGCTCATGCGAATGTTGATGATGCATGTGCGGGGCACTTCCTTTCTCCTGGATATGGTAATGTCCACCTAATTCATCCAATTTATTTTGTAGTTCTTCGGTGGAAATGGCAGATTTTGCTTTGATTTGGGCTTCTCCCTTTTCAAGATTTACGGTAGCTTGAAGTTCCGGAATTTCATTCAGTTTTTTCTCCACATTAGTCCTGCAGCCATTGCAGGTCATTCCAGTCACTGAGAATATCTTTTCGGTTGGAGCATGACTGTCCAGATTTTCCTCTTGATGGATCTGATAATGTCCGCCCAGTTCATTGAGCTTATCTTGAAGATCGGTAATATGGATAGGTTCGTCGGCCTGTATCTGGGCCTCCGCTTTTTCAAGACTTACTTGAGCTTTGATCCCAGGAATCTCATTCAGCTTTTTCTCGACGTTGGTCCTACAGCCATTGCAGGTCATACCTGTTACTTTATATGTGTGATTCTTCATCATGCTATTGATCGTTATTAATGAATACAAATTTCAGGAGAATTGGGTTTAGAATTGTTACATAATTTCCATTAATAGTTATAAAATTATGTAGAATTTGCAGGAAGATCCGTAAATTCATAGAAACCTAAAACGAATGAGCATTTCAAGAAGAGAATTTATTTACAAGTCAGCTTTGTTATTTCCTGCCTTGCACCTAACATCATTATATGGTAGGACGAAAAAACAATCTACCCTGCGTGTTGGCGCTATTGGTATCAAGGGGATGGGTTGGTCAGATTTAAGTTCCATCCTAAAAGTATCCAATGTAAGTTGCACCGCTATCTGTGATGTGGATGATGCTGTGATTCAGGAAAGGCAGAAACAATTAGAAGCTTTAGGTCAAAAACCTAAGGTATATAAAGATTATAAAGCCTTATTGAAAGATCCTGAGGTCGATGCTGTCATAATCGGTACGCCTGACCATTGGCATTGCCTGATGTTGGTGGATGCCTGTAAAGCTGGTAAGGCAGTTTATGTGGAGAAACCCATTGGGAATTCCATTGTGGAGTGTAATGCCATGCTAGCAGCGAAAGAAAAGTATAACAGCATTGTGCAGGTAGGACAGTGGCAACGATCGCAGAAGCACTTTAAGGATGCCATTGAATTTGTGCACTCAGGGAAATTAGGGAAGGTTCGCTTAGTAAAAGCTTGGGCTTACTTAGGTTGGAAAAAGCGTGTTCCAGTTGAGCCTGATGGACCAGTTCCAGCAGGTGTTGATTATAAATCTTGGTTAGGTCCCGCTAAGACAAGACCATTCAATCCGAATCGTTTCCACTATAATTTTAGGTGGTACTGGGATTACGCAGGTGGTCTGATGACCGACTGGGGAGTCCATCTATTGGATTATGCGCTATTGGGGATGAAGGTTTCAGATCCGAATTCCATCATGGCAGCAGGAGGTAAATTTGCTTATCCTGATGATGCAGGTGATACCCCTGACACCTTGACTACTGTCTATGAATTTGATGGATTCAATATCCAATGGGAACATGCAACCAGTATTTCAGGAGGTCCATATAGTCGTGAACACGGTATTGCCTTTATAGGTAACAATGGCACTTTGGTATTGGATAGAAATGGCTGGGAAGTGATTCCAGAGATGGATAGGATGGAGGCTGTTCCCTATCAGAAGAAAGTAGACAATGGACTGGATTTGCACATGCAGAATTTTGTGGAAGCCATCCGGACCAAAAATGGAAATATTTTAAATGCTCCCCTAGAGGTAGGAAGTCATATTGCTAAATTCTCCCAAATGGGAAACATTGCCTATAGAACAGGGAAAAAGATCTATTGGGAGAAGGAAAAACAACGATTTAAAGAAGCTGAAGCCAATAAATTATTGGCAGCGGGCTACCATAATGGCTTTAAGTTGCCTCAGGTTTAAATGATGGGGTATAAGGAAGATTTAGGATTGATGGAATAATTTTCTTTCAAGGTTTTGAAGAAACGTGTATTCATCTGATTATCTTCCAAAATAAAGGGCACAAAAACTTGGTTATTATGAACGCTGAGTTCATAATAACCAAATAATATTTGATTGTTCTTCTGAACAGATTTAACCGCACGAACTTGCTGAACATCCTTCAGCAGATTAAAAGAAACTTTATTTCCACTTAGCCATTCAATCATCACATCATTGGTATTTGGATTGAACCAGATCCTTTGATCCTTGGCATATTTCAATTGATTGTTCAAGAGAAATAGTTGGCTCATGAGATAGAGACTGATCGGAAGCATGAAAAGGATAATCTTGACCTTCATGGCCAATACGATCGTGATAATAAAGAGTACAACCCCTATACCTACACTGAACAGGGTGTTCTTGATGGTCCTTTGGATAATGGGCGCGCCACTTTCCACAAGAAAAAAGCCTTGCTTATTGCTTTTTTGAACAGCAGTAGATTTGCCCTTCATCATCACTCTTCGCGACAGAAAGTAAATCAATATACCGACAAGGATTACAATAAGAAGGATTTTGTTCATGATTAATATTGTTCAGATTCGTTAGGGTATTCTTGCGCTTTCACGTCAGCCACGTATTGCTTCACGGCTTTGTTGATCTCTTCATTTAAGTTTAGGTATTGTCTCAAGAATTTAGGTTTAAACTCTTGCGTAATACCCAGCATATCATTAACAACCAATACTTGGCCATCGCAAAGATTACCTGCTCCAATTCCTATGGTCGGGATGTCCAACATTTTAGAAACTTCGCCTGCTAAAGCTGCAGGAATCTTTTCCAGAACAACGGCAAAACATCCTGCTTCTTGAAGGGCTAAGGCATCTTCCTTTAATTTCGCGGCTTCAGCATCTTCTTTAGCACGAACACCAAAATCACCAAATTTATAGATGGATTGAGGGGTCAAGCCTAAGTGTCCACAAACCGGAATTCCAGATTGTACGATTTTCTTGATGTTGTCAATGATTTCAGTTCCACCTTCTAATTTGATGGCATGTACGCCGGATTCTTTCATCATCCTGACCGCTGCTTTGTAAGCATCTTCAGTAGCACCTTGATATTCACCGAAAGGAAGATCGGCGATGACCATGGAGCGTTTAGCTGCTCTAGCTACCGCTGAAGCATGATAGATCATATTGTCAAGCGTAATAGGCAGTGTGGTTTCAAAACCTGCGAAAACATTGGCAGCAGAATCGCCTACCAACAGAATATCAACACCGGCATCATCTAAGATTCTTGCGGTTGAATAATCATAAGAAGTAAGCATACTGATTTTCTCCCCTCTGTTTTTCATATCGCGAATAATAGATGTTGTAATTCGCTTGATTACTTTATTTACTGACATGTTAGATTGCTTTTATTGCAAAAGTAGGCATTTTTGTAGGAGTATCAACCTGAATGTTAACCTATTGCTTAAACTACGCTGAATTATAGAAAATTAGCAATAATTCTTATTTTTGCGGTTATGGCTCAACAAGAGAAAAATCTATTTAAATATCCGAAATTCAACGAACTGATCATACACGAGGATGACAACCTCATTGTTATCAATAAACCTCCCTTTGTGGCCTCATTGGATGCAAGGGGAGGTGATGAGGTGAATATCCTTCGCTTGGCGAAAAACTATTTTCCAGACGCACAGGTCTGTCACCGATTGGACAAGGATACTTCCGGTGTTCTCCTGATTGCGAAAAATCCAGAAACCTATAGGCTCATGTCAATAGAATTCGAAAAACGTAGGGTCGATAAAACCTATCATGCCATTATTGGAGGGACCCATGTTTTTGAAGATCTTCTGGTGGACTTACCGATCCTGAACCAAGGAAATAAGAATGTGACCATTGATCGCTATAATGGGAAACCTGCAGAGACAATTTTCAACAGTATCCAATATTTCAAACATTTTACTTTAGTGGAGTGTAAGCCGATTACTGGTAGGATGCACCAAATCCGTATCCATCTTGCTACCCAGCATGCTGCCATCGTAGGCGATGCGATGTACCGTGGGAAACCTGTATATCTTTCCCAAATCAAGAAAAGAGGATTTACACTTTCTAAGGATCAAGAAGAATTGCCGATCATGAAGCGCTTTGCTCTGCATTCCAAGGCGGTTAAGTTTACTTTGGATGGTAAAGAATATGCATTTGAGGCAGAATATCCGAAAGATTTTGCTACTTTGTTGAAACAGTTGGAGAAATTTGATTCATAATCATGGCCGAAAAGAAAAACAACACAAAAAATATTTTATCCTGGGTCCTTATTATTGTTTTGGCAATATTGGTATTGACACCAACGACCAGAACAGCAATTCAAAGAGGATTAATGAAAATAGGTCTTTTTAATCCCTCAATCCCAAAACAAACGGCTGCAGAGCCTTCCGCAACCCCAATGGTGATGACGGAAACAGTAACTCTATCCGATGATACCGGAAAAAGGATCCAAACCCATGAACTCCAGGGGAAAGTAGTCTTTATCAATTTCTGGGCAACTTGGTGTGGTCCTTGCCGTGCCGAAATGCCATCTATCCAAAAACTATATGATAAGTATAAGGATAATGATAAGGTTGTGTTTATGCTAGTAGAGATTGAGCATAATGCAGATGGTGCGAAGGCGTTTATGGAAAAGGAGAAGTTGAATATGCCCATATTTTATCCTGAAAGTGAGATACCAACAACTTGGTTAAGTGGATCTATTCCTTCCACGGTTGTGCTGAATAAACAGGGAGCCCTTGCTTTTGACCATAAGGGCATGGCAGACTATTCAACCAAGGAGTTTGAGGATTTCATGATCTCATTAATAAATCAGTAATATATAATGACCAAGAAAGAGCTAATAGACAATATTAAAAGAAAGAAAAGCTTTTTATGTGTAGGATTGGATACCGATATCACGAAAATTCCAGAACATCTCTTAGATGAGGAAGATCCAATTTTTTCATTCAATAAAGCTATCGTTGAAGCCACTGCAGATCTTTGTGTAGCTTATAAACCGAATATTGCTTTTTATGAGAGTTATGGCGTGAGAGGTTGGGAATCCCTGCGTAAGACCTGTGAGATCTTGCCAAAGGATTGTTTCAGTATTGCAGATGCCAAGAGGGGCGATATTGGCAATACCTCCAAGATGTATGCGCAGGCTTTTTTCAATCCGGAATCTTCGGGGTTGAATTTTGATTCCATTACCATTGCTCCTTATATGGGAGAGGATTCGGTTACTTCATTTCTTGATTTTGAGGGTAAGTGGGCAATTGTACTGGCATTGACCTCCAATCAAGGTAGTTTGGACTTTCAGAATTTCCAGAATGTAGAGGGAAAGCAATTGTTTGAAGAAGTCATCGACAAGGTAAATACTTGGGGGAGTTCGGAGAATCTGATGTATGTTGTTGGAGCTACACGTGGGGAAGCATTCACTAAAATTAGAGAGCATGCTCCCGATCATTTCCTGTTGGTTCCAGGTGTTGGAGCGCAAGGTGGATCATTGGCTGATGTGTGCCAGTATGGAATGAATAAAGACTGTGGACTTTTGGTCAATAGTACCCGTGGAATTATCTACGCTTCTAAAGGTAGAAACTTTGCTGAGAAAGCTCGTGAGGAGGCTGTGCTATTGCAGAAAGAAATGCAAGAGCAACTTGAAATCCATGGAGTTATCTAGGTTTATCTGAATTAAAAAATAAAATTAATATAGTGCAGTCTTTTCTCAAAAGGCTATAAAAACTTTCATGATCGTTTGAATTTCGGCGAAAACATGAAAGTTTTTTTAAATTCTGAATCTTTGGCATAATAATTTGTGGAGATGCAGGGATAATGAGTTTTATGAATAAAGTAAAGTCATCCCATTTGTGGGGTTTGCTTGCAGGGGTCGCCTGTTTGAGCAGTTGTAGTTCAGTTTATTTGCCCAATGTTCCAGCAACACCGATGTTTAATAACAAAGGAGAAGGGTATATTGCGGCACATGTTAACCCTAAGGGGAACCTAAGCGGCAACCTAGGTGTTGCATTTACCGACCACCTTGCCATTATCGGAAATGGCTCCTATATCAATTACCATTCAGACAATAATGATTTCAAACAATATCTGTATGAAGGTGGATTAGGCTATTATACGGTAGTTGGAAAAGCTAAGCGAAGTGTACTGGAATTCTATGGAGGTTATGGCGTAGGAGCGACAACCGATGTTGATAAAAGGGCGAGCACCACAGGGGCCGATCCAGTGGAAACAAGAGACCTTGACTTCAACAAAATCTTCGTTCAGGCAAATTTTTCGTCAACAAGAAAAAACAAGATTAATCTTTTTGGCAAGAAGAGGACTCTAAACTATGGAACAGCAATTCGCTTGAGCCGTGTCAAGATGGATCGATTTGAGCTTAATGGGGTTGCCTCACAGCTTGAAGAGAATGTGTATATAGAGCCTGTTTTCTTTACGAGGTTGGAATTGAATAAAGGGTTTCAAATCCAATATACCAATGGTTGGAATATTGGTCTGATGGACAATCAGTATTTAAAACCTGGAAATGCTGTTTTTACACTTGGTTTGATTTATAATTTTGGAAGAAAGTAATAGAATATGAGAAAATTAATAGGAATAGTATCCGTTCTGGCAATCCTGATGTTATCTGGTTGCCAAGTAAACAAAAAAGCCCAGATCAAGGCTTTGGCGGACTGCGAATATGATGTCGAGTCGGTTGATCAGGTGAAGTTCAATGGCAAGAATTTGGAATCTTTCAAGGGAGCGGATGGGAACTATAATATGTCCTCGATTGCAGGATTGGCGGTAGCTCTGTTCAGCAAGGAACTTCCTCTAGAAGGTAAGGTGAATCTGAAAGTTACCAATCCGGAAGCTCAAAAAGCTGCTTTTAACTCTTTCAAATATGTCATTGAGATCCAGAATTCTCCTCTGTTTGAGGGTACGGTAGATCAGAATGTAAGTTTGACCCAAGGGCAAAGCACCATTGTTCCGATGACATTCAAAGCCAATATCTTTAATAAAGCCAAAGAAAATGGCTTTGAGAAGTTTTTCGATGAACTCCTGAACAAGAAATCTGAAGGCTTTATGGTCCTTAAGATCAAACCTTCTATCCGTATCGCAGGACAGAATATTTATTATCCATCCTATATCACCGTCGATAAGAATTTTGGCAGTAAGATATTTAAGCTGTTTAAATAACAGAAAAGGGGCAAATGAAATTTGCCCCTTTTCTGTTATTTGGATTTGAGATGTGAGATATGAGTATTGAGATGTATAAATTCGCCAGCAGGGGTGGGATCTTTGTAGAAGGGCAGAGCGATTAAGGGATAATCCCTAGCGGGGGTGAAATATTTTTCAGTATTTCCCCTTTATGGGAATAAAGCAATAAAAAATAGTTTCCTCATCTTACGATAGCGGAATGACAAACAACTCTAAATAAAATAAAAAATAGATTCTTCGTTTCACTCTGAATCCCTCTCAGGAATATCCAATTCTGAACGGTGAGTGAAGAATCAGTCCGTAAATGTCCCACAACGTGCTTATCATCATCCATCGAAGAGGGATGACCTGTTCGCCAACACCATAATGATTCTAATGTTCCGAGATGTTTCGTGCCTGCCAATGACAAATTTGATAGAACTGTGTTTCTAGGTATTTAGACCTATAATTATTATCCAGAAGATTTTTTTTATCCGCCATACCTCCCTAGAGGGGATGAATTATTTTAGCATGGATGGTAAACAATATAGGGCTAATGCAAAAACGATGTTCGATTAATCGAACATCGTTTTTGCGCAACTTCCAGGCTAATGTGCCATGCCAGCTAAAATAATGGAAACCCGAAAGGGGTTCTATATTTAAAAAATAAAAGAGCTAATTAATTTTCATTGACAACTTGCTGTCATTACCTTCCAATAAATTTAGCTCAAATTTTTACTTCTCAACATGACAGCAACACTTAACTGTCAATTGTATGGATAGCTAAACTACGCCAAGGAATTCTTTAAATTTTCTTTGTACATGTCGTAGGTGTATACATTGTATGGTAGGAGTTTGTAAGCCAAATATTTTGATACCAAGCAACAAACGATCAATGGAATGATTAAGCTGTATCCATTAGGCACAATATTGCAAATCAAGAAGATGGATGTAAAGGGCGCATAAATAGCTGCTGAAAGAGCTGATCCGGCACCTATAAGTGCGAAATTGATTGGACTTACCTCCATGTGAAGGAAAGTTTGGCAGAAAATTGCTACTAGCAGGCCTAAGAAAGCTCCAACAATAATGCTTGGTGCGAATACCCCTCCGTCGCCTCCAGCACCTAAGGTAAGGGAGGATGCCAATGGTTTCAATAATACAAGCAGGAACAAATAACCCATGGAATTTGTTTCTGCATGAAGGACTTCATTTAAACCCTGGTAGCTATCTCCGAATAGAACTGGAAAGAAGAAAATTAGAATTCCGACCGTAATAGCGCCTAAGTTGACCCGTATAAAGTTGTTATTGATATTTCCGAAGAAAGTCTTGATCCTGATCATCAATAAGGTGAATCCTACAGCGAACAAGGCTCCTAAAAGGCTTAAGAGTAAAAAGAATGGCGTAGCCTGCCATTTCCATTCCACGATCTGCGTAGGGATGATCCGTTCATTTCCTAAACCATATATAAATAATGCTGCAACTAAGGTGGAGGCCAGGCAGCTGATCAAAATGGTCGGTTTGAATTTTCTGCTGATGGCTTCAATACCGAAGAGCAATCCAGCTAAAGGGCTGGAGAACAATATGGCAACCCCTGCTGCCGAAGCTGCACAGATAAGTTCCCTTTTATAGAGTTTGGCCGAAAAGTTTTTCTTGTACACTTCATTTCCAATGGTTGCCGTAGAAACTACTGTAGAAACTTCAATTCCCGTAGAGCCTCCAAAGATTACGGTCAAGAATCCATTGATGAAGTGGGATGGAATCTTAAATAGGGGTAAGTGGTCTTTCCTAAGGTCCAAAGTTTTATAGATTTCAGTCATTCCCTTGTTTTTCCTTCCCTGAAAGGCATATTTTCTGAGGAAGTAGATGATGGTGATACCAATTGAAGGAAGGATGATGAATAGGTAAGGATTGGTTTCAGAGACAAAATTGAACATATGATGTTCGGTCTTTTCTGTAATATAGCGCAGGGAAACAGCAAGAATAGAACTCAGTAAACCCACTATTAAAGAAATGGCAAAGAGCTTGAAATAATTTTGATGAATGACTTTTTTTCTATTCATTTTAGAAAGTGAATTTAAACTTGACGCCGGGAATATGCGTAATTGAACCTAAATCGAGAGTCAAGTGGGAGAATGCGACAAATTTAAGTTATTTGTAGAAAAAATGAGTTTATGTAACATGTATTGTTACATTAATTAAATTATTTTTCGAGCGTTAATGCTTTTCCTTTATGGGCAGCGATATGGTCGGTCTTACTGCTCTTGATTTCATATTGCGGGTCTTGCGGGCTGGCTCGATGGGTGTAGCCTTTATAATCGAAATCGCTAGTATGGATTTTGATGATGGTTCCAGAAACCCGACCTGCTTCAGAATTCCAGCTGACCAGGTCACCAATTTTGAATTTTGTGTCCATGATAATAGGTTCTTGTTTATGATGAATAATTTAATTTACCGTCTACAATGCGTGCAGCTGAGGTATATGGATGTTCCTGAGCTTTGCCAATAGCCATAATATGATAGACTTGCCATCCTCGTATCTTCAGATAATCGGAAACTAAAGATCGATGGCATCTCCACCAAACAGCCTCTGAGCACATATAGACCGTTTTTTGTTCAGTTGCCATAGCTTCTAATTCAATGATTCCCTGTTTAAATTCATCTGTTTCCATATAATCGGCATAGCCCCGAAAGGAAGGGTTTCTCCAAGCGTTATTATGACTGTCCTTGTGAGCAGGTCTACGACCGGTCAAGGAGCTCAGATGGATGTATTTTATTCCATGTTTTTCTAAGGAGATCTTGAGTGCATCCTGATTGAATTGCGGGAATTTACGAGAGCCAGGCAACTTTCTTATATCGACCAGGAGTTCAATGTCAAAGGAGTCCAGCATATCCAAAAACTCTTGGATGGGATGGGTCGAATGCCCAATGCTGTATATGATCTTAGACCGTTCCATGATTTTGATTGAATGCGACTAAGTATTTATCTATATAGAGTGGTTTTTCTTTTGATTTATATTGCTGAATAAAGCGAGGGTGTTCAAGGACTGTCAGTTTATCAAATAGATTGGCTTTCTGATTGAGTTTATGGATGAATTGGGCATTCTTTTTTCCTAAAATAAAGACCTCATCTTGGTAAAGACCTAATTCGATATGGCTTTTTAGGGATTCGATCATGAAATCTTTAACCGCAAGGAAGAGTTTGGGGTCATCGTAGTAATTGGCATTGAGGAATTGGCCGGGTTTAACTTCACGGATTATGGCCAATGGGAAAGGGGAGTTAATATAGAATTCTCTGTAAAACTCGGCTGCTCCGCCAAATTCTTCAATCATATCATACATAAAGACGGAAGATATTTCATGCGTACGTGCAGAAGTCATTTTTATACCGCATGCCGATTCCAGTCTTTTTGTGTCCGTGAAGGGGACACCTGTAACGCCGGCACCATGTCTACTGGGATTGATTCCGATCAGGAATTTTCGGGGATTGTTGTCGGCATAATATTGATTGTAGAATTTCCGCATGACTTCCAGGGTCTCAGGATTATCCATAAAAGGGTTCATCACAAAAAATCCCTCGGGTAATTTGCCTGTATATTGAAGCCTTTGGTTGAAGTCAATTACTTTATCTGCAAAATTCATTTGACAAATGGATTTGGTTTCCTATTGCTTCATTAAAGGTACGAAAAAGCTAGGTTTAATTTCCTTTATCTCTATTGAAAGTGTAACCGACAGTCCATTCGATGAAATCGGCCTTACCCATATGAGCTTTAATGGAAACCCCTGCATTGATGTTCTTATAGACGTAATAGCGGGCACCTGCTCTTAAGAACACACGCCTGATTTCGCCGTTGAAGCGTTGGTTGTGCAAGTAATAGCCCACATTACCGTTCAGGACCAGTTTTTCATTGAGGATATGGGCCACATAGAAGGAAGGGCCTCCTGATAATTTAGAACTTAACTTTCCAGATTTGTCCCCCGCTATTTCGGCGTCATTTCCTGATGAGGAATAGAAGAGGTCAAATCCTCCACCCAGCCTCCATTTATAAGAAACATGTCTACTGGCATAAAGGCTCAAAGTAGATTTAAAGAACCGTTCATCAGATTCATTCTTTAATTGTTTAAATCCTACACCGTAATTAACATGGTAAAGGATCTTTTTGGAATAGGGCTTAAGTACAGAATCTCGATTGATCTTGATGTCAGGATTAAATTGATAGTTTACCGAAACAGTCAAAGGCACCAAGTTCACACCTTTGTTAGGCAATCGGAGTGCTCCATTAGAGAAATGATGGAATGCCAATCCTACTCCAGCTTTCCAATGAGGATTGATTTTATATTGGGTTCTGATCCCTAGGTCAATAAACACGTTGTTTTTTGATCCTATGACTAGATTCAATGGGTTTTCATTTTCGTTGTAAGGCTTGAAGTTTCCGGATAGACCAAGGCCAATGCGGTAATCATAGCTCCAGCGGCTGTCCTCTTTTGGAGCGATTGGAGTTTGGACAAAGCCATAAATTGCGAAAGGGCTACCTAAGATATCGGTATTGAAGGTGCTAGAATATAGTCCGATACCATAAATAGGGTAGTTGTATATTTGATAATACTGATCTTTTTTAGCACGCTGTTTCCAACCGATCTTAAAGTTTAATCCATTATAATAAGCACCTTCATAGGTTGAAGATTTAAGACCTTTTTGAGCGAGAATGCCGCCGTTTTCGGTTTCTAGTTCCAGAATCAATGGACTCTTTTTGATTTCCTCTTTGATTTGCGTTATTTGGCTATTGGCCAAAAAGGGTAGAAGCGTAAATAAGATAAGTATAGTGTGCTTAATCACAGAATAATAATTATGGATTATACATAAGTCGACAAAAATAGTAATAACTTTGTGCCTTAAAACGAGTTCAGTGTCATTTTTGTTTCAAATGATCGTGCTGAAAAAAAATTAGCTAACGTGTCAAACTTTATCCTCATTATTTTTTGCCTAGCCGCTGGGATAATAAGTAGAAGATTTAATTGGGTTGCCAAAGATGGATATAAAGCCTTGAATGCATGGGTTTTGTATTTCGGATTGCCTGCCATTTCCTTTAATTATCTACCAAAGTTGAGCTGGGACAATAATTTATTGTTCACGATGTTGGGACCAGTTTTGGTGTTGACAGGGTCCTTGATTTTCTTTTATATCCTGGAAAAAGTGACCCGTATATCCAAAAGAACTTCCCATACCTTGATGTTGATCGCTGGATTGAGCAACACTTCTTTCGTTGGCTTTCCTCTGATTACAGCTTATTTCGGCACGGATGCCCTGCCAATAGGAATCGTTAGTGATCAGATGACCTTTTTCTTGCTGTCTACCGTAGGGGTGGTAGTCGCTATGAAAGGGAGTTTAAAGAAGAAGAATAATGTTGATTTCAGGTATATTTTGAAAAGGGTATTTACATTCCCTCCATTGATAGGATGTTTATTGGCTTTAACCTTGGGAAGGTTAATAGACCTAAGCAGTTTAGATGATTTCTTTAGGATTTTAGGATCTACGGTTTCTCCCATCGCCTTGTTTTCAATAGGCCTTCAACTGAACTTTGGGATTGTAAAGAGTGAAATTCCCAATATTACCTATGCTTTGGTTTATAAACTGATTTTTGCACCTGCAATCGTAATCCTTGTAGCCTTCATGATGGGGCTAAAAGGGGAGATTGTTCAGGTTTCTATATTTGAGATGGCGATGCCTAGTTTGGTGGCTACCAGTATTATATTAAGTCAGTTTAAGTTGAATTCGAAGGTGGGAAACAGTGTCATTGGGATGAGTATTCCCTTGGGTCTTTTGAGCACTTACTTCTGGTATCAAGTCCTTATTACATTCCTAATGTAACCTAAATGTTATTGAAATATTTCTAGAATTGCTTATCTTTATTGAAATAATTTCATTGAAAATCGAATTGATTTTAAGTTTTTACATACTATAACTATTTATGAGGAGAGTTTTATTCTTTGCCTTGTTGGCAGGGATACAAATGTCTAATGCGCAAGAAAAACACGAGCGTTACACACAAAAGATAGAAGGGACAAGTTTAGAATTCACGATGGAAGCCATTCCTGGAGGAGAATTTAACATGGGAAGTGCGAAGTCGTCTAATGCGGATGAGAAACCCGTTCATAAAGTGAAGTTAGATCCATTTTGGATGGGTACCTATGAAGTTACTTGGAATATTTTCGAGCCATTTTTATACAAGGATTACGAGATCACCAAGTCTACGGATGGAAAAGTGCCAACAGCAGTTGATGCGGTGACTAGGCCTACAAAGCCATATCTGGATATGACCTTTGGTTTTGGCAAGGATGGTCAACCGGCCTTGGCAATGACCCATTACAATGCTATACAGTTCTGTAAATGGTTATATGTAAGAACGGGTGTTTTTTATAGGTTACCAACTGAAGCGGAATGGGAATATGCTGCAAGAGCAGGTTCTGAAACCGAATACTTCTTTGCAGATGATGCAGCGCAGCTAGCTGACTATGCAGTTTTCAAGGATAATTCATCTGGTAAAACAGCGAAGGTTGGAACAAAAAAAGCGAACCCTTGGGGTTTATATGATATTTTAGGAAACGTTTCGGAGTGGACCTATGATCAGTATGATGCTGATTTTTATAAAACTTTGGAAGGTAAGGTGTCAGATAACCCGGTGAATGTTCCGACCAAATTATATCCTCATGCGGTACGTGGCGGTTCATTTGAAAGTGGAGCTGCCGATATGCGTTCAGCTGCAAGAGGGGCGTCAGACCCGATTTGGAAACAATTGGACCCACAGATTCCAAAATCAAACTGGTGGTTTCCGGAAGCTCCTTTCGTAGGGATGCGTTTAGTACGCCCGGTTAAACAACCTAGTCATGAGGAGATTATGGCGTATTATGATAAAGCGCCTTTGAAGGATTTTTAATTAACTTAAACCGTATAATACTCAATTTAAATCTAATTTCATGGAAAGTTTAAAACGTAGGGATTTCATAAAATCTTCTTCTGCCCTAGTGGGTGCTGCTGCCTTAACGGGTAGTTCAGTGAGCAGTGTATTCGCTGCAGGTTCTGACGTTATAAAAATTGCTTTAATTGGATGTGGTGGTCGTGGAACTGGAGCAACATTTGATGCTTTTGCTTCAGGTCAAAATATCAAATTAGTGGCAATGGCCGACGCATTTAAAGATAACCTGGATTCTACTTATGATACACTTAAGGAGAAGTTTGGGGATAAGATAGATGTGCCAGATAGCCGTAAATATGTGGGTTTTGATGGCTATAAAGCTGCAATCAAAGATGCTGATGTCGTTTTATTAACGACTCCTCCAGGATTCAGACCTATTCATTTTGAAGAGGCTGTTAAACAAGGCAAACACGTTTTCATGGAAAAAGCAGTGGCTGCTGATATTCCAGGAGTTCGCAAGGTCTTGGAAGTAGCAAAAATTGCGAAACAAAAGAAATTAAACGTTGTGGTAGGTTTGCAAAGACGCTACCAAACAAACTATAGAGAAGCAATTAAGCGTATTCACGATGGTGCTATCGGAGATGTGGTTTCCGGACAGGTATATTGGAACAGCGGTGGTGTTTGGGTAAGACCTCGTAAACCAAATCAAACTGAGATGGAGTACCAAATGCGTAACTGGTATTATTTTAACTGGTTATGTGGTGACCATATTGTTGAGCAACACGTGCATAATATCGATATTGCTAACTGGGTAAAACAAAAATATCCTGTTTCTATCCAAGGAACCGGAAGTAGAGCCCATAGAACTGGAAAGGAGTATGGGGAGATCTATGACAACTTCGCTATTGAATTAACTTATGATGATGGTTCAGTGGTTTATAGCCAATGTCGTCACTTTGAAGGAATCTCGAATAGGGTAGATGAGACCTTTCAGGCTACTAAAGGTAGAGTGTATTTATCTGCTGGAAACCAGGCTGTTTTATATGGTCCAGACGGTAAAGAAATCTATCGTCACGATCCAAAAGGTAATCCTAATCCTTACCAGCAAGAGCACAAAGAATTGTTTGAAGCTATTGCTAAAGGTGAATATAAATTTGAAGATGCCGAATACGGAGCGTATAGCTCGTTGACCGGTATTATCGGAAGGATCGCTTGTTATACTGGAAAAGTGATCAAGTGGGATGAGGCTATTCAATCCAATATCAGCTTGATGCCTGATCAGTTCACTTGGGATGCAAAACCAAAGGTATTGCCGAATGCAGATGGATTCTATCCGGTTGCAGTTCCAGGTCATGATGTAGAGAAATACATTTAATAGTGATAAAACTCTGTAATTTTATCATTATGATATTAATTGGTTGCTGTGCCTATGGGCAGCAACCAATTTCTGCTTTACAGAAACACGAACTTTACGGACGGGCTCAAGGTACAACCTATACCATTAGCTATTACGCTCCAACAGCTTCAATTACCCAATCTTCTATCGACAGTATATTTGCGGTCATAGATCAATCCATGTCCCTTTATAAGAAGGATTCCCAAATTTCAAGGTTTAATGATCCCAATACGGATAAAATGAAATTGGATCCTCATATGTTAAAAGTGATGAAGGAATCTTTCCGAGTATATAAAGACTCGAAAGGTTTATTTGATGTTACGGTGATGCCATTGGTTTCCTTATGGGGATTTGGTCCAAAGGAAGTCGTTGATATTCCAGATACAGCGACTATCAGGGAAACGATGGAGCATGTCGGGATGGATAAACTTCGCTTATCGGGAAAAACCTTGAAAAAGAAGGCCCCAAAGGTGGAGGTTGATCTGAATGGAATTGCCCAAGGCTACACTGTTGATGTTTTACATGACTTTCTCCTAAAAAAGAAAATAGCAAGTTTTATTGTAGAGGTGGGGGGAGAGATTAGGGCTTATGGTACAAAACCCGATCAAAGCACTTTTAAGGTGTTGGTGCAAAGGCCGGAGCAGGCTATCGGAGGTTCAGACCATATTCTGGAATTAAGAAACAAAGCGGTCACGACCTCAGGGAGTTACGAGAAGTTTCGTAAAGTAAAAGATTACAGGTTTTCACATCATATGGATCCCAAAACAGGGTTTCCGATTAAATCACAGATTATATCAGTAACAGTGGTTGCCAATACAGCAATGGAGGCGGATGCCTATGATAATGTGTTCATTGCGATGAAACCAGAGGACGCGATTTCATTTGCGAATTCCAAAAATATAATTGATATTTATTTAATGTATTTGGAGGAAGGGACAGTGAAAGAAGCCCAATCTGCTGGATTCAAGAAGTATTTGCTAACCGATTAAATACTTAAAATTTAAACTTATACCTAAATGAAACGTTCGGATTTTTTAAAAAACAGTTCCCTTTTGGTTGGAGCTTCATTATTCTCTAATGGGCTTTCTGCCAATGATCAATCTCAAAAACCTATGGAATCGAAATCAGCCAATCAACCATTCAAATTAAACTATGCGCCGCACCAAGGGATGTTCAGTGCAACGGCAGGAAAGAATTTCCTTGATGAAATTCAATATATGTATGACTTAGGCTTCAGAGGAATTGAAGACAATGGCATGCCAGGTCGTTCGGTGGATGAACAAAAGAAAATCGGTGATTTGCTAGCGAAGTTAGGGATGACCATGGGTGTATTTGTGGTGCCCAAAGGTGGTAATGGTGCGAATTCATTAGCTGCTGGAAAACAGGAGTTTGTAGATGTGTTTCTAAAGGGATGCAGGGAGTCTGTCGAGATCGCGAAACGTTGTCATGCAAAGCATGTAACTGTGGTACCGGGAGATTATGTCAGAAACCTTCCAATTGGTGTGCAGACTGCGAATGTTGTAGAAGGGTTGAGAAAAGGAGCGGAAATATTCGAACCGCACGGTATTACCATGGTATTGGAACCATTGAGTGATACGCCAGACCTGTTCTTAAGATTTACCGATCAAACCTATGAAATCTGTAAGGCTGTAAATAGCCCATCATGTAAGATTCTATATGATGTATACCATCAACAAAAAAATGAAGGGAATTTAATTCCGATGATGGATTTATGCTGGAGTGAAATCGGTTATATCCAAGTTGGTGACAACCCGGGAAGAAGGGAGCCGACAACTGGAGAAATCAATTATAAGAACCTATTTAAATGGTTGTACGAGAAGGGGTATAAAGGTGTGGTTGGAATGGAGCACGGTATGTCCAAGTCGGGCAAAGAAGGTGAAGAAACCTTGGTTAAAGCCTATAGGGAGGTTGATTCCTTCTAATGCTAAAGGGATTTAGTATTGAAACAAATTCGTGATTATATTTTGTTATTAGCATATTATCTCTATCTTTAAATTCAAGATTTTAGTAAACCTTTTAGAATGTCTTCATCAATTAAATTTAAACTCTCTTTCATGATGTTCCTCGAATTTTTTATTTGGGGAGCTTGGTTCGTTACGCTCGGAACATTTTTAGGAAACAATTTAAAAGCGTCAGGCTTGGAGATCGCAAATGTGTTCTCTACACAGTCATGGGGTGCTATTATAGCTCCATTTATCATCGGAATGATTGCAGACCGATATTTCAATGCAGAAAGAATCCTTGGTATTCTGCACTTAGTTGGGGCATTCCTAATGTACCAACTTTATCAGAGTGATTCCATCGGATCTTTCTTCCCTTATGTTCTAGGCTATATGATCCTCTATATGCCAACACTTTCATTAGTGAATTCCGTATCATTTAGACAGATGAAGAATCCTGAAAAGGAATTCTCATTTATTCGTATTTGGGGTACTATCGGATGGATTATCGCTGGATTGTCTATCAGTTACCTATTTAAATGGGATAGCCCAGAAGGCTTACAAGAAGGCCTGTTGAAAAACACCTTTATGATGTCAGCAATTGCTTCTTTGGTTTTGGGTATCTTCTCATTTACTCTACCGAAAACTCCACCTGTGAAAGCTGGAAACAGTGGTGAGAAAGAAAGCATTTCTAAGATCTTAGGATTGGATGCCATCAAGTTATTGAAAGATCGTAACTTCTTGGTGTTCTTTATCTGTTCTATCCTGATCTGTATTCCATTGGCGTTTTATTACCAATATGCGAATCCATTCTTAACCGAGATCGGTTTAGCGAATGCAACAGGTAAAATGACGATCGGTCAGATTTCAGAAGCACTTTGTTTATTGTTATTACCTGTATTCTTTACAAGATTTGGTTTTAAGAACACCATTTTGTTGGGAATGTTGGCTTGGGTAATTCGTTATGTATTATTCGCATATGGCAATGCAGGCGAGATGACCTTTATGCTATTGATCGGTATTGCACTGCACGGGATCTGTTATGACTTTTTCTTTGTATCAGGTCAGATCTACACAGATTCTAAAGCTGGAAAAGATAATAAGAGTGCGGCTCAGGGATTGATTACGTTGGCAACATATGGAGTAGGCCAATTGATCGGATTCTGGGTGGCAGGTTATGTGAGTGACATGTATGTGAACATCAAAGCATCGGATTTGGCTTTGTTCTGGAATAAATTATGGATAGTTCCTGCGGGGATTGCATTTGTGGTGATGATCATCTTCATGCTTTTCTTCAAAAAGGAAACTATTCAGACACAAGTAGAAAACTAATTAAAATTTAAAAGATAATGGTGGAAAATAATGTATATGATGCTATTGTTATCGGATCTGGAATCAGTGGTGGCTGGGCAGCCAAGGAACTTACTGAGAAAGGTCTGAAAACAATTATGCTAGAGCGTGGCCGCAATGTGGAGCACGTGAAAGATTATCATGCCAACAAAGACGCATGGGAATATCCACACCGTGGTGGTAGGACAGTGCAGATGGAGAAGGATTACCCTGTTTTAAAACGTGATTACCCATTGAACGAGAAAAACTTAGATTTCTGGGTTAATGAAAAAGAAAGTCCATACACGGAAGTGAAACGCTTTGACTGGTTTAGGGGATATCATGTTGGAGGTCGTTCGTTGATGTGGGGTCGTCAGAGTTACCGTTTAGGTGATCTGGACTTTGAAGCAAACTTGAAAGATGGCCATGGAGTAGATTGGCCTATCCGTTATAAAGATATCGCACCTTGGTATAGCTATGCTGAGAAATGGGCGGGTATTTCCGGTAACCGTGATGGTCTGGATGTACTTCCGGATGGCGATTTCTTGCCTGCGATGGATTTTAACATCGTTGAGAAAGATCTAGCTGAGCGTTTGAAGAAAGAATATGGTGGAAATCGTCACTTCATTATGGGACGTACCGCCAATATTACCCAACCGCATACTGGCCGTATCAACTGTCAATACCAAAATCAATGTTGGTTGGGATGTAACTTTGGAGGTTATTTCAGTACACAGTCTTCTACATTACCTCCAGCAATGAAGACCGGTAATCTGACGTTGAGACCATTCTCTATCGTAACGAAGATCATCTATGATAAAGACACCAAAAAAGCAAAAGGTGTTGAGATCATTGATGCTGAAACAAATAAAACTTATGAGTTCTTTGCAAAAGTAATCTTTGTATGTGCTTCTGCATTTAACTCAACATGGGTGTTGATGAACTCGGCTACTGATGTTTGGGAAGGTGGATTGGGAAGTAGCAGTGGTGAATTGGGACACAATGCAATGGATCACCACTTCCGATTGGGAGCTGGTGGTAGGGTTGAAGGTTATGATGACAAGTATTTCTTCGGAAGACGTCCTACTGGCCTTTATGTACCTCGATTTGTAAATATCCCTAGTGATACCAAGAAACGTGACTATGTACGTGGATTTGGTTATCAGGGTTCAGGAAGCCGTGGCCGTTGGTCTGGAGAGATTGCAGAAATGCAGGTGGGTGGTGCATGGAAAGATGCATTATGCGAACCTGGAAACTGGAGCGTTGGATTTACAGCATTCGGTGAAATCCTTCCTTACCATGAAAATAAAATCTCATTGGATAAGACTGTCAAAGATAAATGGGGCTTACCTGTATTGTCGATGGATATGGAAATCAAGGACAATGAGCAAAAAATGCGTAAGGACATGACCGAAGAGATGAAGGAAATGTTGGAGAAAATCGGCGTTAAGGATGTAAATACTTATGATGGCGGTTATAATTTCGGTATGGGTATCCACGAAATGGGAACTGCAAGAATGGGTAGAGATCCTAAGTCTTCAGTGTTGAATGGCAACAACCAAGTATGGGATGCATTGAACGTATTTGTTACTGACGGAGCTGCCATGACTTCTGCAGGATGTGTGAATCCTTCATTGACTTATATGGCCTTGACTGCAAGAGCTGTAGATTTTGCTGTAAGTGAGCTGAAAAAAGGTAATTTATAACAAACTAAACCCAATAATATGAGTAAGAATAATTCAAGAAGAGATTTTATTAAGAATTCTGCGATAGCAGCGGCTGGAATCAGCATCGTGCCTAGACACGTATTAGGTGGTACTGGATTTACTGCTCCTAGTGATAAATTAGTTGTTGCGGGTATCGGTGTAGGTGGTAAAGGTGAGAGTGATATCAAATCATTCCATGATTCAGGAAAAGCAGATATTGCTTTCCTTTGTGATGTGGATGACCGTAGAGCTGCCACTTCAAGAAAGCGTTTTCCAAAAGCTAAATATTATAAAGATTACCGCGAGATGTTGGACAAAGAGCACAAGAACATTGATGCTGTTTCTGTTTCAACTCCCGATCATAACCACGCTATCCAAGCTTTAGCTGCGATGCAGTTAGGTAAGCACGTATATGTTCAGAAGCCATTGGCACACGATGTATGGGAAGCAAGGGTTCTAACGGATGCTGCCAAAAAATACAAGGTCGTTACTCAAATGGGTAACCAAGGAGCATCGAATGATGGTCCTAGACAGGCGCGTGAGTGGTATGAAGCTGGTCTGATCGGTAATGTTCATACGGTTTACTGTTGGACTGACCGTCCGGTATGGCCTCAAGGTATTTCTTGGCCTACGCAAAAGGCTAATGTACCTTCTGAACTGAACTGGGATCTTTGGTTAGGAACTGCTCCTCAAAAGGATTTTGTAGATAAATTGGTTCCATTCAACTGGAGAGGTTGGTGGGATTACGGTACAGGTGCACTAGGAGATATGGGATGTCACCTATTAGAGGTTCCATTTAGCGTCCTAGGGCTTACTTATGTACAAGATGTTCAAGCATCTGTAGGTTCAGTTTATGTGGATGAGTTCAAACGTGGATACTTCCCAGAAAGCTGTCCTCCATCTTCTCACGCGACAATGACTTTCCCGAAAGCTGCTAGAACTACAGGACCTGTGACCTTGCACTGGATGGACGGTGGTATTCAACCAGCTCGTCCTGAAGAATTAGGACCTAACGAAATTTTCGGTGATGGTGGTAATGGTATCTTATTGATCGGTGATAAAGGAAAAATCTTAGCTGATACTTACGGTGAGAACGCAAGGTTACTTCCTACCTCTAGAAAAGAAAACGTAGCGTTGAAATATGAGCGTGTACCAGGAGCTGCAGGTGGTCACTATGCACAATGGGTGGAAGCTTGTATCGCAGGATATGGCAAGAAAGAAGTAAGTGCTCCTTTCGAAATCTCAGGTCCATTGACTGAGGCGCTATTAATGGCTAACTTAGCTATCCGTGGTGCTGATTTACGTGTAGATGGAAGATATCCTGGACGTAGCTTGAAGCTATTATGGGATAACGAAAATATGAAAGTTACTAACTTTGACGTGGTTAATCAGTTTGTAAAACGTAACTATCGCCAAGGTTGGGATGTTAAATACACAATTTAATTAAAGAACAATGAATAGAAGAGAGGCATTAAAAAACGTTGCATTCATCGTTGGGGGTTCTGTAATTGGTGCGAACTTGTTCTTACAAGGTTGTACTAGACCTGCTTCGAAAGAAGTTGCATCCTTATTCGAAGGTGATACACCTGATTTTTTGGGTGAATTAGCCGAAGCTATTCTTCCTAAAACCTCCACTCCAGGCGCAAAAGAGGCTGGTGTTGGTCAGTTTATCCCAGTGATGATCCGCGATTGCTACGAAGAGAAAGATCAGAAAGCCTTTATGGATGGTCTGAACGGTGTAGATGATCGTGCTCAAAAAGAATTCAAAAAAGGATTCGCAGAGCTTTCAGCTGAAGAGAAACTACAATTTGTAAATAATTACGATAAAGAAGCCAATGAATATCAAAGCAACAAAAAAGAAGGCGATGCAAATCACTTCTTCACCATGTTGAAACAATTGACATTGACCGGTTACTTTACTTCAGAAGTAGGAATGAAACAAGCATTACGCTTTGTAAAGATTCCTGGAAAATTTGATGGTAATTATCCATACAAAAAAGGAGATAAAGCTTGGGCTTTATAGTCACAGCTAATGCATAAAAAAATCCCTCGATTTGGTTCGGGGGATTTTTTTTGATATTTATTTGGTCAATCGCATCAGGAAATGTATCCTGCCATCTTTCTGGATGCTGAATATTTTGTCCTCAAATTCCTTGATTTCTATACCGTCTCCATAATTCAATTCTTTCAGGAAATTCATTTCTAAGCGAGTAAAGGAGCCTTTTAAGATACTTTTGGGGTCCATTGCATCAAAGCACCACTCCATGTATTTGACGTTATTGGCATGGTTTACAATGTCTAGGTCGGACAATTTTACCCTATAGTCGCTCAAAAGTTGAAAATCCACGTTGCCATCAATTTTCTCAACAGCATTTTTGGTAGGGATTTTATCTCTAAAAAACTCCATGTGGTCTGTGCTCAGGGCAAAGGTATCTGCTCTTCGGGTTCTGATGTTAAATACCATCCATAGACTGCTGGCACTAATCAATACTTGATCACCAAGCCATAATTCAAAATTACGGATGGAACGGCTTCCCGTAAAATCCTGGATCCAGGTTCGGATCTTCACGGTCTGGGTATATTTTGGCAAACTGTCTATTTCAATCAGCATCCTGCTCAGCACCCAAGACTGTCTTACATCAAACATAGCCTTATAGCCAAACCCTAAGTTCTCAGCATGCTCACTCGCCGTAATCTGTAAAATGTTGTTTAATTCACTATATTTCAACTGCCCGTTAGGATAACATTGGGTGAAGTTCAATGTCCATTCCTTTTCAAATATGCCCATTTATATGTGTTCTGAAATCTAATGCAAATGTAACTAATTTAATATTCTGCCCTAAAATCTTGCTGAAATATATATTAATTTATAAATTAACGTTAACCTTTTAAACCTCTTAATTAGATTGACGAATGACTGGAACATTAATTGAAAAAGAAGACGTAGATAAATTTAGAATTATCCCCGCCGAGACTGATAAAACAACCCAATTTTCAAACAAACTACAAGGTGCTGTGCGCTTGGGCAATGAATTCAAATCGAAGACTACTATCGTTTTCAATACTGAAGACGGTCCAAAACGTATAGAAACAACTGTGTGGTCCTTAACCGATAGGTATATCCAGATTAAACATGGAATTCTTATTCCATTGAAAGCATTGATTGAAATAGAATATTAGCAAATAACCAGGTTTAGAATCGAGGTTATTTAATTATTTAGAGTTGAAACAACAAAAAGAGCTGTCCTTGGACAGCTCTTTTTGCATGTAGATTGAAAGAGATGCGTTGCTAGGAAAAAACAACGCTCTCCGTTCAATTCTTGATGTTACTTAATAATTATCTTTAATATCCTCTTTAAGGATTGAAAATTAATATCACAAAGACCGCAAACAGAACTAAATGCATAATCCCTACAATAGGAGCGGTCCTTCTACCAGAAAAGGAAAGCATGCTCAAGATCAAGGTAATAACAAAGAGTATGGTTTCTGTTGTGGTCATACCAAATAAGACTGTTTTGCTAGCTATAAGACCAATAATCAATACTGCAGGTACCGTAAGACCTACCGTAGATACAAAAGCACCATGACATAGGTTGATAGCACGTTGGAACTCATTATTCATTGCTGCTTTAACCGCTGTCATCGATTCTGGTGTAAACACAATGATGGCAATCAATACTCCACCTAACAATGGAGGAAGATTCATTTCCTTGATTCCATAATCAACCAAAGTAGCAAGGTTATGGGATAAGAGAACAATGGGCAATATCATTCCTAATAACACCAAAGTCCGCAATAACACCTCTTTTTTACTTACTTTTTCATTTTCATGTCCGTCAGTTTGTTGGCTTTCATTCCGTTGGCTGAAAAGGATTTCCATCTGTCCGGGTTTGGGTTGAATATAGAGATGCCTATATCCCTTCATTTGATAGGCCAAAAAGAACCCATAAAGTAAAATGACCAATCCTGAAATACTGGCGGCCTGTACAGTGGTAAATTCCCCATTCCCTTTTCCTTCGATGAAATTGGGAATCATCATCGAGATCCCGCCAAGCATAATGATCATGGATAAATAGGTAATTGTTCCTTGTGCGTTATACTCCTGCTCTCCATGTCTTAGACCACCAAGAAGAATACATAGACCTAAAACCAAGTTCATAATGATCATCATCACAGAAAAAATGGAATCTTTTCCAATGGTCGGGTTGTCCTCAGGGCCGAACATCATGGCAACAATCAAGATGACCTCGATGGAGACAATGGAAAGGGTTAGGATCAGCGTTCCATACGGTTCACCGAGTTTATGGGCCAATTCATCAGCTTCTTTAACAACTCCAAAGGCAGCACCGATGATAGTTGCCAATACAAGTACGAAAATACCTATAGCCAATGTGTTGTTTCCGTAAAGGCCTTCAATACTTTTTCCAAAAAACATAAATATAAAAACCATCAACCAGATTAGTATTAGTCTGATAATTGTGTTTTTTGTTAAAATATTGTTCATTTTTTCATCTCCTTTTTAATTCTGTAAGAATTGATTTTTTTTGTCCATGCAAATCTCCACAATATTAATCCTATTATTTTTTACAAAAGTTAAAAAAGTATTAAGTTTCTGTTGACAAACTACTGTCATTGAATGTTATACTTTTGAGAAAATCAATGTTTATATCATGGAATATTCAAGTGTTATTAAAATTTTATTATCCCAGTACCGAGCTGCCCTAGGCATGTTACGTGATGTGACCGAAAAAGTATCTGATACTGAATGGAACAGTCATGAGTATAACAATCCAAATTGGCAATTGATTTATCATACGATATGGAGCGCCAAACTGTACCTATCTGCAAGTTATGAAACCTTTGTGCCTTTTGCTGGAGCAATTGAAGGCGCAGAAAGTTTAGGTGGAGATAAAGACTGGGAAAACTCAGAAGTTGAAGTGGTAGGACTTCATTCTAAGCAAGAGATATTGGAATTTATCCACGAGGTTGAACAAAATTTGGAAAGCTCCTTAACGCTATTGCCCTTGGAAGCAGATTCCGGTTTTGAGTGGTATCCTTATAGCAGATTGGAATTGCATTTAAATACCATCAGGCATATTCAGCATCATACAGCCCAGCTTATTGAGCGCTTGAAGTCGAAGGGAATTACTGGATTTCCATGGTGGATAGATCAGAACAAACCTGGTGAATGGATATAAACTGAACAATTTAATTTAAAAATTATGTTTGCCGTAAAAGTAGAATATGAAGTTTTTCCCGAATATGAAGGAGAGAATAAAGATAGGATCCAGGATTTCTTAAAGGCGTTTGAGGGATTAGATAATTCGAGGTTCAGGTATTCCGTATTCCAGGACCGAGAAAGCAAGCGATTCATCCATCTTTCCGAATATAAGGATGAAGTGATCCAAACAGAGTTGCTATCCAATCCGATTTTCTTAAAATTCCAGGAAGGAAGGGACAAAAACTTGAAAAAAGGACCTTCAATTACTTGGCTTTACTGTGTACTTTAGCTCAATAACTATTTTATCGAATCCTCATGCATTCGATGACAATAAACTGATTGTTACTGTCCGTAGTAAAGAATAGGTAGGTTTTTCCGCCATCTTTGATCTTATGTTTCTTACGAATCACCTCGACTTTCTCCGGAAAATTTCGAGTGGCAATATTGGCCTGGACAAACGGATTGTTCTTTTTTAGACTTGAATAGGGAAGAACCTGTTTTATTTCGAACACCCTGCCTGGAAACTCAGGTTGAAAAACCTCAGAAGTATATAGATGCGAGTGTTGATGGAGCTTTCCTAATCCAAAATACTTCCCAACGCTCTTAAAGGCACCAGCTTTGCTAAGCGCGACATCCGAATCATAGAGATAATGCTGTGGTTCAGCATAGCGGTTCATCGTTGCCCTTTCTGCGTCATAAGTAAACTCAAATGTTTGCAGTTGATCGGCAAATAATCGTATAGCCTTAATCTTGGTCTCTCCTTCAAATCCGCGCTCCTGAATGAACAACAACTCCTTACAATCATTATCCAGACTGATGACATAAACAAATTTGACATGTTTAAGGCTTGTCAACGCAGTACTGATATCCAGAAGGGGAGAAACTTTGCTGATGATGTATTTGCTCTTGCTAAAGAAAAGGTCCTGGTTGGCAACAATATTCGGTTCACAATCCTCCAAAAGAAATACCTTTCCTTGGTTCACCCTTCTTGAGGGGTCTACATAGATATAATCAAAGGCATGGTCTTCACTCTGTCTGAGTAATTCGATGCCATCAGTAGCTTTGCAAACCAAATTATTGACCCGGAGTATGCTGGCATTATAGGCCACAATTTCAGAAAGCCTTTCATTGAGTTCACAATGGATGACCTCTTCAGCCTCTTGCGCTAAATAACAGCTGTCCACAGAAAAGCCCCCTGTCAGATCAATAACACGGCTTCCTTTCGCAATCAAAGTTTGCTTGATGAGTGCAGTATGTTCAGAGGAACACTGCTCGAGATTGATCTTATCAGGATAATAAATGCCTTCGCTGAAAGCCCAGGTAGGTAATTTCTTAACGCTACGTTGCCATCCATCAATCTGGGAGGCCAATTCTGCTGAGCTCACATTCGGAAAAGGACTTTTCTTCAAGGCTACCTCTGCGGGAGATTTCTCCCGGTTAGCCTTAATGAATTGTTGAACATCCTTCTCTAAAATGTGTTTATTCATCTTTGTTTTTCACCAGCATTTGGCAAGTGTAACTATCCTTAAGTTCGCGAAAAATTTCCTTATTTACCAAAACGCGATCTATAGTTTGTTGATTGTAGTATCGAATGGTAATTAATTCTAATCCAGTGGCCACTGATACCTTATATCTCTTTTTCAACTGTTCCAATAGGTTTAGGACATTCTCTCCGGTATCATCCACGCTTACCGAGAAACTGATAGCAGAGTTGTGCATCATATTGATCTTGATTCGATTCTGGTGGAAGGCATCAAAGATATGGCTCAAGTTATCCTCTACGATAAAGGAGAAATCGCGCGGTTGAATATTGATAAAGACCTGATTGACCTTAAAGATAAAAGAAGGCACAGGAAGGGTTTGGTTCGTTGTTTTTATCTGTGTACCAGGCTCTTCTGGGTTAATAAATGAACGGACATTCAGTGTGATTTTCTTATTTTGAAGCGGTTTGATGGTTTTAGGATGAATCACCGTTGCTCCATAATATGTTAATTCAATTGCATCGGTATAGGATAGTTCAGGAATAAGTTCTGTTTGGTCAAACCACTTAGGATCCGCATTCAGGACTCCCGGTACATCCTTCCATATCGTGATGTTTTCTGCATTTAGGCTTGCAGCAAAGATGGCCGCAGAATAATCTGAACCTTCTCGGCCAAGGGTAGTCGTAAAGTTTTCAGAAGTTGAACCGATAAATCCTTGTGTAACGACGATATATTCATCTAAAATGCTTGGCAGATCCTTTCGGATCTTTTCTTCTGTCTTTTCCCAATCCACTTTGCCCTCACGGTAAGTGTTATCGGTCATGATAAAATCCCTTGCATCCACCCATTGGGTTGCTAATCCTTGATAAGAAGAATATGCAGCAACAATTTTGGTAGAAAGCAATTCTCCTACAGAAACGATCTGGTCATAGAGATAGTCATAGTCATCTTGCGGTTCTTCTTCCAAGATCCACTCAATTTCTACAAAAGTATTGGCGATATCATCATAAACAGGATGGTTATGGTCAGGAAACAATTCATGCAGGATATCAAAATGTTCTTTCTTCAAACTTTCAAGGTGTTCAAAACATGCACCATCACGTTTGATGTAACTCTCTGTCACTTTTACCAACTTATCTGTCGTTTTACCGATTGCCGAAACCACGATCAAAAGGGAAGAATCCTTATATCGTTCAACAATGGAAACTACATTTTTTATATTTTCTGCACTTTTAACGGAGGCTCCGCCAAATTTAAATACCTGCATTTACGCTACTGAATTGAATTGTAATACTCTGTAATGTTTTTTATGTAATTCTTTCCGGTCTGGGTCATACAATCCTGAATTTCTTCATAAGGAATGGTGAGATAAGTGGTACCTCCCGAATAGGGTTTGATTTCGTAGGGATTATAAAAAAATATGATGCCCTCTTTGGAAACCCCATAATTAGCTGCCAAGGAAAATGTGTCATTTTCGAAGAAATAATCATCCTTATAGCTGCTGGTATCCGAGAGTCCTTCCTCTTTTCGAAAGAATCTTTCTGCAATTTTAGTAAATTCTTTCATCTTATTCTCAGAAATAAACGTATTCAGCTTTAATTTTTCTTTTGTTTGGACATCATAAACGTTCCATAGGGTATAACTATTGCCATGGGCACCTCCCGAAAACTCATAGGTGATATTGTCCATCATGATGAGATAGGGGTTATTCATCATCACACCGATAAAGGTTTCCTTTTGCCAAGCAAGAGGATGTTTTACCTCATTTTCTTCAACAAAATTGGCATATCCCTCCAAGAAATTATGGACATATTGTTCCAATGTCTGTTCCTTGTCCAAAAGAATGTTTTCTTTGACGTATCGGTTCATCGTACTGTCCTCAAAAATTGGATATGTCAATCCAACATAGGTCGTGTCAATCCGATCACCATCTGCAGCAAAATAAGGACTGATCTCTTTAATGCTGGTGTCGTTGTAAACAAGGGTGTCTTTAGATCCAGTAACGACCACTTTATGCGATTTAGATCCATCTGTTTTGTTGCTCTGACAAGAACTGGCTGAGGCCAAAAGGAATACAGACGCTAAGATAGGGTATAGGCTGGGTCTAAAAATTGATATTGACATTGATCCACTCTTCATCGAATTTGCTGTTATACTTTTTATAAAAATCTATTGCTGGGGTATTCCAATCTAGTACCTGCCACATCATCCCAGAATATCCCTGCTCTTTGGCATAAGCAATGGTATGATCCAGCAGATCTTTTCCGAAACCTTTGCCACGCATGCTTTCCGTGATGATAATGTCCTCTAAATACAATCTTCTCCCTTTCCAGGTCGAATACCTTATATAATATAAGGACATACCAATAATTTCACCTTCGTATTCACCAACAAATGCCCACCAAACCGGATTTTCCCCAAATCCAGAATCTTCAAATTCCTCCATGCTGACCGTCACTTCTTCAGGTGCTTTTTCAAACAGGGCCAATTCCTTGATCAATTCCAATAACCTTGGGCAGTCTGCCTTTACTGCATTGCGAATGGTTAAACTCATTATTGTGCTTTATAGTGTTTGATGACTCTCTTACCAAATATGGTACTTCCTAATCTTACCATATTGCTGCCTTGCTCGATAGCAATCTTATAATCAGAGCTCATACCCATGGACAAGATATCAAAACTTTCCTCTTTGCGGAAATAAGTGGTCTTTATTCCGTCAAAAAGCATTTTTAACTCATAGAACTCTTCTTTAATGATCTTTTCGTTTTCCGTATTGCTGGCAATCCCCATCAATCCTCGGATACGGATGTTTTTAAATCCTTCAAACTCCTCAGAACGTAATAGTTCAATCGCCTCAGCATGGTCCAAACCGAATTTTGTATCCTCATCAGCAATATACACCTGCAATAGGCAGTCGATGATGCGGTTGTTCTTTAGCGCATGTTTATTGATTTCAGCCAAAACCTTCAAGGAGTCAACAGAATGGATCAAACTTACAAAAGGAGCTATGTATTTAACCTTATTGGTCTGAAGGTGGCCAACCAAATGCCATTCAATGTCTTTGGGCAAGCTTTCATATTTGGCAACGAGGTCCTGAACTTGGTTTTCACCAAAAATCCGTTGACCTGCCTCATAGGCCTCCATAATATCTTCATTAGGCTTTGTTTTCGAAATCGCAACTAATGTAACACCGATAGGCGACAATTCTTTTTGTAATTCTGTAATATTCTTTGCTATACTCATGATGAAAAAGGGTTCGCATTGATGAAAATTGGAAAGCTTATTGCAAGCTTTTCCGTATTTTTGTACAAATTTACAAAATGCAACGCTTAATACTGGGTTTACTTCCTTTGTTTTTTATCGTTTTCTCCTGCAAAAAGCAGGTTCCTGAAGGTATTTTGCCCCAAGAAGACATGGTTGAGCTCATGACCGAGGTGCATATCCTTGACGGTTACATTTCTAATATACCCGTGGATAGTGCCAAAAAGGTCATTGACCCGCTGTATGAGCAGCTTTTTGCTAAATTCGGAATAGATTCTGCAAAATTTACCAAGAATGTAAATTATTATTTCGGAAATCCCACATTAACCGTAAAGACTTACGACCAGGTCGTCAAAACCCTGGAAAAAAGAGAACGCAGTTATTATAGTCAGGATTCCTTGAAGAATCTCATTTTGCAGGATAGCATGAGCAGAGTTACCAGAATGCAAGTTAAATTACAGACCTTGAACAATATGATCCTAAATGCCGAAGCTGATTCTGCGGAACTTAGCATTGCCGATAGGACCAGAAGATTTTATGAACCTGTAGGATTGATGCGCTTTTGGGAAAAAAATATTTTGGAAAAGAAAGCACCAATGGGTACTGAAACCCCCGATATATCTACTTTGCCAATCCCTGAAAATACAACTCCCGAAACTTCACCTGATGTACAAAAACCAACTGAGTTGAAGCCGCAGGATAATTTAGATACTATTCCTTTTAGACATCGAAACGAAAGACTGAAGCCGGTCACTAGGCCACGCGAAAGACCTATTGTACAATAGCAAATGATATATCCACAGAACGCAGTAGAAAAGTTAGGATTTACGGAAATTAAGGAGCTCATCAAGGCAAAATGCCTTAGTGAGGCGGGGAAAGAATTGGTAGATAAAATCCAACCTCAAGTGAAATTGGATTTAATCGATCGCTTCTTGCGTCAGGCAAATGAGTTCAAGGAACTCCTTGTCCATGATGCTCCTCTTCCTGTAGACCATTTTTACCCTATAAAAGCCATTATTGAAAAAGCAAAAGTTGAAGGCTCCTTCCTACTGGAAGAAGAATTTCACCGTGTTTTGCTATCCCTAAGGACGGTTTATGCCGTAATCCGTTATTTCAATGACCGTGCTCAGCAATACCCAAACCTGGAACTGCTTTTCGAGCACCTTCCTATAGAAAAGAATATCCTGCGTCAGATCGAACAGATCATCGACGATAGGGGAAAGATCAAGGACAATGCCTCTAAGCTCTTATTAGAAATAACCTCACAGATCAGCAAAGCAGAACAGGAAGCAAGGAAACGCCTTGATACTGTTTATAAGCAAGCGCAACAGAATGGTTGGACAGCTGATGGGAGTTTGACCATCCGCGACGGTAGGTTATGTATTCCCATTCTAGCCGAAAATAAGCGTAAGCTGAAAGGTCTGATCCATGATGAATCGGCTTCAGGCCAAACGGCTTATATTGAACCTGAAGAAGTGTTCCACCTTAATAATAAGGTTAGGGATCTGGAATTTGAAAGAAGGAGGGAGATCGTCAGGATCTTGACCACGCTGACTTCTGAACTAAGGCCTCATGTTCCCTTATTGTTTGCATACCATGGGCTGTTGACCAAATTGGATTTTGTGAGGGCCAAGGCATTGTTCGCATTGGATATAGATGCGCAAATGCCTGAACTTTCCAAAGAAGCTGAAGTGTTCCTGGTAAATGCCAAACATCCACTTCTTTATTTGGCATCGAAACAAGAAGGTCATCATTCGGTCGTTCCATTGAATCTCAGGATCGATGGAACGGATCGTGTTTTGTTGGTTTCAGGACCTAATGCAGGAGGTAAATCCGTATGTATGAAAACCGTTGGCCTCTTACAGTTGATGTTTCAATCGGGCCTGTTGATTCCTTGTGATACCAATTCTAAGCTTGGTGTTTTCAAGCAATTCTTTGCGGATATCGGGGATGATCAATCCATCGACAGCGATTTAAGTACTTACTCGGCACATCTTTCCAAGATGAAGCACTTTACCCAGTTTTCAAATGCCAGGACAATGGTCCTGATCGATGAATTCGGAACGGGTACAGATCCGCAGTTCGGTGGCCCTATTGCCGAAGCTGTCTTGGAAGTACTGAACAAAAAGCAAATTCGGGGAGTGATCACGACCCACTATTCAAACCTGAAAGTCTTTGCGAGCAATTCAGAAGGTATCGAAAATGCATCCATGCTATTCGATAATGAAGCGATGAAGCCTTTATATGTGCTTCAGACAGGGAAACCAGGTAGTTCCTATGCCTTTGAAATCGCACAGAATATTGGTTTGCCTAAAGAAGTCCTTCACCTAGCCAAACAGAAAATCGGTGTTCAGCAAAAGAAAGTAGATACCCTATTGGTCGACCTGGAACGCGAAAAGAAAGAGGTCTACGATACGAAGGTTGCCATCAATCTGCGTGAAAAAGAAATCGTAGGACAGCAAGCTGAATTGAATGAATTAAAGAGCTATTTGGAAGAGAATAAGCGACAATTGCTCAAAGATGCCAAGGAAGAAGCTAGGCAGATCATTAAGAGCGCCAATAAACTGGTTGAAAATACCATTGCTGAAATCAAGACCAAACAGGCCGATAAGGAAGAGACCAAAAAACTGAGAGCTGGATTGCAACATGCTTCCGATAACCTGAAGGAAAAATCAGTTAAGGAAATCAAAAAGCCTGAGGTTGTCAACGAAACTGCTGAAACGGTAGAGGTAGGGGACTGGGTGAAAATTATTGATACAGGTAATGAAGCCCAAGTGATTGAGATTGCGAAGAATAACCTGATCTTGGCCCTCGGTGATCTCCGGACGGTTGTCAAAAAAAATAAAGTAGAAAAACTGAGAGGAAAGGAGAAAGCTAAGGCCGCTAAGCGATTTAGATCCGTTGCTTCGGATAGTGTTGCTGACTTTAGTCCCGAGGTTGATGTACGTGGCATGCGAACTGAAGATGCTTTAGGTAAAATAGAGCAGGTTTTAGATCGCGCCGTTATGATTGGATATCCATCATTAAAGATAGTACACGGTAAAGGAGATGGGATTTTGCGCAAATTCATCCGCGATTATTTAAGGAAATATAACCAGGTTAGCCGTTTTGAAGATGAACATGCCGACAGGGGCGGAGATGGGATTACCTACGCTTACCTGGACTAAGAAAATTATAGCATTTGAAAGGGGACTAAGTTTTTAGTTCCCTTTTTTTTGTTCCAAAACATTAATTACTCCTTTTCAAAATTTGGGATTATCGAATTTCAAAAAAAACGTTGCTTTATTTTCCTTCTTATCGATCATGTTAATCGCCTGATTTTTGTCCGTTTATAAAAATAGTTGTTGCGATAACTGCTAAATCGTTAGAAATAGGAAAAAACTTTTCAACAATTTCAAGAATGTTAAAATTTGTTAAAATATCAATTTCCCATCGGTTTCATTGCCAAAATTTCAACCAAAATGAATAGTTGTTTAAAAAACTAATTAAGTTTTAAATTTTTGCTTACTCGAATAAGTCAATTAAATGCAAAAACGTGGTAGTGAGTATATTAAGTTTATGTTAATCGAGATTGAAAATCAATATGTCTTTATACTTTTGCACTACTTATTTTAATAAAATAGAAGTATGAAAAAAATCTCTACTCAATTAGTAACATTATTCTCAATGTTGTTGCTTTGCAACGTCGCTTGGGCACAGACAGTCCTAAGAGGTGTTGTAACTGATGGCACCAATCCGGTTGCGGGGGCATCTGTATTAGTACAGGGCACATCGGCAGGTACATCGACTGATGCAAATGGAGCTTTTACCCTGAACTCTCCAAAAACATCAGGTGTTTTAATTTTCCGCGTTCTAGGATTCAACACTAGCGAAATCAAATTCGCAGAAGGACAATCTGATTTAGGAACAATTGTTTTACAAGCTCAAGAAGATGGTGAAGCAATTGGTGAAGTAGTGGTAATTGGTAAAGGTATTATTGATATCGCCGATAGAAAAACGCCTATCGCTGTATCAACCATTACACCTTTAGAAATTCAAGAAAAAAGTGGTGCTAACGTTGAATTCCCGGAATTAATGAAGAACACCCCATCAATCTACGTTGCCGACCAAGCAAGTGGTTTTGGTGATTCTAAAATGTTCGTTCGTGGTTTCGACCAATCGAATACGGCATTCTTATTAAATGGTCAACCTATCAATGGTATGGAAGATGGTAACATGTACTGGTCTAACTGGTCAGCTATGTCTGATGTTGCTAACTTGATCCAGATTCAAAGAGGTCTTGGTTCTTCTAAATTAGCTATTTCTTCAGTGGGTGGTACAGTGAACATCGTAACTAAAGCTACTGACATGGTAAGAAGAGGTTCCGTAGGTATGTCAACTGGTAATGATGGATTAGCAAAAGCTATGATTTCTTACAGTACTGGTATGCAAGGAAAATGGGGGGTATCATTTATGTTGAACGGATGGAGAGCTGATAAAAAATATGCTCTAGGTACTGCAGGTGCTGGACAAAACTATTTTGTTTCTGTGGGTTACAAGCCAAATGATAACAACACCTTCAACTTCATGATCTTTGGTGCTCCACAGTGGCACGACCAAAACTTCTCTAAACCTTTAGAGACTAGCTACAGAGAAATCGGTCCTACAGGAAATAAAACTAAAGTTATTGCTACTCCAGGTTATGATATCACTGGTGAAAGAGGTAACTCTAACTACGGTTGGTACAACGGTGAAGGTCTTTCTCAAAGAACTAACTTCTACCACAAGCCAGTAACGAACTTAAACTGGGACTTGAAAATTGATGATAAATCATCTCTTTCTACCGTACTTTACGCTTCAATGGGTAAAGGTGGTGGTACTGGTATCTTGGGTAATGGTCCAGGTTATACCGTTAATGGTTTTAACGCAGCAAATGGTACTACAAACTGGGATGCCCTAGCTGCTATTAATGCTGCTCAACCTAACAAAATCTCTAGCGGAAACAATGGTTCTGCATTAAGAGCTTCTGTAAACAACCACTTCTGGTACGGTTTGGTTTCTAACTACAACTTCGAAGCAAACGAAAACTTCTCTTTCAACTTAGGTGCTGATTTACGTTTCTACAAAGGTGATCACTTCCAACAATTGATTAACCTATTAGGTTCTGAAGGTCGTATCGCCGATAATAAAACTCGTGAAAAAGGTTATGTAGTTTCTGAGACTTTCTCAACTAACCCTTGGTCTTCATTGTTCAATAGTGCTGATGTAGATCAAAGAGTAGGATATGACAACTCCGAGAAAATCAATTACCAAGGTCTTTTTGGTCAAGTAGAATATAGTTTAGATGGATTCACTGCATTCGTTCAGGGTTCCCTTTCTAACCAATCTTACCAAAAAATCGATCGTTGGAACTATGCTGAAGGCGAAAAGAAATCTAAATTCGATAACAAATTCGGTTACAACATTAAAGGAGGTGCTTCCTATACTTTCGAAGATGCACACACAATTTTCGCTAATATTGGACAATACTCCCGTCAACCATTCTTAGATAACGTATTTGTTTCTAATACGGTAGATTTTGTAGATCCTTCAGTGGATAATGAAAAAATCTTCGGTGTTGAGGCTGGTTATAAATATTCTAACCCAATCGTTGCAGTTAGCTTCAATGCTTACTACACAAAATGGGATAACAGATTCACTGATTACACAGCAAGAGATTATACTGTAGGTGGAACAACATACCCTGATGTAACTTACTTATTCACTGGTGTTGGTCAGCTTCACAAAGGTTTAGAATTAGAATTTGATGTAAACGTTCTTTCTAACCTTAAATTAAGAGGTTACGGATCAATCGGTGACTGGAAATATGATGGTACATCTCCTTACCGTGTAAGAGATAACAACTCATTTGATATCGTTTTCGAAGATAAAGCAGGTCAAGATTTAACTGGTGTAAAAGTAGGTAATGCTGCACAGACAACTTTTGGTCTTGGTGTTAAATACTTTATCCTTCCTCAATTCTCAATCGATGCTGATTACAACCACTATGCTAGATTATACGGTAATGTGAATGTAGATGACGTAATCAAATCATCTTTGAACAATGAAGTTTACCAACCTGAAGAATTAAAAGCTTATAACGTAGTAGATGCTGGTTTAAGCTATACTTTCAACTTGAAAAACGGTAAAAACATTAAATTCAGAGGTAATGTGAAAAACCTTTTCAACGAGAACTACTTCTCTAGAAAAGATGCTTTCGGTTATTTCTACGGTTTAGGTACTACTTGGAACACAGGTTTGACTTACAACTTCTAAGCAAAAATTTAATTCCAATAAATATTGAAAGTCCCTCGGTTGTGCCGAGGGACTTTCTTTTTATAATGTTGTTCATGCCAGCTGGCTGTTTACCTGTGTTTTGACAATTTGAGTAACACTTATCGAAACCTAATGACATTATAGTGCAATGAAAAAACTGCCTTAATATTTTGGCGATAGGGTACCAGACGGCAATGTCCTTATTTAATTCTTTTAGTCATAATTAGAAGTGAAAATTTGGACTAAATTTATAAGAAGTTGATGACAGGATGTTGGCCCTGAAAAACATTGATTTCTTAATTTCTATATATAGAACCCCATCGGGGCAATGTCATTAAGTTAAGGTTTTTTGTGTCATCCTGACGCAGGAAGGATCTCGGAACAATCCAAATCAAAGAACCGAATATTAATTTTTGAATTAGGGAACAGTTCCTAAATCTTCGATTTAGGAGGACAGTGTCCTTTTGTGGAAAACCGTACAGATCCCTTACTAATCGTTCAGAATCAAAATTTGCTAAAGAGGGATTCAGAGTGAAGCGAAGAATCTATTTTTTATTTATTTAGAGGTTTTTGTCATCCCGAAATCGTAAGATGAGGGAACTATTTTTTTACTTTATGCCCATAAAAGGAGATTTGTTGTAAAATATTTCACCCACGCAGTGGGTTCGCCATTACAGACATCAAGTTTCTACAAAGATTTCACCCCCTCTAGGGGTTATTATCTGTCCTAAAAGGATAAAGGAGTTAATCACCCTAAAGGGAGATATTATTGTTAGGATTGCAAGAGGTGGGCTTATGCAATAAGCCCCTACAAAATCGGCTACCTTTCCATCCTGGTTCAATCCCCGATCTTGGCCCATCCTCTCATCCGTTCCATCCTGGTTCAATCCCTGATCTTGGTCCATCCTCTCATCCCTTCCATCCTGGTTCAACCCTAAAAATTCGGTTTCAACAGATATTTATCATAGAACCTAAAGATATGTTCAGTAGCTTCTTCCGCTGTATCCACCATTCTGTATAGGTTCAGATCTTCCTCGCTGATATATTTATTGCCAAGCATGGTGTTTTTGATCCAGTCAAAAAGGCCGTTCCAGTATTCAGTACCAACCAGTACGATAGGGAAGCGGGCAATCTTACCAGTTTGTATCAATGTAACAGCTTCAAACAGTTCGTCCATTGTCCCGAACCCTCCTGGCAATACGATATAACCTTGAGAATATTTCATGAACATAACCTTGCGGACAAAGAAATAATTAAACTCCAGTAATTTATCGCGGTCAATATATTTATTGTGGAATTGCTCATGTGGCAGTTCAATGTTCAGTCCTACCGACTTACCTCCGGCCGTATAGGCTCCTTTATTGGCAGCTTCCATGATTCCTGGTCCACCACCTGATATAACACCGTACCCGCGGTCTGCCAATAGCCTCGCAATCTCTACGGTCATTTGATAATATTTATGCTCATCCGGTGTCCTTGCCGATCCAAAGATCGAAACACAGGGGCCAATCTTAGCCAATTTTTCAAACCCATCTACAAACTCCGACATGATCTTAAAGATTTGCCAAGAGTCTTTTACCTTAATTTCTTGCCAAGTTTTATTGGCAAATGAATTTCTGATTTTATCGTCTTTAACCATTTGGTCTTTTTGTTTTTTGTCCATGAAAGGGCTTTTTTCGCCCTTTTCGATGTAATATAAGGTTTTATATTAAATTTTTCGAAAGCTTGATGATTGTTGTTATTATCATAAAAAAACATAAATATTTCAATTAAATTTTGAATTATTAAACTGATTTAATACATTTATCAAACGTAAACCTATTCACGACTGAAAAAATCTTAAACCTATAATGAATAGACGGGACTTTATTAGTAAAACCGCTTTAGGCGCAGCTGCAGTTACCATAATACCTAGACATGTCTTGGGTGGTAATGGCTTCTTGGCACCTAGCGATCGTCTCAACCTAGGATTTATCGGTGTAGGCAAGCAGATGTACGGTCTTTTGAACCAGTTCATGAAAATTCCGGAGGCCATGGTCATTGCGGCTGCTGATGTGGATAGTAGCAAACTGAATAATTTCATTGGCAAGGCTAATAAGCTGAATGCCGCTAAGGCTGCTCATCAGGTCCAAGGTTTTGGACAGTATAGGGATTTGCTGGCCATTAAAGATATAGATGCCGTAATCATTGCTTCTCCTGACCATTGGCATGCCATGCATGTGGTTGATGCCGCAAAAGCAGGGAAGGATATCTATTGCGAAAAACCTCTGGCTTTGACCATCGATGAAGGTCGTGCAATGGTAAATGCAGTACGGAAATATAAAAGGGTTTTGCAGACAGGAAGTATGCAGCGCTCCCAATATAATTTTAGGCAGGCAGCTGACCTGATCCGCAATGGTTATATCGGTGATATCAAAGAGGTCAATGTATCGGTAGGAGAGCCTGTAAAGGAATGTGATCTGCCTTCCATGCCAACCCCTGCACATCTTGATTGGGATTCGTGGATCGGCCCATCGCTTTACCGTGGCTATAATCCAATCTTAAGCCCAGCTTTAGATGCCCCTGAATGGTCCCTATGGCGACTGTATCATGGATTCGGCGGTGGATATGTAACGGATTGGGGAGCCCACATGTTTGATATCGTTCAATGGGCCTTAGGAATGGACCAATCAGGACCTGTTTCTTTTACTCCGCCAGATATACCCATGGCGAAGGAAGGTCTATATTTCACCTATAAAAATGGAATTAAAGTCCATCATAAATCTTGGGGGAGCTTCAATGCTATCCAGTTTTTAGGGACAGAAGGTAAGATTGAAGTATCCAGGGAATTCCTGAGATCTGATAAAGCGGACCTCCCAAAATTACAGATTGCCGAGAAGGATCGGAAGGTGTACTATTCGGAAGACCATTACCAGGATTTCGTTGATGCCATCAAAAAACGTTCTAAACCAATCTGTGATGTTGAAATTGGACATAGAACCGCTACAGTATGTAATGCAGTCAACATCGCCTATCAAATACAGAAACCTATCAAATGGGATCCGAACAAAGAAGTGTTCGACAGCCCATTTGCCAATAATCTAAAGGGTAGGGCATACAGAGGGAAATGGGATTATTTGGATTTTTAAATTAGAGCACACATAGATTTGTTTCATAAACCGATGCGCCAGATATTCGAAAGAATTCTGGCGTGTTTTTTTGCTCTTTATTTTCGTAATTTTGAAAAATGAACTTTTCGTCAAAACTATTGGAACAGGCTGTGGAAGAATTTGGAAAACTTCCCGGCGTCGGTAAAAAAACAGCTTTACGCTTGGTCTTGCATCTCTTGAAACAATCTGATGCCGAGGTGAGCCGTTTTACTGAATCCTTGGACCGATTGAAACAAGACATTAAATATTGCCGTACCTGTTTTAACATCTCTGATTCTGAGCAATGTGAAATCTGTGCTTCCCCGAAGCGTGATAAAGCCTTGATCTGTGTTGTCGAAGATACCCGTGATGTAATGGCTATAGAAAATACCAACCAATATAGTGGAGTTTACCATGTGCTTGGCGGCTTGATATCACCTATGGAAGGAATAGGGCCAGCAGACCTGAAAATCGAGGGTTTGATAGACCGTGTACGTTCCGGTCAAGTCCAAGAAGTAATTCTAGCACTTAGTGCAACCATGGAAGGGGACACCACGATATTTTACCTCTACCGCAAATTGAAAGAGTTCAATGTGCAGATCAGTACCATTGCCAGGGGTATTGCCTTTGGTGGTGAACTGGAATATGTAGATGAAATCACTTTGGGGAGATCTATTGCAACAAGAGTCCCATATGAACGGAATGTCGGTTAATGTTCTGTTTTCATCTTGCTGATGATCCAATAAAATCCAACCCCACAGAAGATCAATATCAATCCTGCTGATGTCCACAAGGTAGAATAGCCAAAGTGTTCAGCTGTATAGGTTCCTAAGAAGGGAGAAAATATATTGGCAGCAGCAAAAGCCAAAGAGTTAAAGCCCATATAAGCGCCCTGATTGCTCCGACTGGCTCTGTTGATGGCTACGGTGGCTGTAAATGGTAATGTTAACATCTCTCCAGTGGACAGGAAAAACATGGCTAGGTACAACCAGGCAATCCCAAAGTCTGCCGTCAACATCAAGTAGGACATTCCAGAAATCGCCGTTCCCCAGAGCATAATCTGCCGGACTGAAAATCGATGTTCCACTACATGGACCAGTACCATCTCAAACAATACGATCACAAAACCACTAAATCCAAGCAATAAACCGATTTCATCGGAGTGGAGATTGTGCGCCTCTTTATAGAAGAGCGGGAGTGTACTCAATAATTGAAAGAATGCCATCGAGAACAAACAGCATAAAATATTGAATACAATAAAGAGTCCGTCCTTATAGGCATTTCTGACAGGTTTTTCATCTTCAATTTCCTGAACCTTCGTCTGACCTATTTCAGTCCTTGCTTTTCTGTTTCTAAAGAAATATATAAATACAATAGCTGCACAGGCTGCAGCGATGGCATTACCGTAAAATATCCAGTTATAGGAAAACTTAGCTAAAAAACCTCCTAATGCCGGGCCTATGGAGAAACCAAGGTTCACTGCCATCCGGTTTAGGGAATAGGCACGGGTGATGTTTTCAGGCTTGGCATACCTTGCTACAGAAACGGAGTTGGCTGGACGGAAGACGTCCGCAACCAAGGTCAAGATGAAGATCATAATGGCCAAGCCCTCAAAGGTCCTGAAGTTAGGCAGTAATAAGAACAGCGGAATGACCAAGATCAAGCTCCAGGTCTGTACCTTGAAGTTCCCGAATTTATCGGTTAACCAGCCTCCCAGCCAGGATCCGCAGACTGAACCTAAACCAAAACAGCCCAATACGAGACCTATCTGCGTTTTGCTGAATCCTAATTCCGAGGACATGTAAATCCCCAAAAATGGAATTACCATGGATCCCGCACGGTTGATCAGCATAACCAATGCCAATAGCCATGCAGCAGGCGATAAGCCTTTATAGGAGTTGATATAAAGTCGTACTAATGCTCTCAATAGTGTGTTTTATCTAAGCAATCCTGCTTGCTAGGTTGTCTAATCTTTTGTCTATGCTATAGGTCGTTGCTATACTTCGCTTCGTCCCTTTCTTTTTGTCAAGAATAAAATCTATCCTGCCTAAGTTAACCCCAGAAAAGCCCGTTTGGTTTACCAAGGTTATCTGGTTGTCCAGATTCTTCACCTCAGTCGGTTTGTCCAAGAAAGTATGGGTATGCCCACCTATGATCAGGTCAATATGCCTTGAATTCTTTGCCAGCATCAAATCTGATACTTTTTCCGTATCGTAGTTGTAGCCAATATGCGAAAGGCAGATAATCAGGTCACACTTCAACTCGTTTTTTAACTTCTGTGTATATTTAGCGGCGACCTCGATCGGATCTGAAATCTTAACACCTGCATAGCTTCGCGGATCAACCATACCTTTTAAGTCTACACCGACTCCAAAAACACCGATTTTTACAGAATCTCGCTCGAACACCAGATAGTCCTTGGTTTTTCCTTCCATAATGGTTCCCGTAAAATCATAGTTGGAAGTGACAAAAGGGAAGTTCGCCTTGTCAAAATGCTTAAGTAATCCCGGTAATCCATTGTCAAACTCATGGTTACCGAATGTTCCTGCATCATATCCTAATTTCGACATGAGTTCAAGTTCTACCTTGCCATCAAAAACATTGAAATAGGGCGTGCCCTGAAACATATCTCCTGCATCAAATAACAGCACGTTCTTTTCTTCCGAACGGATCTTCTGGATGAGGGTGCTTCTTCGGGCCACTCCGCCTAAACCTTGTAACCTTGACCCATCCATGGGATAAGGTTCAATACGGCTATGTACATCGTTCGTATGTAGAAAGGTAATCTTTACTTCTTTAGATTTACTATAGCCTACAAATGGAATGGAACTCAAGGATGCGGTTGCTCCCAAAGCCATTACGCTTTTTAAAAAGCTCCTTCTATTCAATGATCTTAACTCTTCCATCTAATTTTGCTTCTACTTTTTTACCTTCTTTTGTTAATTCCTGTACATAGCTGATCAAAGCTTCGCGCACTCTTTCTGCAGTAACATTCTTACTGATGGGACTGTTGAGCCCTCTAACGAGATCACCTCCGTTGGCAATGAAGTCGTAAGTGACCAACTTATAGGTTTTATTAGGATCGATATCTTTCCCGCCAATCTTGAAACTTTGGATTTTCTTGTCCTTTATGACCTGTTCAACATTCCCTAAGGGCTGACCATTGGTTTCGGCAATAAAATCTGCCAATACCTGAACATCCGTTCCCTTAAGTTCCAATATGGTAATGTAATTCTCGAATGGCATGACCTCAAAAATAGAACCTACGGTCACATTGCCCTGTTTGATGCCAGAACGGATACCGTCTTTGGTAGCCATGGAAAATACTACCTCCGGGTCGACTTTTTTGCCGATGGCCAATAGCGCATCTGAAAAGAAGTTGCTCAATTCTGACTCAGGAAGATTGCGGTTTTTTATCAGTGCCTCTGGTGCATATCCCAATACCTCGTTCATCTTATCCTCAAGTTGGTTCTTATAGGGTAAAATGTAATTTGTAATCGCTGTATCTTCCGCAATCTGATTGTTGATTGCCAACATTTGTTTGTTTGATACAGCTGCTTGGTAAAATGTGGTCTTACAGGAGCTGAAGACCATAAGCACAGTGGCCCAGAATAGGACGCTGTACTTGGATAGCTGTGTACTCATATTTTGAAATTATACGCAAAGGTATTAAGATTGCCCTGAATCCAAAAGATTTTGAATATAAAAGAAGTGCTGAATGTTAAAGATTAATATTCAGCTAACCATTCCTTAATTCCTACCGATGCGTTCCTCAAAATAGCAGTTCACAAAATGTCTTGCCAAGGCAAAGGATAACCCATTGTCGCCCAAGGTAGAAACCTGTAGGCTGCACCCTGTCGCGATCTTGCTCATGGAATAGGTCTGGATCTGTTGTTGGATCGGAGTAATCATGAGCATAGAGGTTCTGGCAAAGCTTCCAGAAAGCACAATAGTTTCGGGGTTGAAAACTTGCATAAAAAGGGATATTGCCCTGCCTAGTTTGCTGCCCAGTTCAGAAATCAGCTGAATGGCATATTGATCACCATCCATGGCAGCCTGGATAATATGTTCAGGTGTCAGCTGCAAATTTTCATATTTTGATACGATTAGGGTAGGGATGCCAGCTTCAATGTCCCGGGTAGCCTTGTTTACCAGCGCAGTACCGGAAACCAAGGTTTCCAGACAGCCACGCTTGCCGCAGTAGCATAACTCGCCATCGTTGACAAAACTGATATGGCCCATTTCACCGGAGAATCCATCTTTACCCAAATAGATTTCCCCATTGGAGACTATCCCCAAGGAAATTCCCCAATCTAAACGGATCACTAAAGCATCCCTTTTCCGCTTCAGTTTTCCGTAGAATTTCTCTGCCAAGGTTGCAGCCTTGGCATCATTGATAACCTTGGTTCTCTTGTTGAACTCATGTTCCAGATGGTTCTCTAGGTTGAATCCTGCTTCGTAAAAATAAGTGAAGTTCTCACCTGAGTAACGGTCAATTAGCCCCGGCATAGAAATAGATATCCCAGATACTTGCTCCATGTCCAGTTTTTGATCCTTGATGTATTTTTTAACAATGATCAAAAAGGCAGGCAGTTCCTTTAGGTCCGTAGAGATTTCAAATTGAAATTGCTGCGGAATATTGAGAATGTTGCAATTGTTGTCTACCAGAGCGATACGAATAGACCTGCGGTTGATTTCTATGGTCAGAACTCGAAACAGACTGTCGCTTAATTGGTATAAATTAGGTTTTCTTCCACCTAAGGATTCACCACGTTCGTGCTGATTCAGATATTTCTTCTCCACTAACTCCACCATCAACGTGTTCAAGGTTGGAAAACTTAAGGTCAAACTCTTCATTAAATCATTTACCGAAGCATTGTCAAGTTCATAAACGGCTTTTAATAATTTAAGTTTTTTCTTCGCTGATTTGGCAGTTTTTTTAGATAAGCCCGATGGACTCACTAATAGCTTTTCAATAAATTTCATGTTTGTTTGAGTTAATAAAATCTCATCGTTAATTTTTGAGGCTTAAATCAAAGTTCAATCACAAGAATTAACTCAATTAAATTAAACTAATGAATAAATATTTAAATTTTAATCTAAAATAAATAAAAAAATTAATATTCAAATTAAAAAATGCTTATAATGAGTCTAATATGTTAAATTTATTTGAAAGTAATATGTTTTATTGTAAAATTTTACAAAATGAATGTTAATAATTTTAATTGGATACGGTTTTGATAAAATCCTGAGTTAATATCTTATTTGGCTGATCATAGGTTTACAGCATACTTTCCGAACAGATCCTTTGCTGATTCTGAACGTTTGGTGAAGAATCTGTGCGGTTTCCCTCTCACAGATCCTGTCATCCGAAGGTTAAGGAACTGCACGACAATTCCATTCTTAGCTTTCCTTGACTAATTCTGAGTTATTCGGAGACCCTTCCTATGTACGAATGACAAGTTTGTTAGAACTGTGTTTCTAGCCTTCAGTTCCATATTTATTTATCCGAAGAATTTTTCTAGCCGCCATACATCCTCAGTGGGGATGAATTATTTTAGCATGAATGATATTAAACAATATAGGAGTAGCGAAAAACTGATGTTCGATTAATCGAACATCAGTTTTTCGCTACATTTAGACTAACGTGCCATGTTTGCTAAAATAATGGAACCCCGAAGGGGTTCTATAACTCAAATTTCAGGGCCTAAATGTTTTCGTGGAAAAAGACTGTCATCACCTTTCTTTAAATTTAGTCCAAATTTTTCAATCCGGATATATTCTTGTTTAATCCTCTCATCCTTTGCATCCTGGTTCATTCCATGATCTTGGTCCATCCCCCCCATCCCGTACCTAGAGCGAAGCCGATGGGCATCCTGGTTCAAAAATAAAAAAAGGGGCACTCTTCAAGCGCCCCTCTTTATTATCCAAAAACACCTTTTTCAAGGCATTCTCTAATTTTACTTTTTGTCGATCTTAAATAATTTACCGCCATCAGTAACGCTGTACAATGCTCCATTTTTACCTTGGATTACATCTCTAAAGCGTTCACCTTTATCCGCTAATAATCTTTCTTCGCCAACAACTTTGTTGTCCTTGATGACCAATCTAGCGATATGCGTACTGCTCAAGCCTCCGATGAATAGGTTGTTTTGCCATTCAGGAACATTCGAACCTGTGTAGAAGGTCATTCCACTAGGTGACAATACGGGGTCCCAATAATAAACTGGTTGCTCCATACCTTCCTTTTGTTGGATAGGAGGGTTACCGATTTGATCTCCTTTATATTCGATACCATAGGTAATCGTAGGCCAGCCATAGTTGTTTCCTGGTTTGACCAAGTTGATTTCATCACCTCCTCGAGGTCCAAATTCTGAGTCCCAAAGTTCTCCGGTAACGGGGTTGAATGCCAAACCTTGAACGTTTCTATGTCCATAACTGTAGATTTCTGGTTTTGCATCACCTTTGCCGGCAAAAGGGTTTCCAGCCGCTGGTTTACCATCGGTTGTGATTCTTAAGATCTTACCTAGGGCAGAATTTAATTGCTGTGCTTGCGGACGAGTTTCAAGGTCTGAACGCTCTCCTGTAGACACAAATAGATTACCTTCTTTATCAAATAAGATACGGCCACCATAGTGCAGCTTACCGTTGTAGGTTGGCAAGGCTTGGTAGATCACTTTAGCGCCTTCAATGCTTTTTTCATCCTGTGATAACTTACCTTTGGCTACGGCAGTATGGTTGCCCCCTGAAACAGGTTCTGCAAAAGTCCAGTAAACCATTCTGTTGTTGGCAAAGTCAGGATCTAGGGTGATGCCCAATAAGCCGCCTTGACCTTGCGAATCTACTTTTGGAATACCTGTAATCGCTTCACCGATGGTTTTTGCATTCGGGTCGACGATACGCATGGTACCTTCTTTCTCAGTAATCAATAGTCTTCCATCTGGGAGCTCTGCAATTCCCCATGGAGTTTTTAGACCTTCAACAACCACCGCAGCTTCATAAGGTGAAGTAGTCTTTACGCCTGCAATTCGGGTTTGACCCTCAAATGCCGGTTTGTAATCTGTATTTCCTGGTTTTGTTTCAACAGGCGGGTATTTCGTCGTGTCCTGTACTACTGCGGTTGAATCCTGCGGTTCTGTACCGTTGGAATTCGCTCCTGAACAAGCCACGAACGCTGTAGTTGCTGCCAAAAACAATGCGTTTGAGAAGTGTTTCTTCATGTTGGTTGATTTATGTTTATTTGTTGTTTTTCAATTGAATTCAGGTCTTTTCGGGAAATTTGCAACATGTGCATATTTCGGACCCATACTGATCAAGGCTTCCTTCCAAAGATTTTCGCCATCGGTAATAAAGGCCAGGTCTATATTAAATGAATTATGTACTGCCCAAGAGTTCTGTTTGATCTCTCCATCAAGTTGACCCGGACTCCATCCTGAATATCCTAGGAAAATCTTGACTTCTTCACTGCTGATCAAATTTTCGTTGATCAGATATTTTAAACGTTCAAAGTCACCACCCCAATAGAGGTCATCTACGATATGGGTGCCGCCTTCGATTTTCTCGTGGGCCTTGTGGACAAAGAAAAGCGCATTTCCTTCCACTGGACCACCGAAGTATAAAGGTATTTCAGAATTGTCAACCTCTTCAAGGACATCCGATAGCATAAGCATGGAGCGATGGTTGAGGATCAATCCGACGGTTCCATCGTTTTCATCATGCTCGCACAACAAGATCACTGAGCGCTCAAAATTCTGATCCAGCATGAAGGGCTCAGATAAAATTAGACTGCCGCGTTTTGGGATATATTCGTTGAACATAACAGAATAGATGTGTTTATACCAAATTTATAGAATATCATTATTAATCCACTGTAAAATAGCAATAATTTTTCATTTCATTTTCTATAAAAAATGGATATTATGTTAAGTTTGTAGGAAATATCCTTTGCCATGTCCATTGAACATAAAGAAATTGCCGCCATTCGGGAAGACTATGTGAAAAGCAGTTTGAGCGAATCGGACGTACAGAAAAACCCTATCGAACAATTCCAAAAATGGTTTGATGAAGCCATGTCCTCGCAGGTCACTGAACCGACTGCCATGGTCGTTTCTACGGTCTCCGAAAATGGCTATCCCTCTTCCAGAGTTGTACTGTTAAAGGACATTAAAACGGAAGGTCTGAGTTTTTTTACCAACTACAACAGTAGGAAAGGACAAGAGATCATCCAGAACCCACATGTTTCGGCCTTGTTTTTCTGGCCTGAATTGCAAAGACAGGTACGCTTTGAAGCAGAGGTCGAAAAATTACCTAAAGCAGATTCTGACGAATACTTCTCCATTAGACCTAGAGGTAGCCAAATCGGTGCCATTGCTTCTCCTCAGAGTGCCATTATCCCTGATCGGGAAACTTTGGAAAAAAGAGTAGCAGAAGTGGAAAAGGAAATGGAAAATATTAAAGAAGTCCCAAGACCGGAATTTTGGGGTGGTTTCCTGTTAAAACCTGTTCGGGTTGAGTTCTGGCAGGGAAGGGGAAGCAGACTCCATGACCGCATTGTCTATATAAAGGATGATGGCAATTGGACGATCAACCGTTTAGCGCCTTGATAATGATCCAAGAAATAAAAAAATACCTAGAGGAATACGTACATATCGATGCGGTGCAGGATGTGCAGGAGCATGGGCTACAGCCTGCTCTTTTTATTGCACCTGAACATCTTAAAGAGGTTTGTCTTTTTCTCCGGGATAATGAAAACTGCTATTTTGATTTCCTGGCAAATATCACGGCAGTAGATTATTTTCCGCAAGAATACTTTGAGCTGGTCTATAACCTAACTTCCATTCCCTTTCAAAAACAACTTACGCTTAAAGTAACGCTAGATGCCGGAAGAGACCTGAATGAATTGCCAGAGATTCCTTCTGTGTCTGAAGTTTGGCGAACAGCGGATTGGCATGAACGCGAGGCCTATGACCTGATGGGTGTTTTCTTTACAGGTCATCCTGATTTGAGACGCATCCTCATGCCTGAAGACTGGGTGGGGTATCCACTACGTAAAGATTATCAAGATCCTGAAACTTATCATAATATCCCGATCAAATAGTTATGAACGAAAGATACCTACAAGCTAATAAAAACTATCAGGATAAAATTAATTCGGTTTCATCTCAGGAGATGGTAATCAACTTGGGCCCTCAACATCCATCTACCCATGGTGTTTTGAGGTTGGAGTTGATCACTGACGGTGAAATCGTTAAGGAAATCATTCCACATATGGGCTACCTGCACCGTTGCTTTGATAAACATGCAGAGTCCATGAATTACGGAAAGACTATTCCCTTCACCGATCGTTTGGACTACTTAGCTTCCATGAACAATGCACATGCCTTTGTGATGGGGGTTGAGCGTATGCTTGGAATTCAAGATAAAATTCCCAAAAGAATTGAATATATCCGTGTCTTGGTCACCGAACTGAACCGTATTGCATCCCATTTGATTGCCATAGGGACCTATGGGATCGATATTGGAGCTTTTACACCTTTTATGTGGTGTTTCCGCGATCGGGAACATATCATGAATATGTTAGAATGGGCTTCCGGTTCCAGGATGCTCTATAATTATATCTGGGTTGGAGGTTTGTTCTATGATATCCCGGTCAACTTTGAAGAACGTTGCCTGGAATTTATCAATTACTTTAAACCGAAATTGGTCGAATTGGACGACCTATTGTCCAATAACCAGATTTTTATACAGCGGACGGCCAATATTGGCGTTCTGCCAGCTGATGTAGCCATCAATTATGGCTGTTCAGGACCTATGTTGCGCGGCTCAGGTATCAAATGGGACCTGAGAAGGGTGGATGGGTATTCCGTTTATCCGGAGTTGGATTTTGAGATCCCTGTAGGTAAAGGCGAAATGGGTGCAGTCGGAGATTGTTGGGATCGCTATAAGGTCAGGGTAGATGAGGTCAAAGAGTCTGTCAAGATTATTGAACAATGTTTGCCAAGATTGATGAGTGATTTCAAGAGAACACCTGACTTTGACCCTCGTGGCATGGTACCAAAGAAAGTAAACCTGAAAGCGCAGGAATATTATGTCCGTGCCGAAAACCCTAAGGGGGAACTAGGCTTCTATTTTGTCACGCAAGAGAAAACCGACATCCCTAAGCGGGTGAAGGCTAGAGGACCCAGCTTCAATAACCTTTCGGTGTTGCCAGAGCTTGGTAAGGGAGTGCTCATCGCTGATCTGATAGCCATTTTAGGTTCCATCGATATTGTGCTTGGTGAAGTCGACCGCTAAAATAAAACCGCATAAAAACGCAAATATTATTAGGAATAATCTTTTTAATAACTATATTTGCTATCTCATAATTTAAGTTTATAATTGGTTAATAGTTAGGGGAGCAATTGCCAGATTGCTTCCCTTTCTTTTTTGTTTTACGCTAATTAAACGCTATTTTCCTACTCATTTTTTGACATATAATTTGGAACATAGGAGGCTTTGACAAATTTTGTCCCTGATTGGGAATTCTTTTGGTCTCATTCGAGACATATTCGGGATGCTTTGCGAATTTTGAAAATATGCCTCGAATGAGGTCGCTTTGAAATCGATAAAACCTCATGGAATTAAAAAACCGCAAACACGCATAAAACAGGAAGGCAAGGGGTGGGGAGTGTAAACCACACGGGGCTGGTATGGTTTTCAAAAGCTCTTCCTAAATATAGAAAATAGTTTGCTCATCTTACGATTTCGGAATGACCAAATCTTCCTAAAAAAATAAAAATAGATTCTTCGTTTTACTCTGAATCCCTCTCTAGCGCATTTGCGATTCTGAACGAATAGTGAAGAATCTGTACGGTTTTCCTCCCACCGACCCTGTCATCCTTGACCTTCGGTCAAGGAACTGTACGCCAATACCATGATGGGTGTCTTTGATTTTAAAAGTTCGCATTTATCCGAAATGATTCGTTCCTACCAATGACAAGTTTGTTAGATCCACGTTTATGGCAATCCAAACCCATGTTTATTTAGCAGAAGATATATCTAGCCGTCATACATCCCCAGCGGGGATGAATTATTTTAGCAATAGTATTGAACAATATAGGAGTTGCGCAAAACTGATGTTCGATTAATCGAACATCAGGTTTGCGCAACTTTCAGGCTAACGTGCCATGCCAGCTAAAATAATGGAACCCCAAAGGGGTTCTATATGTAAAAAATAAAAGAGCTAATTGATTTTCATTGCCAACAAGCTGTCATCAACTTCCAATAAATTTAGCCCAAATTTTTCTTCTCAGGATGATAGCGGAAAATGGAAAATTAATTGTTTTTTTGCCTATATGGGGCGGGCGTATGCGATACGACCCTACAAAACTTGATTTATATTTATTCGGTAGGCATTCCGCCAATGATCTTGGTCCATCCTCCAATCCCGAACATCCTGGTTCAAACCTTTCAGAATAACAATAAATTACAATTCATTGAATTTTGGAAACCTTGGTGATACCAATTCTTTCCATTCGGGATGTTTTTTGATGAATGCAAACACATACGGACAATAGGGAGAGACTGTTTTTCCAGCATCCTTGATGTGCTGCAATGTTTTTTCTACAATGGCAGCTGCGGCTCCGCTTCCTGCCAATTCAGAAGGAGCTTCGGTATGGATCAGGGCAACGGTACTGCTTGTTTCTTTGTAGTCAATGAAAGTTATATGGCCATCGACATCTAATTCAAATCTGCTTTTTTCTTCGTTCTTAATTAATGGGAGGTTGATAAATTTATCTTTCATACCGAATCAACAAAAATTTAAATGGATAGTTTGTAATCTTTGGTAAAATTAATCCTATCCATTTAAATCTTGATTGATGTATGTTAAGAAATAGTAACCATTTTATTAATCTGCCAAATGGTACAATTCCTCAAATTCCTTTTTGTATTTTTCCAGAATGACCTTACGTTTCATTTTAAGGGTAGGGGTCAGTTCTCCGTTTTCAATGGTGAACTCATCCGAGAGGATGATCGGTTTTTTGATCTGTTCCCAGTTCCCAAAATGTTGGTTGGCCAATTGAACTTCTTTATTGATTTTACGGACTACTTTTGTTTCAGTCAGGAACTGGTCTTTGGGCATTCCTTTTAATTCAGGAGCTTCATTTCGGGACCAATCTTGTAGGTGGGCATAGTTAGGCACAATAAAGGCAGAAGCAAACTTCTGACCATCACCGATCACCATCGCCTGTTCGATGTAATTGGATTCCAATAATTTCTTCTCGATAGGTTGTGGCACCACATACTTACCTCCAGAAATCTTGAACATCTCCTTTTTACGGTCGATGATTTTCAAGAAAACCTCATCTTCCCAAACGCCAATATCACCTGTATGCAACCAACCATCGATAATGGTTTTATCCGTTTCTTCCCTGTTCTTATAATAGCCTTGCATCACATTGGGACCTTTGACCAAGATCTCTCCATCATCCGCCAATTTAATTTCCACATATTTTACAGCTAATCCCACGGTTCCGATACGGATTCCTTTGAGGTAATGGTTTACAGAGATCAAGGGGGAAGCTTCAGTCATGCCGTATCCTTCGTAGAGCGGGATTCCCGCAGCGAGGAATACTCGGGCAAGTTTGGCCTGTAGCGATGCACTTCCCGAAGCAACCGTTTTTAACTCTCCACCTAATGCTTGGTACCACTTATCTAGGACCAGTTTTTTTGCCAACTTTAGCTTGATGTTGTAGCCGAAACTCCTTTTTTCTGGATTTGGGTCGAATTGTTCAGCCACTTCAACAGCCCAGTCAAAGATCTTGCGCTTCATACCGGTCAGTTCCATACCTGTTTTCATGATCTTTTCGTAGACCTTTTCCAAGATCCTCGGAACGGCAGTCATGATATGAGGTTTTACTTCATTGATATTCTGACCGATTTTGTCCAAGGATTCGGCGATATGTACCGTGATCCCAATGTACAGATAAGTATAGATGACCATTCTTTCATAGGCATGGCAAGGTGGAAGGAAAGTCAATGCCCTGTCGTAGGCCTTACAAGGTGTAATCTCTCTTGCTGCTTCCACATTGGAAATAATGTTATGATGGGTCAACATGACCCCTTTCGGCTTTCCTGTGGTGCCTGAAGTATAGATTAGCGTAGCTAAGTCGGTATGTTTGATATTTGCTCTAAGTTCTTCAATTTTAGAATCGGGAATATGGGCACCAACGGTCCTCAATTCATCCCAATTGCGTACATTTTCATTTTTTTCAATGCAGAAAATATACTTTAGGGTATAGATAGAGTCATTTAGTTGGGTCAATCTATGGAATAAGCTTTTATTGCTAACGATGCAGAGCTTAATTTCAGCATCATTGAAAATGAACTGATAATCGGAATCACTGATATTTGGATAGATGGCAACGACAACAGCTCCGATCTGTTGGATAGCGAAATCGACAATATGCCATTCAATGCTACTATCAGCAATCAATCCAACTTTGTCGTTTGGTTTAACACCAAGTTCAAGCAATCCTTTGGAGATCGCGTTCACCTGTTCCAAGAATTCTACAGAAGTCAAGGTTTTCCATTCCCCCTCTTTTTTATGCGCGAACATATTGAGGTCCGGAAAAAGGTTTACCTGCCTTAAGGCAAGATCAAAAAGTCTAAGATTTTCCACCATAACATATAAAAGCCTGTCTTTCAAGTTTATCGACAGGAAGCTTAACCAAGATAACAGAAATGATGGTTAAGAAGTTTTGCAAAAGTATGAAATTGTTGCGTTTAGACTTAATAAATTTGGTTTTCGGTAGTGTAGTTCAGTTCATAATGGCCAGATTGCAAAAATAGTTTCTGAAAATAGTTGTAAATTGCTCATCCAAAGGAACCAATATAAACAGAAAAATAAACATCAGATTTAAGGGACATTCTAGGAGAGGAAGGTTTGGTCTATTGTTTATTTAGTTAAATTTTTTTATTTTCGTTTAAACTAATTTATAATGAATAGCTACGATAATCCCGTCTTAGAGCGATTGCCCAAACATCTTCAAAGATATGTAGTCGAGCAAAATTATGATCGATACTCTGCCTTAGATCAGGCGATTTGGCGATATGTGATGCGGCAGAACTATGCCTACCTGAAGGACATTGCGTATTACCCTTATATACCAGGGTTGACAAAGGCTGGATTGACGATCGAACGTATCCCTAACTTGCAATCCATGAATGATAGCCTAAAGAAAATAGGCTGGGGGGCAGTAACGGTTGATGGATTTATACCGCCAGCAGCATTCATGGAATTCCAAGCACATTGTGTGTTGGTCATTGCAGCAGACATTAGACAGATTGAACATATTACCTATACACCAGCTCCAGATATTATTCATGAGTCTTCCGGTCATGCACCTATCATAGGTGAACCTGAATATGCCGCCTATTTACAGCATTTCGGTGAGGTTGGATCCAAAGCCATGAGTTCAGGTAAAGATTTTGAGCTGTATGAGGCTATCAGGGCCTTATCCATTGTCAAAGAAAGAGAAGATGCCACTGAAGAAGAAGTACAAGCAGCAACGGATCGTTTTGACGCCATTTCAAGTAATATGGGTGAGCCTTCAGAAATGGCTTTACTGAGCAGGTTGCATTGGTGGACGGTGGAATATGGATTGATCGGAACGGTAAAAGATCATAAAATATATGGCGCAGGTTTGCTTTCTTCCATTGGTGAAAGTGCAAGTTGTATGCAACCGGACGTCAAAAAACTGCCTTATGATATCGATACCCTCCAGTTTTCATATGATATTACCAAGCCGCAACCTCAATTATTTGTAACGCCTGATTTTAAACATGCTTACGAGGTACTGGATGAATTTTCAAAAACTATGGCTTTTCGTGTGGGGGGGCAGGAAGCGATGGAAAAAGCCATTGACAGCAGTAATACCTGCACGGTAGAGCTGAGTTCTGGTTTACAGGTTTCAGGAGTATTTACATCCATGTTTTTGGGGGAGGAACTGATTGCAATTAAAACTACAGGGCCAACCGCATTGGCTTATAAAAATCTGGAATTGAAAGGTCATGGAAAGCATTACCATAAAGATGGATTTAGTTCTCCGATTGGATTATTGATAGGAAAGCGATTGCCATTGGAACAATGTAGAGCAGAAGATTTAGAGGGCCTAGGATTGATTGAAGGCATGCCAGGATCATTATATTTTAAATCTGGAATATTGGTATCAGGGAATGTAAGATCCTTTGTGTTCAATGAAGATGGCTTGCTGCTGCTCGTTAGTTTTGAGGAATGCACGGTCGTCCATGAACCTACTGGTCAAGTTTTATTCCAGCCTGAATGGGGTATCTATGACATGGCTGTAGGAAGCTCGGTTAAATCTGTGTATGCAGGGGCTGCTGATAAATTTGCATTTGATCCTGACATCAATATTTCAGAAATTAAAACTGAAAAGCAAAATTGGACCGATGAACAAAAAGATCTCCATGAAATTTACGGGCAAATCAGGGAATTAAGAGAAGGGCAGGGAAAAGAAAGGGCCTTATCAGTATTGGTTCAAGAGCTGTTGGAAGGATTCCCTAACGATTGGTTAGCCATGGTCGAGCTCTATGAATTAGCGATCCACGAAGGGCAGATTGAATTAGAAGATAGTTTAAGGTTTATTTTAAAGGAAAAGGCCAGGAAAAACCCTGACCTTGAAAAGTTAATATCTGATGGAATAAGGCTTGCACAGACCCAACCAATTAATTTGGAATTAATGTACCAGTAGGACTTGCCAAGCTTTTTCTATTTGCTCTTCATCCAATAATCTGGCAGCATATCGCTGCAGCTCATTATTCAATTGGGTTTGGTCCTGTTCCCACATACTTTTTAAGGTATGGATCTGTTCATCCTCCAAGATGTCATTTTCAAATGATGGGATCGCTTCTATATTAGCGAGGAGACCTAATTGGTTTCCTGTCAATATAGAGGAATTGCGGATATGTTCTGGTAATTGATCTACTCCGATCCCTAATTTCCGTAGCGGTTTTGGAACCTCAAAAAGGTTTTCTTTCGTCACTCGGCAGTACCAGTCCCCACCCAATCGTGCCACAAGATCTAGGGCTGCTTGGTCCATTTGATCATTTTCGTCCAATAGGTAACTTTTTATATGCATATTGACCACTTCAGCAATAACTAAATTTCCTGTTCCTCCACCTTCTTGGATGGTGATAATCTCTCTGACCTTACACTCCAATTGGACTGGTGATTCAGCTACCCTAGGTGGTTTGACCAATCCTGAGGGTAAAGCGGTAAATCCAGATTTGTCAAACTCATTGATTTCTTTTGCGTACTCCGTACTGGCTAAGGACTGCTGTTGTACCATATCATAATTTACGATATTGATAACGACTTCAGGAACTTCACGGATATTTTCCAAGGTGTGTTTATCTTTTCCGTCACGGACCCGGGTAAGCGGTGAAAACACACAAATGGGCGGGTTCTGGGACATGAAATTGAAATAGCTGAATGGGCTTAGATTTACATTTCCTGCTTTATCTATGGTTGAGGCAAAGCAAATCGGCCTTGGCGCCACTGCGTATTTTATTAAGCTATCGAAAACTGATCCGTGGGTTTCTTGGTTGAATGTCTTTGTTTCGTTGAACTGCATATATATCGTATTAATTATTGATTATTCAGAAAGGTCCTCTTGGTAGATGATGTTTTCAAGTTTCCCCAAACCTGTTACCTCCATACTGATTCTATCATTTGGTTGGATCCAGATTTCTTGATAAGCTTGGTCCTTACGCTTTCCAGTACCGTTAATTTCTAATAGGCAACCCGTTCCAACCGTTCCAGAACCTATAATATCACCAGGAAAGAGGGTCACGCCATAAGATGCCCGTTCGATAATTTCAGCAAAGGTCCAGTTCATGCTGGCAAGGCTACCTTCAGAAACCAGCCGGTCATTGATCCAACATTTCATTTTAAGGTCATAGGCATTTCCTGTATGCCCTGGCAAAGGTGCTGTTCTGTATTGCTCCAGTTCATCGAGGGTAACCAGATAAGGACCAAAGGTACTGGCGAAATCTTTTCCTTTTGCTGGTCCCAGGTTGAGCTTCATTTCCTGCATCTGCAAATTTCTGGCACTGAGGTCATTTAAGATGGTGAAACCAGCTATATATTGATCAGCATCGGATGCTTTGATATTTCTACCCTTTTTAAGGATGACAATGGCCACCTCCAATTCAAAGTCCATTTTTTCAAAATGGCGGGGCATGCAATATACGGGTCCAGGACCTTGAATGGCTTGGTGATTGGAAAAGTAGAACACGGGGAATTGGTCGAATTCGGGTATCATTTCCAATCCACGGTTCAGACGGGAAGTTTCTACATGTTGTCTAAATGCATAGGCATCCCGAAAGGAGGTTGGATTGGGAAGGGGGGCGATCATGGTAATTTCCGAAAAACTTACGCCCTCATTTTGAAAATCTTTTATCTTTTTGAATTCTTGTAGCTCCTTATTTGCTAAATCAAGTCCTTCTTGCCCGAGCTGAAGCAATGCTAAGCAGGAATTGGGAAGTTTGTTAGATATCATATGGCTAGGAAAAACGAGGTTTTCAATAACAAAACCAAGCTGTTCTTTGCCATTTTCCAAGTATGTTACAATTTTCATAATGATTTTTTGAATACTCTGCTTATTTATTTATAAAGGTTATAATTTTTCTGTGACGGAAAATTAAATTTCATAATACCATATTTATTTTCCCAATCTTTATGTAAATATAAAATTATAAAGGGTATATTTGAAATAATACATACCAATATGAACATAAGCAACATAAAGCCAAAAAACCTCCCAAAAGGTTTAATGCCCTATATCAAGGCATTGATAGCTGATGTTGTTTTCGCGCAGTACTAATACCAAATTTAATTCTTTTTCAAAGTGATATCTAGCCAGAGGCTATGTAATTCAATCATATTATAATCATTTTTTAAACTTATTATTATGCCACTTTATCATCAATTGGGTAAGATTCCCCCAAAAAGACATACAGTTTTCAGAAAAGACAATGGAGAATTGTTTTCTGAGGAACTAGTATCCACCCATGGGTTTTCAAGTGTTTATTCCTTGGTGTATCATTGCTATCCACCGACCATTGTCAAGGAGATTAGGGAGCCTTATGATGTGAACCCTAAAATTGCCCGGGACAAGCATTTGAAACATACCAGCTTGAGAGGATTTCAGGTCAAACCTAAGGCCGATTTTTTAGAGAGTAGGACCCCAGTTCTGGTCAACTCCGATCTACATATTTCTTTAGCTGCTCCACAGAAATCTATGGACAGTTATTTTTACAAGAACTCCCAAGCAGACGAGGTAATCTTTATCCATGAAGGTTCTGGAACGTTGAGGACCGGCTACGGCGAGATTCCATTTGCTTACGGTGATTATTTAGTGATTCCTAGAGGGGTAATCTACCAGATTGATTTTGATGCTGATAAAAATCGACTGTTTATCGTTGAATCCTTTGAACCTATTCGAACTCCAAAACGATATAGAAATGAATTTGGGCAATTGATGGAGCATTCCCCATTTTGTGAAAGAGATATCCGCAGGCCACAGAACCTGAAAACATTTGATGAAAAGGGAGATTTCGAAATCAAGATCAAGAAACAAGGATTGATTTATCCTTATATCTACGGGACACATCCTTTTGATTTTGTAGGTTGGGATGGCTACCATTATCCATGGGCCTTTTCCATTCATGATTTCATGCCGATTACCGGGATGTTGCATCAACCCCCTCCAGTCCATCAGACCTTTGAAACAAATTCCTTTGTTTTATGCAGTTTCTGCCCTAGGATGTACGATTATCATCCTGATTCCATTCCTGCGCCATATAACCATAGCAATGTAGATTCCGATGAGGTCCTCTATTATGTAGATGGAGATTTCATGAGCAGAAAATCTGTAGAACGCGGACAGATTACCTTACACCCTGGTGGAATTCCGCATGGACCACATCCTGGAACAGTGGAAAAAAGTATTGGTCAGACCAAAACAGAAGAACTCGCCGTAATGATCGATCCTTTTAGGCCTTTGATGTTAACAGAGGAAGCCTTGGAAATTGAAGATCAGGACTATTATAAATCATGGATAAACTAACCAATCAATAAAAATATTATGACACAAACATTCGCAGAGAAGATAGCAAAGGCTCAGGATTTTTTGCCTATCAATGGAACGGATTATATTGAATTTTATGTGGGTAATGCCAAGCAAGCGGCCCATTTCTATAAAACGGCATTCGGATTTCAATCGGAGGCCTACGCAGGTCCCGAAACTGGTGTTAGGGATAGAGCATCTTATGTATTGAAGCAGAACAAGATCCGTATTATCCTGACTACCGCCTTGAAATCCGATAGCCCTATTTCTGAACATGTTAAAAAGCATGGGGACGGTGTGAAGATATTGGCATTATGGGTTGATGATGCTGAAAAATCACTGCAAGAAACGAAAAAACGCGGTGCAAAGGTTTATCAGGAATTGGAGGTCAAGGAAGATGAATTCGGGGAAGTACGGACAGCTGGAATCTATACCTATGGGGAAACGGTACACATGTTTGTTGAACGGAAGAACTATTCAGGACCATTTATGCCGGGGTATGTCAAGTGGGAGAGCGATTATAATCCTGAAGAAACTGGCTTGTTATATGTAGACCATTGTGTTGGAAATGTGGGCTGGGACCGTATGAATGAAACCGTGGAATGGTACCAGGATGTTATGGGATTTGTAAACATCCTTTCTTTTGATGACAAACAGATCAATACAGAATATTCTGCATTGATGAGTAAAGTCATGAGCAATGGAAATGGTTATGTGAAATTTCCGATCAATGAACCTGCAGAAGGGAAGAAGAAATCCCAGATCGAAGAATACTTAGAGTTTTATGAGGGCGAAGGTGTTCAGCATGCTGCCCTGGCAACGCATGATATAATGAAAACGGTAAAAGCATTAAAGGAAAGAGGCGTTGAGTTTTTAGGAGCTCCACCAGAGGCCTATTATGATATGCTTTCAGAAAGGGTAGGCGAAATTGATGAGGAGATCAAGGCTATCCAAGATTTAGGGATATTGGTTGACCGTGATGAAGAGGGCTATTTGTTGCAGATCTTTACCAAGCCGGTGGAGGATCGCCCGACCTTGTTCTTTGAAATCATTCAGCGTAAAGGGGCCCAAAGCTTTGGGGCTGGAAATTTTAAGGCGCTGTTTGAGGCGATTGAAAGAGAACAAGAAAAAAGAGGTAACCTATAAGATTTCAATTTAATGAACCTATTGATTATGAAAGAATTATTGCAGGAGTTTGAGCAGAAACAACCTGAGATTGTTTTTGAATGGAAAGATACTGAAACTGAAGCAGAAGGCTGGGTTGTGATCAATTCCTTGAGAGGTGGAGCAGCCGGAGGTGGTACAAGGATGCGTTCGGGATTGGACAGGAATGAAGTTGAATCCTTGGCAAAGACAATGGAAGTGAAGTTCACGGTTTCTGGACCTGCAATTGGAGGGGCAAAATCAGGGATTAATTTTGATCCTGCAGACCCAAGAAAACATGGTGTATTGGAACGCTGGTTTAAAGTGGTAACTCCTCTGTTGAAGAATTATTATGGCACTGGCGGTGATCTGAACGTGGATGAAATCCATGATGTCATCCCATTGACGGAGCAATTTGGCTTATGGCATCCTCAAGAGGGTGTCCTGAATGGTCATTTTGATATTCGGGAGAATGGACGTATCCATCAGATTGGGCAATTGAGATATGGAGTTTCCAAGGTATTGGAAGACTCACACTATAGCCCTGACCTGAAAAGGAAATTTAAGGTTGCTGATATGATTACGGGTTTCGGCGTAGCAGAATCGGTTAGCCATTATTATGATTTATTTGAGGGTCATGTTTCTGGAAAAAGTCCCATCATCCAAGGTTGGGGCAATGTAGCAGCTTCTGCTGCATTTTATCTGAGCAAAAAAGGGGTGAAAGTTGTTGGTATCATCGATCGGGTAGGAGGTTTGATTAAAGAAGAGGGTTTTTCCGAAGAGGAAATCCAATCTTTGTTATTATCCCGAAACGGAAATTCACTTTTTGCCGAAGATATGATTCCATTTGAGGAGGTCAATTCCAAAATTTGGGGTATTCCTGCTGAAATCTTTATCCCTGCGGCAGCTTCAAGATTGGTTTCTAAGGAACAGATCCAGCAGATGATCGATAACAGTCTGGAGGTAATTGCTTCTGGCGCCAATGTTCCTTTTGCAGATCGTGAGATTTTTTATGGCCCTGTAATGGAATATGCCGATCAACATGTTGCAGTGATCCCAGACTTTGTTGCCAATTGTGGCATGGCAAGGGTCTTTGCCTACCTGATGCAGCCTAATATTGAGATCAGCGATGACTCCCTGTTTCAGGATGTTTCAGATGTTATCCGAAAAGCATTGGAGCAGATCCATAGCTATAACCCTGAAACTAAAATAAACATTTCCTCAAGAGCTTATGAATTAGCCTTGAGGCAATTGCTATAGTTGATGAATAGTAAATAATTGTCGGCCAGCAAAGTATTTTTGCTGGCTTTTTTGTTTTTTGATAGATTTTGCGGGGCCATTTTTTTTGAGAGAATAGGTGGTTTTAATAATTGTCCGTTGGCAAATTGTAGAGAAAATAAATAAGTAATGATCTATGAAAAAGAAATTATAACGTTGGTTTGAACCAGGATGGAAGGGATAAGAGGATGGACCAAGAACTGGAAATGAACCAGGATGAAACGGATAAGAGGATAGACCAAGAACTGGATATGAACCAGGATAGGGATCAGCTCCGCTCACCCACCGGATGGACCATGATTTTGATTAACTTGACGTTGGAAAGTCCCTAATGCTGTAGGGGCGAATAGCATTCGCCCGCCGCATATATTCCAATAATCATTTACCCAAATGGGTGAATACCACCATTTCTCATTGCTGCAAATTTTCTAAAATACGCTTCGGCCAATTTATGATGGCTTTTCGCAGCAGCCACAACACATGAAAAGAATGTCTTGATGTCGAGGAAGCCGATCCCAACGCTCCAGGCAACGGCATTCTTTCCATTTTTCCGCCAATTGAAATGAGCCGGTAGCTAATGGGCTTCCTTCGGAAGAATGGTTGTTTGTTTTGTGAATCCCCAGAGGGGGGGGAATCTTTGTAGAAATTGGATGTGTGTAATGGCCAACCCACAGCGTGGGTAAAATGTTTTTCAATAGTTCTTGATAAAGTAAGAAAACGGTTCGTTCGCTGTGCTCACGATGACAGCGATCCTAAAAAACAAAAAATAGATTCTTCGTTTCACTCTGAATCCCTCTTTAGCGAATTTTGATTCTGAACGATCGGTGAAGAATCTGTACGGTTCTCTACTACTAAGGCATGTCATGCTGCACCGAAGGTCCAGGAACTTTCCGCCAGCCAATGCAATCTTTATTGATTTATTATTAGATAATGTTTGTAATGTTCCGAGATGTTTCGTGCCTCAACATGACAGTAAGGCAAAAAGTGCAGGAGCAGTAAGCTAATTCAATCTTATTTGTATGGTTCCGAGATTTTTCCTTCGTCAGGACGACAGGAAGGGGGGAAACGGAAGGTGCAGGAACTGTACGCCGATGCAATCCCCAATATCTTAATCGAAAAGGTCTGTAATATTCCGAGATTCTTCCTTCGTCAGGACGACAGGAAGGGGAAACCGAAGGTGCAGGAGCAGTACGCCAATGCAATCTTTATTGATTTGTTAATTTTTTTCTGGGTATTTGCCTTAGGAGATTACACCTCTTCCCTTCGTGTCCTGATATATTCTTCAATAATAGGGAGGTCGGCATTTGCCCAATCGAAACGGAACAATTCAGTTCTATCAACCCAGATTACCTGTTCATGTTCATTGGCTTTCAGTTTGCCACTTTTAATGGAACAAATAAAAGGGTAAAGGGTTAAAGAGAAGTCGGGATAATGGTATTCTACTTTTGTGAGGGGTTCATGGATCTGTATGTTCAGATTGATCTCTTCTAAAACTTCCCTAACCAGGCATTCTTCCAGGGTTTCACCTTCTTCCAATTTTCCTCCTGGAAACTCCCATTTTAGAGGCAATTTCATTTTTGCGGATCGCTGACAGATCAATATCTGTTGATCTTTTTCTATTAAGGCACAAGCAACATGTATCATCAGAGTAAATATACTAAAATGAGACGGAAAGCATACACATTTTAGGGAAAGTCCTTTAAAGAATTTTAAAGAAAAGAACAGTTTATAATTAGATTATAAAATTTTAACTAATTGTAAACATGAGCTGATTAGATTTATAGAAATTATCGCATTGTTTTTTTATAGTATGCCAAAAAGAATAGTTGTAAACCTTAAGAATATAAGTCCCCTACGATACTGGAAGGAGCTTTTGGGAATTCTCATTATTTTATTGGCCTTCGTTTTCTTTCGGGATCAGCGGAAGGAAATAGAACAGATCATGCCGCTATTACAAAACTGTAATATCTATTGGGTAATAGCTGGTGTTTTACTGACTTTATTTTTTATTCTGATGGAAGGCTATATGTATGTGGCCAGTTTTAGAGCGATGAGCCTCAAGATCAGTATCAAAGTTGCCTTGGAACTTTTCTTGAAAAGGAATCTTTTGAGTGTTTTTTTGCCAGCCGGAGGAATCTCTTCTTTGGCTTATAATACCACTCAATTGAGAAGGATGAACCTCAATAAGACCCAAATCCACCAGACCAGCATCCTTTATGGTTATCTTGCCTTGTTTTCGGTCTTTTTACTTGCCATTCCAATTTTGTTATATAGCCTATGGAAGAGTGATCAGGTCGGCAATTTGTTGGTCCCCTTCCTCATATTGGCTTTAATTTTAGCTGTTTCATTTTATGTTTTTTATTGCATTAGGTATAGAACGAGGCTTTATCAACTTTTAGAAAGAAGGTTTCCGAATACCGTTATTCAGATTTCAAATCTCTTTTCAAGTGAAGTGGACAAAAGGTACCTGCTTTTATCCTTGTTCTTTTCTGTTCTGGTCGAATTTTGTGGGATCTTCCATATTTTGATAGCCATGAAAGCTTTAGGCCTGCCACTTTCTTTTGAAGCGGCTATTTTAGGTTATATCATTTCAACTTTATTGATGATTGTATCGCCATTTTTGCGAGGATTAGGAGCTGTTGAGCTATCCATGTTTTTAATTTTTAAGAAATTTGGATATAGCCAAGAAGCAGGTCTCGGAATTACCCTTCTGTATAGGGTGTTTGAGTTTTGGTTGCCGCTCTTATTTGGATTTATTTCCTTTTCCATGAAAGGGGCACAATTGATTACCCGAATTGGTCCTTCAGTGATGATTTTCTTGTTGGGGATTCTCAATATCATATCGGTCTTATTACCTCCAATTGCTGATAGGTTACATTTAGAAAAGTTTTACTTTCCTGCAGAGACCTTGTCAATTTCTAAACTGCTTGTTTTAATTATTGGAATTGGCCTATTGGTGAGTTCCACCTATTTGTTAAAGGGTTATAGGACGGCGTATTGGTTTGCTAGCATATTCTGTATTTTATCGTTGTTTGGTCACTTGATAAAGGGCATTGACTATGAGGAGTCCATTGTTGCGGCCATTACATTGCTCTTTTTGATCTATAATCGAAAAGAATACCGCATTCAGGCCAATATCTATTGGGTCCGGATCGGGATATTATCCTTTCTGGTTTCATTTCTGGCGGTTCTGTTTTTTGAAACCATTAGCTTTTATATTATTGATAAAAGGCATTTTGGGATAGACTTTAGCTGGAAGGAATCTTTTTTATATGCCTTGAATGGTTTTTTATTGTTTTCCGATGCTGGCTTGGAACCAAAGACAAATTTTGGCCGGGAGTTTCTCCATATCATCCATGTTCTGGGTTTTGCATGTTGGATCTTGTTTTTCTATACGATCCTCCAATCGAAGAAGTATATAGCAAAGGACCATGGGCAGGATGAGAAAGCGATGGCTAAAATGCTTTTAGATAAGTTTGTAAATTCATCCTTGGATTATTTTAAGATCTCCAAGGAAAAGGAGCTTTATTTTTCGGATTTGGCTTTGGGTTTTGTTTCCTATCGGGTTGCCAATAAATATGCTGTAGTATTGGACGAGCCAGTCTGTCATTGGACAGATAAGGTAAATATTATCCAGGAATTTGATCAGTACTGCCGTAAGCAGGGGCTAAAGAGCATTTACTTTAGGGTTTCAGAAGATAATTTGTTCAATTTCCAGTATCTGCGAAAGAAGAAATTGCTTATTGGAATTGAAGGGATCATAGATGTATCTCAATTTAATTTAAATGGGAAATCAAGGAAGTCCCTTCGAAACGGATTGAACTTTTTGGAGAAGAATGGCTACCATGCATTGATCCATCATGCGCCACACAGCGAGAAGTTTATCACTGAATTAAGATCGGTATCAGATGAATGGTTATTAGGAAATAATCGGAGCGAGGTGATCTTTTCGCAAGGGCAGTTTGACAATGAGATCTTACGTTCATTAGATATGATCTGCATTCATGATAAAGATGGAAATGTAGTTTCCTTTTTAAACATCGTTCCAGATTATGCAATGGATGAATGCACTTATGACCTCTTTAGGAAAAAAATGGATGCTCCAAGTGCCTGTATGGACGGATTGATCGTTAAGCTTATTGAATATGCCAAGTCACAGGATTATCGATATATTAATTTGGGAATGGTGCCTTTGGTAGGGATTGAAGAGCCAGATACTGCTGCAGAGCATATCATGCATTTCGTTTCGAATACTTTTCCACGATACCGTAAATACAAAAATCAAAAGGACTTTAAGGATAAATATTCCAATAAATGGGAGAAAAGATACCTTCTTTTTGACCATGACTTTGATCTATTGCAATTACCGGCAGTCATGAAGAAAGTAATGAGCATAAAGCAATGCTCCTGATCAGTGTAAAAATGGAATTTTAATTAAATGTCCAAACATCTAATTAAAATTTTAAAAATAGCATCTATTTGATGGTATGCTACGTCATAATTGGTAAAAAAAATTATATTTACGTAAATGCCCGAATAGTTACCATTGTTCTTCGTAAATAAATTAATTCAAGGCATCTATATCTATGATTATTTAACTGAGGTTCAGTGCATGAGAAAGAAAATTTCAATATTTTATTGGATTGTTTTTATAAGCTTAATGTTTCATGGTTTTGTTACAAAAGGTCAGGACAAAACAGATAGTTTGGTTAATTATTCTCATGATGAATTATTGGATAAAGCTTACCTAACCCGTTCCACGGTTTATTTAGAATATTTAGAGAAAAAGAAGTTGACTACCGATCAACAGAAAGAAGTCTACACTTGGTTTTTTTATCTTATGGCCGGGAATGGTGACTTGGATGGTACCTTAAAATATCTAAATAAGCTTGATTCCATTTCTGTTGCAACAAAAGATCCAGTGAATCAATTTGTTGCAAAAATGGGGATTGCCGAGGTGTATTATAAGAAGTCTGATTATGCAAAAAGTAAAGAAGCATTTTTGCAGGCCCAAAAATTCATAGATGATTATCCTCCTGGCATCGAACGTGTACTGGCCAATGCGGAATACAATTACTTCTACTATCTGAGTGGGAACTTTGATGTATATAACCATGAATTGGAAAAACTGATAGGGGAACTCCAAAAGTTGAAAAATGACCGTTTGCCCGAAGAGGAAAAAAGCTTTCATTTAAATGCAATCGCAACTCTTTCCGTGAACCTAGCATGTGGCTATATCCTGAAAGAAGATTTCAGTAATGCTGAAAAGAACCTGAAGTTGGTAGAAGATATCTATTCTGAAAACTTTAAGGGAGATACCACCACTACCTTTGTCCATGAGATCTTGGTAAAAGGTAAATACCATTTCTTTAAAAAGGAATTTGATCAGGCCATTCCATTTTTTAAAGAAGTGATAGATATCAATGAACGAAAGGATTTCAAGGAATATGCCTACATGGCCAAAGTCTTTCTGGGCATGATCTATTATCAATTGGAAGATTATCAAACTTCTCTTAATTACTTGGAAGATGCCATCCAAAACCACATGCTTGTCGCTGATTACATCAAATATGAAATGGAATCCTATAGATATGCCTATTTGGCGAGCAAACAGCTGGGGGATACAGAGAAATCGCTGATGTATTCAGGCCTGTTTATGGAGCAAGATCAAGCGCTAAATGATAATAAAAGGTCCAATTTCATCAATACATTTATCAATAATCTGGAGGTTGGCAAATTGCAGAAAGATATATCTGCAAAAGACAGCACCAATTTTATGTTGAGGTATATCCTTTTTGGATTAGCTGTTCTGATTGCAGGTTTGGCCATTATCTTGGTTTACCAAATGAAGGAAAACAAGAAGAACAAACAAAAGATTTCTGATTACCTGGAGCAGCTAAATAAAGATAAAAAGAATAAGGAGGAGGTTGCTAACCGAAAAAAGGAAACCGTTGATCAAGAGCCAAATGCTAGCTCCCAGACCAAGGAGATGGATGAAAAAACTAGCAGAATATTGGACAAGCTAGAGGATTTTGAGGAAGGAGAACTATTTGTTGACAGCAAAATGAGTTTGGCGTTTTTAGCGAGTTATCTAGAAACAAATACCATCACCCTTTCTAAAATAATCAATACCTATAAAGAAATGAATTTCAATGATTATATCAACGGTCTGAGGATCCGATATATAATTGAAAGAATCAAGAACGAACCAAAATTTGAGCAGTACAAGATTTCATATTTGGCAGAGGTCAGTGGATTCTCATCCCATAGTATATTCAGTAAAGCGTTTAAAAAAAGTACTGGAGTTACTCCATCCCAATTTTTGGACTATCTGAAAGAAGAAACCAATAAATAGCGTTTTTCAGCTATTTCTATCTGTTTCATTTATATAAATTCGACAACCCTTCACTCGGACAAGTAAAAACAGGAGCTTACTTTTGGGTAATTCACCATGGATTGATTTATCTAAAGGAAAGCATGTTCAAATCATTATTCAGGAAAAAGATTCAGGTACCTAGTCATGATGAAAATTGGCAGGTTTATTTTTCTAGGATCAATAACCAGGTTACCTCTGTCATCGTAGATATCAATGTAGCTGAAATTGCCCCTATAAATTCCTTATCGGAAGTTTTTTATCTGATTATCCCATTTGACTATGCCAATGAGGAAGGCTTGCCGACCATAGAAAGTTATAAGCTAATCAATGAAGTTGAAGATAAGATTTCGGATTTGATCGTACGTTATGGAGAGAATATGTTGCATGTCTCAACCTTGACCATGAATTCAGAACGATTACAGATGTATTATTGTCATAAGGTAGAAAATAGCAAAGCCTTTCTTTCACAATTAGACAAGGATTTTGGTGAAAAATTAACCTATCAAATTGACCATAGACATGATCCCAATTGGAGTGATTATTTCAATTTGGCTTATCCATTGCCATTCCAGATGGAAATGATCAAGAACAGAATTGTGCTGAGGCAGTTGACCGAAGCAGGGGATGACCTTAAAGAATCCAGGAATGTCCATCATTACCTAGATTTCAGGGAAGAAAAGGATATGGATGAGTTTCTCCAATTTGCGGAAAGCGAACGCTTTGTTCTCTTTTTGAAAGAAAAACGGGATGAATTATGGAAATTAGGGATATCCAGGCAAGACTATGTAAGCTATGAACAGATTGACGAATTATGTCTTCCGATATGGGAGAAAGCTAAATCCTTCAATGGAATCTATAGTGGCTGGGAATCAGAGGTAATCAGAACAAAAAATCAATAAGAACTAGACGCAACATATATGTTTATTTATTTTAAGAAAATTGAAGAGGCGAGTTTTTCAGCGGATCATTTGCAAAATCCTGTGAATCCGGGAAATCAAATGATTTTGGTGTTTTATAGATCATATTTTTCTACCGCATTCTATACTGGTTATTCCAAGAATGCTGCTCCTAGTTATTATGATCGTGTAACCGATAAGTTTATCCCAAAGCGGAAATGGTCCGATGGGATGAAAAGCTATGTAAAGGAATGTGAACCACATATACGTCAGGCCCCCTTCCGACTGAAGCCAACGATTTTTGGTTATATCTTTATTCTAGCTTTTATTGGATTTTTTGCTTATTTAGTATATGATACGGTGAAGCCGAATCCATACCAGCAAGAGCGAGTTTCCAAGTTATCCGAACCTATGCATGGCGGAGATTTGTATTTTGGCAGGTTTACGGAAAAGAACCCGGGTACAGGCGCTCCAAAAAGTTCGGGTTTTAGTTGGTTTAAGGTAATGGATGCAGGTGAAGGAAGCTTGTTGATAGCTAAAGGAAGGGAAAAAAGTACTACTGCTAAAACTTCTATGGAAATGAATAGTACGGATTTTGACACGGAGACTGTGCCAATGAAATTAATAGGACAGGAAAGCTATCAAATCGACCTGGTTTCTGAAGACGGTAGTTTTGAAGTTAGTTTGACCGAGAAAAAATAATATATGGGAATAAAAGAGGGTATAACTGCAAAAAAGGTGATCAAGATATTTATTATTTGCATTATTGTTGGCTTCTTTCTGTTTGTACTTGCTATAATTCAGACCGTTAAGACCAAGTCTACCAACATCAGTAAAAAAGCACCATATAAGGAGGTTTTGGGCAAGGAATTGGTTACTAATAGACCAGTGCGATTGTTTATGGAGCAAACCCCTACAAAAAAGGATTATCCTTATGCGATGTCTGATACCAATCAATCTTCTTGGAAGTCCTATACAGCTATGTTGCAAGCCGAAGAACCTGTCATCAAACTGAGCGATTCGGTTGAGGCCAATGCCAAGTTAGTTTTTGATAAAGCTGTCATGTATACCAATGGGGTTTCTGGTTCATCTTATCCCAGACTGTTTGGGACCTTGACGAGTTCAGATGGAAAAACCTATAAGGTTGAATTTCGATGGGGGGAATATGATTACAATTATCCCTGGAAAGTCAGTCAAAAAGGCTATTTGTTTGAATTGGCTCCTTGGCAAAATGAAAAAGATACAGCCCACTATTATTTGCCAAATGCAGAATGGTGGTAGGTTAGGAGATTTAAGACATAAGACACAAGAGCTTTAGTAATCTAATGCCTTTTATCCAAAAGGCTGATTAGATGAATTAAAGAGAATCGAACAGAATCTTGCTATTATTCAGAGTTGGAAGTGAGAAAATAGAAGGTTTACACTTCTTAGGTCTTATGCCTATGGTCTTATTTCTCTAATAAATGTTTAATCTTAGGGAATATCAGTTTAAACCAGAAGGTATAGTCTTGAGGGTTTTCCTTGAGGTCATTTTCGATTTTAGCAACACTGCTATATTTTAGAGCTTGAACTTCATCTGGATTTGGGTTTGGGATATCCTCATTGAAATTACCGATGAAGATATGGTCAAATTCATTTTCCCAAAGGCCATTTTCTAGGTGTTCTTCATAGCTCAGCTGGAAAACCTCTTTGATGTCTATGTGGATTCCCAGTTCTTCAAAAGTTCGTCTCTTGGCAGCTTCTATTGTTGTCTCATTAGGTCGAGGATGTCCGCAGCAGCTGTTGGTCCATAGTCCGGGGCTGTGGTATTTTGAATCCGCACGTTGTTGTAATATCAGATTACCTTGATCGTCCAAAAGGAATACAGAGAAAGCACGGTGTTTTCGGTTTTGAAGGTGAGCCTCTTGTTTTTCCATTTGGCCAATTTCATTGTCCTGTTGATCTACCAATATCACAAATTCTTCTACAGTCATAGTCTAGATTTAGGGTATTCTCCTAAAATAAGGAATTATGGCTATTTAACCTAAAAATCCTGAGGAAGATCTGCGATAAACTGATCTATGACTGATTCAGCTGTTGCCCAGGAGGTCACTATCCGTACCACGGCCTTATCACCATCTAACTTCTGCCAAACATAGAATTCATATTTTTTATGGAGTTCTTTTATGGCGGAATATGGAAGGATAGGGAAGATTTGGTTGCTAACGGGTTTGCTAGAGAACTCAAAGCCTCTGGATTGGAATGCATCAGCTATTTTAGCGGCCATTCGGTTGGCATGTTTTCCTAGGTCAAAAAACAGGTTATCTTCAAACAGTGCGTAGAATTGTGCCCCTAAGATTCGACCTTTAGCCATTAGAGCTCCTTTTTGCTTGATATAGTAATCGAAACCATGAGCGAGTTCTTTGTTTTTGAATACAATGGCTTCACCTAATAATCCGGCATTTTTTGTTGCCCCGATGTAGAATACATCTGCAAGAATTGCTAAATCTTCGATGTTCAGGTCAGCATAGGCTGAAGTCAGTGCAGTAGCCAGCCTAGCACCGTCTACAAATAATATCAATCCATTTGATTTACAGAATGAGGAGATTTCTTCCAATTCTGCTTTGCTGTAGATGCTTCCGATTTCTGTGCACTGCGAAATATAGACCATAGCAGGTTTGACCATATGGTTGTCGGTATGGTAATCTAGGGCAGCTTGTATTCCCTGAATGGAAATTTTACCATCTTTGTTGGGGATACAATTGATTTTGTGTCCTGTATTTTCAATGGCACCCGTTTCATGGACCTCAATATGTCCGGTATCGGCAGCAATCACGGATTCGTATGGTTTAAGGAGATGGCTAATGACCAGCATGTTTGCTTGGGTACCTCCAGAAACAAAATAGATCTCAGCATCTGGATTGTTGATTCTTTTTTTGATGAAAGATTTTGCCTTTAGGCTGAGATTATCTTCCCCATAACCGGCTTCCTGATCAAGATTGGTTTGGGATAGAAGGTTTAATATATTGGGGTGAGCACCCTCACTATAATCGTTTTTGAAGCTTATTTTAGATTGCATGTGTAAATATAATCGTTTTCGCAATCGGATGGAATAAAATAGAAAAAGGATTGATCAAATTGACCAATCCCTTTGTGGTTGTATAATTATTCGTTTATTTTCCAAACATTCCAGCAAGGCTATCCAAGATGTTGCCTTTAGCACTATTGTCGTTTTTCTGGTCGAAAAACTGTCCAACTAAATCACCTAAACCACCAGCAATATTAGGTTGTGATGAGCTAGCAGTGCTAGAACCACCGCCTCCTAATACGCTTCCGATCAAATCACCGATTCCGCCTCCTGAAGCACCGGCATTTGACGTGCCACCTCCAAGGATGCTTCCTAAAAGGTCTCCAATCCCTCCGCCGCCAGTTCCAGCGTCAGCTTGTTTCTTTTTACCTAGATAACCCATTACCAAAGGAGCCAATAGCGCTAAAATGCCACCGATTTTCCCCATGCTAATTCCTGATTTTTCAGAAAGGGATTGTTTTACCGTATCGGTGTTGCGACCAAAGATGTGATTTACAATTTTATCTTCATCTTCTGTTGGTCCTTGATTAAATAATCCTGCTAGGTTATCGAATATCCCCCCAGAGTGGTTATCCAATGCTTTTTGTATGCCTTGAGCTTGTTCAGGCCCCTTTTGCGCATTGTAATTCAAGGCAGACATCATCAATGGGATAGCTGCAGAAACAACCCATTGGGTTTGGTTTTTATCAAGTCCTAATTTTTCTGATATTCCTTCAGTAGCTTGTGAACCAATGCTTCCTGAAATTAAGTCACTAATGTTCATATTGTAGATTGTTATTGTTTATAAATGTTATTTTTATAACTCAAATATATTGCCAATTTTACTAGTATGAAAAAAATATGTTCAAACATCTTTGCACTTACGGTTCTTTTGTTCTATGGTTGCAATAACCCATCGAAAAATGAAGAAGGAGTGCAAGTCGAAGACGTGAAATTATCCCTTGAATTAGCACAGCAAATTTATGCCATGCCGACCCATTGTATTGAGGTGGAGTATCCCAATAAGTTAGGCCAAGTCTTGGGGTCAGGAGCTGATCTTAAATCGCCCAAATCCCTTCGGCCTGTCTTTTATGGATGTTTTGACTGGCATTCCTCTGTACATGGTTATTGGTCAGTAATAAAATTGCTGAAGGCTTTTCCTGAACTAGATAAAGAAGGGAATATGAGGAAAGTGTTGAATAGCCATATTACGCCTGAGAATGTGCAAACTGAAATTGCTTTTTTCAATGACAAGAACAATTTAGGGTTTGAAAGGACTTATGGTTGGGCTTGGCTGTTCAAGTTGCAAGAAGAACTGGCAAATTGGGAAGATGAGGATGGGCAGCGCTGGAAAGTGGCTTTACAGCCATTAGTGGATCTTTTGGTCAAGCGATATATCGAATATCTCCCAAAATTGGTATACCCAATTAGGGCGGGACAACATGATAATTCGGCCTTTAGTTTATCGCTTTCTTTGGATTATGCCAATTCCGTAGGGGATGAGGCCTTTAAGAAATCCATTCAAGAAAACTCATTGCGTTTGTTCCAAAACGATAAGATTTGTGATCTGGCCTATGAACCGAGTGGATATGATTTTCTTTCCCCATGTTTAGAAGAAGCTTATTTGATGAGTAAATTGATGGAAAAGAATGAGTATTTAACGTGGTTGAAAGGATTTATGCCAGGATTGTTTGACCCTTCCTTTGAATTGAAACCCGCAATAGTTAAGGATAGGACGGACGGTAAATTGGTTCATTTGGATGGTTTGAATTATAGTCGAGCCGCATGTCTTTCCGGCATCAGTAAAATCGATGGAAGTTTGCAGCATTTAAAAGGCAATGCTATTGAACATTTTAACTTCTCCATAGTTAACTTAAGTGCTGAAGACGACTATATGGGAAGCCATTGGCTAGGAACGTTCGCACTGTACGCGATAGGGAGGTTTTAGGGATAGTATTGAGATGTGAGATATGAGTATTGAGATATTAATCGTACTAACTTATTTTTATAGTATTGAGATGTGAGATATGAGTATTGGGATATCAACCGTACTTACTCATTTTTATAGTATTGAGATTTGAGTACAAAGGTATTAACCTTTATATCTCAAATCTCAAATCTCAAATCTCAAATCTCCTAACTTAACATAAAGGAATTAATTTATTTTCAGATAGTTTCACTGGGACACTTTGGATCTGGGTAAAGCCGTCTTCCGTACTGATTATGGCTGACAGATCGATTCCGCGATTGGATAGTGCGGAAATCAATGCAGTCCTAAAAGCTGTTTTGTTTGCACCCCAATTGGATTTTACCAAATCATTGTTCAATACAACTAATTCGTTGGTGGAATAGTGGTGGAATTTCTCCACTAGGTGCTGGTGTAAGGGTTTTGTTGTGTTCGACATACAATTAATGTTTAAAGGGTTTAACCATAATTGCATTCAGAGGCGTCTTAAAAGACTTTGCAATATTCGTTTATTTTGGCTTGTCGCCCGTATCGATTTACCACCGCGGTGTCTCTCACTCGGTTGGTATTGCATCTGCAATTCTGAATACTCTACAAACTTAGTAGATTATATTTTAATATGCAAGTGTCAATTAAAATTTTCTATAATTCTTTTCTCAGGCGGGCAACAGGGATATTCATGGCCTCGCGATATTTTGCAACTGTCCTACGGGCAATGGAATAGCCTTTTTCTTTTAAAATCTCTGTTAGTTTCTCATCTGCCAGAGGTTTTCTCTTATCCTCATTGGCGATGCATTCTTCCAAGATTTTCTTGACTTCCTTGTTGGAAACCTCTTCACCGGACTCAGTCTGAATGGCTTCAGAGAAGAAAGATTTTAAAAGGAAAGTGCCAAATTCGGTTTGGACATACTTGGAATTCGCTACACGGGAAACCGTTGAAATGTCCATTTCGATCTTGTCGGCAATATCCTTCAAGATCATAGGTTTCAGCATTCTGTCATCACCAGTTAGGAAATAGTCATATTGATATTCCATAATGGCATTCATGGTTTTCAACAAAGTCTGCTGTCTTTGTTTGATGGCGTCGATAAACCATTTTGCAGAGTCCAGTTTCTGTTTAACAAACTGAACGGCCTCACGCATTTTCTTGTCGTTCTTTTCGGCTTTTTCGTAATGTTCAAACATTTCCTGGTAGGAGCGGGACACACGAAGCTCTGGTGCGTTCCTGCCATTTAAGGTCAGGTGCAGGACACCGTCGTTGTTGGAGATATGGAAATCTGGGATAATCTGCAATTGCTTACCAGCAACAGCTCCTGAATCGCCTGGTTTTGGATTCAGTTTTAAGATTTCGTTTACAATTTCTTTAAGCTCTTCGGAGTTTACTCCCAATTGCTTTTCGATTTTGTCGTAATGTTTTTTGGTGAATTCATCCAAGTAGTTCTCTACAACCAATTGGGCCTGTTGAATTATTGGATTATTTTGATCTTTCTTACGAAGTTGTATGCTCAAGCATTCCTGAAGATTTCTGGCGCCAATTCCCGCTGGGTCAAAGGTTTGAACAATTTTCAGCATCTCTTCAACCTCATCTTCTTCAACGATGACATTTTGGGAAAAGGCTAGGTCGTCGATCAGAGAAAGGATAGGTCGGCGCAGATAACCATCATCATCCAAGGAACCGATGATTTGTTGGCCTAGTACATAATCTTTATCAGAAAGGGCAAGTAAGTCAAGCTGATTTTGAAGATTTTCAAAGAAGGAATCTTGGACTGCGATAGGGATTTCTTTTTTACCATCCTCATCATCATGGTCATAACCTCCACCGTAATCTTTATAGTCGTCTTCCTGGATATATTCATCTACGCTGAATTCGTCATCATAGCTATTGTCTTCCATGTTGAAGTCGTCATCCGGATCTTTGTCTGGGTATTCTTCGACAGGGTCGTTCATGTTGGTCAAACTACCATCTTCCAAGGCTGGATTCTCTTCAAGTTCTTCTTTGATACGGGCATCTAATGATACAGTAGGTACCTGAAGCAATTTTATGAATTGAATTTGTTGCGGTGAAAGTTTCTGTAATAATTTTTGTTGTAGTGTTTGCTTTAACATGTCCCCGATAAATAAGTCAGGTAAAAATAGGGAATAATATTCAATAAGATAAAATTGTTGTAAACAAAAGAGAATTTAGGAACAGTTTTTGCTATTATAAGTCTCGGAAAAACAGCCTAGTTAAAAACCAAAAATTTCATTTGTTAAATTTCGTTAATTTTCATTTCAAGGTTCATTTTTGGGCGAATTGATATGATTTTTTCCAAAGTTTTGTTCATATTTACCGTATGTTTAGACGAGTCCGGAACAAATTTTTGCGTATCGCACTGATTGTTATTTACTTTATTATCTTATTTACTTGCGCGGTACAAATTAACTTCCTAGGCTTGTTCGGATCATCGCCTACTAAGAAAGAAATATTGTTGCCTGAACTGAATGTTTCTTCCGAACTTTTTACCGCCGACTCTGTTTTAATCGGTCGCTATTACAAGCAAGATCGTGATCCTGTCCCTTATGATAGTATTTCTCCAAATATCGTTAATGCCCTAATTGCTACTGAAGATGTTCGTTTTAGAAAGCATCATGGGGTGGATTTTATTGGGTTGTTTGGCGGAGTGTTTTCAACTTTAAGTGGAAGTGATCGTGGAGCAAGTACTATTACCCAGCAACTTGCAAAGAATTTATATAGAACTCGCTACAAGGATGCTCAAGGACTGTTAGGGAAGATCCCGGGAGTTGGTCTGTTGGTCACAAAGTACAAGGAATGGATGACTGCCTTCAAATTGGAGAGCAAATACAGCAAAGAAGAAATCTTGACGATGTACCTGAATACCGTTTCGTTTAGCAATAATGCCTACGGTATTAAGTCGGCATCTGTAAGGTATTTTGATAAGCTGCCAAGTGAAGTTACCGTCAATGAAGCTGCTGTTTTGGTCGGTATGTTGAAGGGTACTACCTATTATAATCCAATCAGAAATCCTAAGAACGCTCTGCAACGTAGAAACGTCGTTCTAAACCAAATGGAAAAAGAAGGTTATCTGAAAAAGGATGAAGTAGCAACCCTGAGTAAAGATTCCTTGGGCTTGAACCTGAATAATCAGGAAGTTCGCAATTCCAACGATTCCTACCTTCGTACGGCAGTCGAAAAATGGTTGGAAGAATGGGGTGAAGAAAACGAAATAGATATCTATACCAGTGGTCTGAAAATATATACAACTATTGATTCCAGGATGCAGAAAATTGCTGAAACGGTTGTTTCAACCAAGATGAAGGAATTGCAACAGCGTCTGGACAATGTTTGGGGAAATGATCTGCCATGGAGAGATAAAGAAGGTAATGTGATCCCTAATTTTTTGGAAGACCATGCGAAAAAACTTCCGGCTTATGCATCATTGATGAAAAAATACAATGATGAAGCCAAGGTTTTTGAGGAGTTGAACAAGAAAAAATCCATGGAGGTCTTTACCTGGGATGGAATGGAGAAAGTGGATTATTCGACCATGGATTCGCTGAAACATTACCTGACCATGTTGAATACAGGAATGATGGTCATGGACCCATACAATGGAAATATTAAAGTTTGGGTTGGTGGTATCAATCACAACTATTACAAATTTGACCATGTAAACCAAGCGAAAAGACAGGCTGGATCTACCTTTAAGCCTTTTGCTTATGCAGCAGCCTTGGAGTCTGGTATGGCACCATGTGATAAATTCACCGATAAACCAGTAAAAATTGAATTCATTAACAATAAAGGGGAGCATGAGATCTGGGAGCCAAAAAATGCGGATTGGTCATTTTCTCACAGTGACTTGTCGCTAAGACATGCCATGGCTCGTTCATTAAATACGGTTACTGCACAGATAACAGAGAAAGTAGGTTGGGATAAGGTTGTGGAGATGGCTCATAAATGTGGTATTGATAGTAAATTGGAGTCGGTTCCGTCAGTTGGATTGGGCTCGAATGATGTTTCCGTTTTTGAAATGGTCAGGGGTTATAGCACCTTCATGAATGAAGGAAAGCGTACGGAGCCGGTATTGGTTTCAAGGATTGAAGATAAGGATGGAAAGGTATTGGCTGAATTCAAAACCACTACGAAGGAGGCAATTACTGCTGAAAATGCTTGGTTAATGGGCTATATGCTTAGGGGTACCATCGAAGAGTCGGGGGGCACATCCCAAGCTTTATGGGAATGGGATCTTTTTCAGGATGAGAATCAAATCGGTGGTAAAACAGGTACTTCTTCAGATTATGTTGACGGTTGGTACATGGGGGTAACGAAAGATTTGGTTGCTGGAGTGTGGGTAGGTTGTGATGAACAAAGCATACATTTTAAGAGTTCTGCAACTGGAGAAGGGTCTAAGACTGCATTACCGATATATGCCCTGTTTATGGAAGAGCTTTATAAACATCCTGAATTAGGGGTGACCTTTGGGAAATTTCCGGAATCAACAGTTGAAATTACCAAGAAATACAACTGTCCAGGACCTAGAGTGCGTGTTCGTCAGGATAGTAGCAGTACAGAGGGCTTGAATCCTGATGCTGAGATTCCTAATATTGTTCTACCTGATTTACTTAATCAAAATAACACGGAAGAGCAACAGGAGGAGACGAATTAATCGACTGAAGTGAATTGATTTTATTATTTTTATTGACTAATAATCAGTTATGAAATTTAACCATATGCTATTTGCGAGAATTTTATGCATTAATCTTGTTTTGGCAGTATGTATGGCCTTGATGCCAGGACAAGCTAGTGCCCAATATTTCGGGCAGAATAAGATGAGGTATAAGAAGCTTGATTTCAAAGTTTATGATACCCCACATTTCAATATTTATTATTATTTGCAAAATGATTCCATGATGAATTGGCTTGCAAAGGAATCTGAGGTGTGGTATGAATTGCATCAACAGGTCTTTCAAGATACCTTTTCGAGAAAAAACCCAATTATCCTATATAATAACCATCCTGAATTCCAGCAAACAACCGCCATATCGGGAGAGATCAGTGTAGGTACGGGTGGTGTTACGGAAGCTTTTAAACAGCGTGTCGTGATGCCGATCATGCAGATCAACCAACAGACTAGGCATGTATTGGGGCACGAATTGGTCCATGCATTCCAGTATAGGGTGTTGATCGAAGGTGGGGATTCAACGCGATTGGAGAATATTGCAAACCTGCCGTTGTGGATGGTAGAAGGGATGGCTGAGTACTTTTCCATTGGAAAGAAAGATGCTTTTACATCCATGTGGATGCGTGATTCGTATGCTAGAAATGACCTGCCTAGCTTGAGGCAGATGACAGAACAGTCAAGCAAGTATTTCCCTTATCGGTATGGCCAGGCTTTCTGGTCGTATTTAGGGTCCACTTATGGAGATACCGTAATTATGCCTCTATTTATTGAGACTGCAAAATACGGATATGAGAACGCAATAAAACGTGTTTTTGGCTATGATGCGCAGACCATGTCTACCTTGTGGAAGAACAGTATGGAGAACTCCTATAGAAATATAGGTAAGGATACGACTTCTAATCCGATTGGTAAGTTATTGCTATCTACCAAGAATGCAGGAAGGATGAATGTGTCTCCTGCAATTTCTCCTGATGGTAAATATGTGGTTTTCCTGTCAGAGATGGATATGTTCAGTATCGACCTGTTCCTGGCCGATGCCGAAACGGGTAATATTGTAAGGAAGCTGGGTAGCCGACTCACCAATAAGGATATCGATGAATTTAGTTTTATAGAATCTGCCGGTACATTTTCTCCAGATAGCAAGAAGTTTGCTTTCTCTGTCTTCAGTGAGGGCAAGAATAAGTTGATGATCGTGGATATTGGTACGGGTAGGACTTTGACGGTGCAGGCAATGGGTGACATTACAGAGTTTACCAATATTACTTGGGCGCCAAATGGAAGTTTGGTGGCTTTCTCCGGTTTGAAGAATGGAAGAAGCGATATCTATACCTATGATCTGGAGTCAAAAGATCTAAAGCAGTTAACTGACGATAAATATTCAGATTTCCAACCTAGTTTTTCAAGGGATGGAAAGTATATCGTATTCAGTACGGACAGGATGTCCTTGGAATCTTCAAGCAGAAGCGTTGATATTCCAATGGGCTTGGCTGTTGTCGATGTCAATACGAAAGAAATAAAAAATATCCCTGTTTTTCCAGGGGCAAATAATCTAAACCCTCATTTTTCATCTTCAGGAAAAGAGATCTATTTCTTGTCAAATAGTGATGGGTTTAGAAATATGTACCGTATCGTGATAGACGGTGGTCATGTGGAGAGAATGACTGATTTCTTTACGGGGATCAGTGGAATTACGGAATACTCACCGGCAATGAGCGTTTCTGCCAATGATGACATCATCTATTCTTATTTCAAGAATAATTCCTTCTCGATTTATAAAGCGAAAAGTTCTGAGTTTGAAACCAAATCCGTTGATCCGGGTGTCGTGAACCTTGAGGCAGCCATGTTGCCACCAGTTCAGAGTAGAGGGGTTGATGTGGTGAATACCAACCTTTATAACTTCAATGCTTATGGAAGGATCTCAAATTCGCAAATTCAGAACATCCCATATAAACCAAAATTCAAATTGGATTACTTGGCGAATAGTGGAGTCGGGATGTCCGTGGGTTCTAGGTACGGAGCAGGAATAAACTCTGGTATCCAAGGGATGTTTTCAGATATCTTAGGTTACAACCAGATTTTTGCAGCCTTGAACATCAATGGTGAAATCTATGATTTTGGTGGACAGGTAGCTTATATCAATCAGAGAAGCCGTTGGAATTGGGGTGGATCTTTATCGCATATTCCATACCGCTTTGGCTTCTATAATTTTGATCAAAGGGATTTAGGTAATGGCGTAGAGCCGGTGATCGATCAGTATTTGGTGAGGTCTTTCCAGAGCCAGGCTGATGCGTTCGTGGCCTATCCATTTAACAGGCACCATCGTTTTGAAACTGGTGGAGCCATTTCTTATAACTCCTACCGTGTTGACCGTTTTACCCAAAGCTATTATAACTACTATGGCAACCGCGAGCGTGTCCCTAATGATGAGGCCGCAAAAGCTTTAGGTGTGTCTAATCTGGATCCTTTTAACCTCATGCAGGTAAACGCAGGTTTTGTCGGTGATAACGCCGTTTTCGGTATTGCAGCTCCTTTGCAGGGCTTCAGATATAGGCTAGGAGCGGAGCAGTATTTCGGTACCTATAGTTTTACTGCACTGAATGTCGATCTGAGAAAATACCAAAGGATCAAACCGGTAACAATCGCAGCAAGGGTGTATTCTTATATGCGTATGGGTACCGATGCCGACAGGCTTTACAATATATATATAGGTTATCCTTATATGGTCCGTGGATTTGAGTCCAATTCATTTGGTCCTAACAGTATGATTGGCTACAATGACCTGTCAGGTTCTAAGATGGTCGTTGGAAACTTTGAAGTGAGATTGCCATTTACAGGGCCTGAGAAACTGGCCGTAATTCCTTCGGGGTTGCTATTTTCAGACCTGAACTTCTTTATTGATGGCGGTTTGGCTTGGAGCAATAACAGTATCGTGAAATGGAAGAAGACAGATGATGATATCGTTAGTGAAAACATCAATGGACAGACCTATAGCAGTTATGACCCAAGGGTAACCATGCCAGTGTTCAGTGCTGGTATATCACTTCGTGTGAACCTGTTTGGGGCAATGATATTAGAGCCTTATTATGCTATTCAGTTGAATAATCCTACAAGGGAGAAATTTGGAACCTTTGGATTAAACTTTGCGCCGGGTTGGTAGTCTAACTACTTAGAAAAGAGCGAGAGCAGAGTGAGATTAGTGTAGGGAAAGGTTGTTAAGGCCGTTGTTTATAGCTTATGCATAAACAACGGCTTTTTTGTTTGCGCCGAATTTTGATAGATGGGGACATAAGCTAAGCCAATTTGGGTTTGACTTGCGGATCAATCTTTCTTTAACAATCCTTCCCATAGAATTTAGTTCCTGCAATCTTCTGTCGGCTTCAAACAAACTGTTATGGGTTTCCACTAGAACGATACGGTTTAACATGGCAAAGGAAAAGAGCGTAGGCTCCTGTGTGCTCTGAAAATCCTGATAAACTGAATTTAAATCTTGGCTAAATCCCGCCTGTAAGAATTTGCGATTAGAATCTGTTGCGATATAAGTATAGTATTTATTCATTTTATTCTTGTTTTAGCTAAATTATTTGGTAATTTGCAATCGTTTTGCTAATTTTATTGGCACAATATTACTAATAAATTTAGTATTCCAAAAATTAAATAAAAAAAATCTATGGCTAATATCTCATCAAATCTTAAATATCTTCGGAAGAAAAAAGGATTAACCCAGCAGCAGTTTGCTGATTTAATGGAAATTAAGCGTGCTTCTGTAGGCGCGTATGAAGAGGATAGGGCAGAGCCTAAATATGAGTTGCTAAAAAAGATAGCAGAGTTCTACGATTTGAGTATGGATGAATTGGCCAATGATGAGATTGATGATAAATGGAAGCCTACGCCAAAAAGCAATGCCTCCAACCTGAGGGTACTAAGTGTGACCGTTGATTCCAATGATAGAGAAAATATTGAGTTAGTTCCGGTTAAGGCGAGTGCTGGATATTTGAATGGCTATGCAGATCCTGAATATGTTAGTGAGCTGCCAAAGTTTTCTTTGCCAATGTTTAATCAAGGTACCTATAGGGCTTTTGAGATCAAAGGTGATTCCATGTTGCCGTTAGCCTCGGGATCTTTGATCATCGCTGAATATGTAGAGAATTGGCATGATATCAAACCTGGCCAGACTTATGTGATCGTGTCTTCAGACGAGGGGATCGTTTATAAGAGGATTGGTCAGAAGTTTAAAGAAGATAAAGGTCTGAAACTGGTATCAGACAATAAGACCTACGAACCATATTGGGTTTCTGCAAATGAGATATTGGAGGTGTGGAAGGCGAAAGGGTTTGTGAGTACAGAATTGCCTGAGCCTAATCCAGAGCCGACCTTGGAAGCTTTGTCTACCATGATGGCGCAAATGCAGAAAACTATCAATTCAGTAGTCGATAAAAATTAACATCTAATTCATGGTTTGTAAATAAGAAATACATTTTGTACCTTTGTACTATCTGAAAGGAAGGGGGCATGGTATGCCCCCTTTTTTAATTCATTTTTTAAAATATGCAGGTTGAAAATCGAGTAATCGAGTTAGTAGAAGAGAAAATCGCCGACAGACCGGATTTATTTATTGTAAGTGTTCGGTTTTTAAAGAATGGCGTTTTAGAGATTCTTCTGGATGGAGATAATGGGATCGCAATTGAAGATTGTGTTCAAGTGAGTCGCCATGTTGGTTTTCATTTAGAAGAAGAAAACGTAATTGATAAAGCCTATCGCTTGGAGGTTTCTTCTCCAGGAATTGATTCCCCTTTGTTATTGAACAGACAGTACGAGAAGAATATCGGTAGAGATGTTCAGGTTAAGATGCAGGATGGAACGAAAAGAGAAGGACAGTTATTGGCAATCAATGACGGGTCGATCAGCATAGAAGAGAAAGTAAAAGAAAAAGGAAAGAAAGCTGTGTTGCAACAAGCTGAAATTCCCTTAGAACATATAAAGGAAACAAAGGTGTTAATTTCATTTAAATAAGAATGAGTACTAATATAAACTTGATTGACTCGTTTCAAGAGTTTAAAGACTTTAAGAACATCGACCGTCCAACCGTAATTACCGTTTTGGAGGAGGTGTTCCGCAGTATGATCCGCAAACGTTTTGGAACTGACGAGAATGTAGACGTTATTGTCAACCCAGATAACGGTGACTTAGAGATCTGGCGTACGCGTGTAGTTATGGAAGATGGTTTCTCAGAAGATGATGATCTAGAAATCGAATTGGAAGAAGCGCACAAATATGATCCAGATTTAGAAGTAGGAGATGATTACATTGAGCAAATTACTTTAGAAAGCTTTGGTAGACGTGCGATTTTAGCAGCTCGTCAGACATTGGTTTCTAAAATCCTTGAGCTTGAGAAAGACGAAGTCTTCAAGAAATATAAAGATCGTGAAGGTGAGTTGGTGATTGGTGAGGTTTATCAGATCTGGAAAAAAGAGATCTTAGTATTAGATGAGGATGGAAATGAGTTGATCCTTCCTAAGAGTGAGCAAATCCCTGCGGATTATTTCAAAAAAGGAGATAGCATCCGTGCGGTTGTTGACAAAGTGGACATGATGAACAATAATCCTAAGATTATTATCTCACGTACTGCTCCGGAATTCTTGCAGAGATTGTTTGAATTAGAAGTTCCTGAGATCTTTGATGGTTTGATTACCATTAAGAAGATCGTTCGTGAACCAGGAGAGCGCGCTAAGGTAGCTGTAGAGTCATATGATGACCGTATCGATCCTGTTGGAGCTTGTGTTGGTATGAAAGGATCTCGTATCCATGGTATCGTTCGTGAGCTGCGCAATGAGAACATCGACGTAATCAACTTTACAACCAACCACTCTTTATATATTACGCGTGCATTAAGTCCTGCGCGTATTACTTCAATCAAGATTGATGAAGAAAACAAAACCGCGGCTGTTTACTTGAAACCAGATCAGGTTTCTTTGGCAATTGGTCGTGGTGGACACAATATTAAATTGGCCGGTAAATTAACTGGCTATGAAATCGATGTTTACCGTGAGAGCGGAGAAGAAGAGGAAGATGTGGACATCGAAGAATTTGCAGATGAAATTGACGGATGGATTATCGACGAGTTTAAACGCGTTGGTTTAGATACAGCTAGATCTGTATTAGCACTGTCCGAAGAAGAACTTGTAAGACGTACGGATTTAGAAGAAGATACCATTCGCGAGATCCTACGTATTTTACAAGCGGAATTCGAATAATAAAAAGTTCGAATCTGAGGGTTTAACAATTTATAATAAATTGTTAAATCCTTGTAAAAAAACATATTTTTGTAGTACGAAATTATATTTAGGAAATAGTAGATGACAGAAGGTAAAAGTATAAACTTGCTTAAGGCGGCAAAAGAGCTCAACATTGGGATAGGCACGGCTGTAGAATATTTGGTTAAGAAAGGGTTTGATGTAGACTCTAAACCAAGTTCGAAGTTGAGCCCTGAGATGTATGGCGTTCTTTTGAAAGAATTTCAGGGTGATAAGATTGTTAAAGACGAGGCTAAACAAATAGTTATCGGCAAGATTCGCCGTGAAGAAGGTCCAGCCACAGGCACTGCTAGCTCTAGCCCTGAATCTACTGAAGAAAAGGAAAACCCTGCTGATGTGAAGGAAATCCTGATTAAAAATGCTTCTACGGAGAATGCCCAGCCTGCTGAGGATACGAAGAAAGAAGATTCGGGATCAGCGCTGAAGGTGGTAGGTAAGATAGACTTGGATAGTTTGAAGCGTGGTAAGCCAGCTGCTAAACCTGAGCCTAAAGAAGAAAAACCTGCTGAACCAGAGAAGAAAGTAGAGGTTAAGAAAGAAGAAGCTCCAGTTGCGAAACAGGAAGTAGAGCCTAAGAAAGAAGAGGTCGCCAAAGTTGAAGAGAAGAAGCCGGTTGTTGAACAACCTGTAAAACCTGCTCAACCTGTGAAAGAAGAGGCACCAGTTCAAACAGAAAAGCCAGTACAGCCTGAGAAGGTTGCACAGCCACAGAAATCTGAAAAGATAGAAAAACAACCTGAAGAGGTGAAAAAAAATAAAGAAGTAGAAAAACCTGCTGCTAAAGCTGAACCTGTCGATGATGTAATCCGCGCACGTTCAGAGACTTTAAGCGGTCCTAAAGTAGTTGGCAAGATTCAGTTGCCTGTATCTAAACCACACAAGCCAGTTGCTTCATCGTCAAATAATGCTGGTGGGAACCAACATGACAACAAACGTAAGCGCAAGCGTACGAACAAACCTAACACTGGACATGGTGGTCCTGGACATGGTCAAGGCCATCAAGGTCAAGGACATCAAGGACAAGGCCAACAAGGTCAAAACCAAGGTCAAGCTGGACAGGGACATGGACAACAACATGGCAACAGACAAGATGGCGGAAATCGCCCTCCATTCCAAGGTGGAAACAGACCAAACCGTGGAAATCATCCTAACAACGACCGACATGGTAACAACAGAGGTCGTAATGATAGAAACAGAAAACCTGATACACCGAAGGAAGAACCTACTGAAAAGGAAATCCAAGATCAAATCAAAGCAACACTTGCTCGCTTGAGCGGTGCTGGTAAATCCGGTAAATTTGCTCAACGTGCGAAATTACGCCGTCAAAAACGTGATGATATAGCGCTTTCTGCTGAAGAAGCAGCAATGGAAGAAGCAGCAATGTCAAAAGTATTGCGCGTAACAGAATTCGTTACAGCGAATGAATTGGCAAACTTAATGGATGTTCCTGTTACTCAGGTTATCGGTACTTGTATGAGCTTGGGTATGTTCGTTTCGATCAACCAAAGGTTGGATGCTGAAACATTGGCAATCGTAGCTGATGAATTCGGATTCCAAATTGAATTTATCAAACCTGAGGATGAGGAAACAACAGAACTAGAAGAAGCAAACGATGAAACTCGTTTGGTTCCTAGAGCGCCTATCGTTACGGTAATGGGACACGTTGACCACGGTAAAACATCCTTACTTGACTACATCCGTAAAGCGAATGTAACCAAAGGTGAAGCCGGTGGTATTACCCAGCACATTGGTGCATATGCCGTACAATTAGAAGGTGGTAAGAAAATCACATTCTTAGATACTCCAGGTCACGAAGCCTTTACGGCGATGCGTGCTCGTGGTGCTCAAGTAACGGATATCGTTATTATCGTGATTGCAGCGGATGATGCGGTGATGCCTCAAACAAAAGAAGCAATCAACCACGCGATGGCTGCAAACGTTCCTATCGTATTTGCTTTCACCAAGGTGGATAAGCCTGGTGCAAATGCAGATAAGATCCGTGAGCAACTATCCATCATGAACATTTTAGTTGAGGATTGGGGTGGTAAATACCAAGCTCAAGAGATCTCCGCTAAAACGGGTGAGAACGTTGAATTATTATTAGAGAAAGTATTATTAGAAGCAGAATTACTTGAACTGACGGCAGATCCTAAAAAACGTGCTGTAGGTTCGGTTATCGAAGCTGCTTTAGATAAAGGTAGAGGTATTGTAACGACTGTACTTGTACAGGGAGGTACCTTGAAAATTGGTGATCCAATCTTAGCGGGATCTTATTCTGGTAAAGTTAAGGCCTTGACGAATGAGCGCGGCGAACGCGTAAAAGAAGCAGGACCTTCCATGCCGGTACAGATCTTAGGTATGTCTGGTGCTCCAACTGCGGGTGATAAACTTTACGTTATGGAAAGTGAATCTGAAGCTCGTCAGGTTGCTAACAAACGTCTACAATTACAACGTGAACAAGGTATGCGTGCTACTAAGCACATTACCCTTGACGAAATCGGAAGACGTCTTGCGATCGGTAACTTTAAAGAACTTAACATCATTGTTAAAGGTGATGTGGATGGTTCAATCGAAGCATTATCCGATTCATTATTGAAACTGTCTACGGATGAAATCCAAGTTAATATCATTCACAAATCAGTTGGTGCTATCTCTGAGTCAGACGTATTATTAGCTTCTGCTTCAGATGCGATCATCATCGGTTTCCAAGTTCGTCCTACTCAAAATGCCCGTAAGTTGGCAGAGAACGAACAGATTGATATTCGTCTTTACTCCATCATCTATGATGCGATCGAAGAGATCAAATCTGCGATGGAAGGAATGTTGGCACCGAAACTTGAAGAGAAAATCGTTGCTGAGGTTGAAATCCGTGAGGTATTCAAGATCTCCAAAGTCGGTTCAATCGCCGGATGTATGGTTCTTGATGGTAAGATCAACAGAAATAACGATGTGCGCATAATCAGGGAAGGTGTAGTAATCCATACCGGAAAATTAGCTTCATTGAAACGTTTCAAAGACGACGTGAAAGAAGTTGCACAAGGTTACGAATGTGGTTTGAGCATTGAGAGATTTAACGATATCCAAGAGAAAGATATTGTAGAAGCATTCGAACAAGTAGAAGTAAAACGTAAGCTTTAATCCAAGGCTTCAACAAAATAACACAAGAGGTTTAACCGCAAGGTTAAACCTCTTTTTTTGTGCCTAACTCGCTGAGCCAACTTAAACTTACTATGGAATACCTCCGCTTCGCAATTATTTATGGAAAATGCTGCTTACTTATGTTTTATTGATGTCCTATTGACTATTTCTATTTGAAAATTCTATTGTAAGCTGTTATCTTTAACATCATGTTTACATTCAGGATTTCAGAGATCATTCAACAACCCAATCACAATATATCCATTCGATTTGAAGATATTTCAGGGAACTATCCCCCTTATAAAGCTGGGCAATTTTTAACCTTGGCTTTTGCTTTTGGCGAGCGCGAAGTTAGACGTTCCTATTCCTTTTCGAGTAGTCCGGTGGTTGATGAGCCTTATGAGATTACCGTAAAGCGGGTGGATAATGGCGAGATTTCGAGATTGCTTCACCATAAAACGCAGGTTGGCGATGAAATCCAAGTAATGGACCCACAGGGATTATTTACTTATATCCCTTCGGAAGACAATAAAAGAACAATTTTTCTTTTCGGGGCTGGAGTAGGGGTAACTCCCTTGTTTTCCATTCTGAAAACTGCATTAGTGGCGGAAACTGACACTAAAGTGGTCTTGGTCTACAGCAATAGCTCCAAGGAGCAGACCATCTTTTATGATGAGCTCCTAAAATGGCAAGCTGACTACCCGGACCGATTGCATGTTGAATTTATCTGGTCCAACAGCAAGAACCTTTTGACAGCAAGATTGAACAGGGATTATATCTTGAATCTTATCCGTGAGCATTTAAATGATGGGCAGGAAGCTGTTTTCTACACCTGTGGGCCTCTGTTTTATATGGACTTGGTCCGCTTTACCTTATTGGGAATGGGTGTTCCGGAAGCGGATATCAAAAGGGAAACTTTTCATTTCCCTGAAGAAGAGGAAGACGAGGACGAGAAGGAAGAAGAACCGGTGGACATGACTAGCTATGATATTGTTCTGAAGTTTCAGGGCAAGGACTATCCAATGACCATTCCATACGATAAGACGATCCTGGACATCGGGTTAGAGCATAAGATCAAATTGCCATATTCCTGCAAGTCGGGAATGTGCAGCACCTGCATCTCCCAAGTTACCAAAGGAGCTGTCAGGATGGATTACAATGAGGTTTTGACAGACAGGGAGGTGGACAATGGAAGATGCTTGATCTGTACCTCACATCCCATGGAAAACGGTACTACTATTGAAGTCTATTAATATTTGAAAATGAAAAGAGGATTCGTACTCATAATGTTTCTTTCACTGGCCAACCTGGTCTTTGGCCAAGAAACCTATAAAATCACCTACCATTATTTTCGTGATGGTGCCATGATGAAGCAAGATCCAGTGGTGGTTTTCGCCACGAAAGGAAAATCATTCATTACCAAGGAGAGTTTGGTTTCGGGTTCTGCACGCTATCCTGCAGAGGTCTCCAGTTTTGATTATTCCAATAAAAAGGTCTATCGGATTGCCTATTTATCTGCCTCAAAGCAGATCAGTACCGTGGATAGTACAACCTTGACTAAGTATGCTTATGAAGAACAGGGTGCTGGAACTGAAATCTTAAAGCATAAGACTAAAAAAGTGGTTACCTCAGTCAATTCCAATAAGATTGAATTATTATACAGTAATGATCTATCGATCAATGCAGCTCCAAATGACTTGGGGCAAGGCTTAGGATTGGTACTAGAATACCGCAGAAATGGCAATTCTGGGCTAGTCGCTGCTTCAATTGAGAAGCTTAAAGCTTGGCCAAAGGACCTTCCGGAAATTAATAAGGCAGATTTGCTAGATGAACTATCCTATAGGGACGAGCTTTGGAAGAGTAGGTTCGTACATATTCCTATTTTCCAAAATGAACAGATCTGTTTTCAACCGGGAATCAAATCTGATTCTATTTTCAGGTTTGCAGAAGGTACCGTCATACTCAAAAAAGTACAGGTTCCTCAGGTCGACGAAAATAGCCAAGCCTTTATCCAGTTGATCGAAAAATCAAATGGCGATGCCTATGACAGGACTGGCTCGGTTTTCTTGATTGCTGAAGATCAAAAAATCAGTTTTTTGGATGGAATGAAAAATGGAATGGAAACCCTTCCAAAGGTCACAGACTCTGCAGGGGTCAGTTATCCTGGTATGGTCCGTACTTCAGAATTCTCGCCAGTATTTGAGCTCATGCGATTTTTTACCCCATTTGGAGTCTCTCACTTTAATGATCGATTGGCTTTAAAGGGTAAAACCTGGCAAGATAGCGTAATCTACCGGCAAGATATTTCCGAATTCCTTTCCGTGCTTTCAGGCAAGGAAGTATATATCGGTACTTATATTGGAAACTATGACAAAGGTGGCCACAAGGTTAGTTTAGAGCTGACCATTCATCCCGGTGGATCCAATTATGCAAGTGGTATGAAGATTATGCCATTGTTCAATACGACTAATATCATGGAAATGGGCGGTCAGATCTATCCGACCATGTTTGCTGATGAAAAGGGATTGGAGTTGACCTTTGACCTAACAGAGGATATCAAAGGGGCGAAGCTAAGATATATTACTACTGGCCATGGTGGTTGGGGGAATGGAGATGAGTTTGTCCCTAAACCCAATAAGATTTTTATGGATGGTAAATTGCAGGCACAGTTCACTCCTTGGCGATTAGATTGCGGTAGCTACCGACTATATAACCCAGTCAGTGGGAATTTTGAAGATGGATTGTCTTCTTCCGACTTGAGCAGGTCGAATTAGTGCCCAGGAACAGTTACCAATCCTGTCTTTATAGATTTGGGAGATTTGAAAGCTGGAAAACATACCGTACGAGTACAGATTCCACAAGGACCTCGCGAAGGCGATAGCTTTAGCTTTTGGAACGTCTCGGGAGCTTTGGTATATCCTTAACAGAAATACAAAAAGACGCTTTTAGAGCGTCTTTTTTGCTATTGGAATATTGCAGTGCAGTTCTTTGTTGAGTTCTTCAGCAAAATCAGTCGATAAGAAAGAAGTTGCAGGATCAATTTTTTGGTGGATAAAGAAATAAGCCTGTTTCAGACCCGCATCTTTCCACTCTTTTAGCTTCAGGACCCAATTGGCAAGCCGTTCTTTGTCAAGTATTTCGGTAGATGACACAAATCGAATAAAAGCTACCGGAGTGGTCAGCCTAAAGTTCAGCATATCCCTTCTCCCGGGTGTGTCCACAATGATGTTCGTTGTCCTGGTGCTGGTCAGCAGTTTCAGATATTTCTCTAAAACCTCTTTGTCATTATACCATTCTTCATGACGAACTTCAAAGGCGAGGGGGTATCCTTTTGGAAATCGTTCCAAAAAACCTTCCAACCTTTCAAATGCCTTTGGTCTAAAGTTCTCTGGCATTTGCAGAAATGCCATGCCCAACTTTTCTTCAAAAAGCACCGTAGAATCCACAAAGGCCGCAACCTTTTCATCGGTATTGTTTAATCTAGAATAATGGCTGATGCTATTGGTAAACTTCGGGCAGAATTTAAAATCTTCCGTTGTTCTGTTCTTCCAGATCAATACCTGTTCCTTGCTCGGTGTTCGGTAGAATGTGCCATTAAATTCAACTGCATTGAAGTTTTGGGAATAGAGGTTCAGTTCATCTTTCGTACCGCGTGGATAAAAGCCTTTCAGATCAGCCTTTGACCATTTCGGGTAGCCCACAAATATTTCAAAATCATCATCTTTTTTATATTTGTTCAACAATTTGACGGTCTCTATGGGAGTCGCTGGCAGAGAAAAATCAATATGGCTAGGATCGTCTACTTTTCCGAATTTCATGTTAAATGCTTTGAGGCTACTAAGATAAGGTTAAAAATAGAAAAGCCATTCCCATGTATAGGAATGGCTTTTCTTTTTGGTTCTTATCCATTATTTCAGTACATGTTTTACGCCTTCAAATGTCATCTGTACAGGCAGGATCTTACCGTCTTTATCGAATTTCATTTCATCGATACAGGTTTCGCGTTCATTGGCACCTTTTTTATCCAATGGACGACGGTGGTATACCATATAGTATTTGTCCTCATTAGGGATCTTGATCACCGAATGGTGCCCTGCACCATATGCGATCTTAGGATCAGGCTGAAGCACTGTGCCTATTCTTTCAAATGGACCAAATGGTGTGTCTGAAATGGCATAGGCTACTTTATAATCAGGACCTGTCCATCCGCCTTCAGACCACATAAAGTAATATTTATTGTCCTTGATAAACATGAATGGACCTTCGGTATAGTTTTCTGGAGTTACATCCTTGTAAATGGTTCCATCTTCAAATGGAACAAGGCTCTTAAAATCATCACTTAATTTCACAACATTACAATGTCCCCAACCACCATAAAACATGTAGTGTTGACCATCTTTATCCTTGAATACAAACTGATCTATGGGTTGAGCGCCATTAACGATCTCATTGATCAATGGTTTTCCAATTAAATCTTTGTACGGACCTTCAGGTTTGTCTGCTACTGCTACCCCAATCCCACCAATTTCTCCTTCATGCACATCGTTGGCGCCAAAGAAGAAATAGTATTTTCCATCTTTCTCAATTACAGATGGAGCCCACATAGCTTTGTTGGCCCATTTTACCTCCGTATTGTTCAAGATGTTGGGATGCTTTTTCCAATTTACAAGATCTTTTGAGGAAAAGGCGTCAAACTTAATCTGTTCTTCGTACGGAGCAGAATATGTTGGGAATATCCAATATTCATTATTATAAATGATGCCTTCAGGATCGGCATACCAGCCTTCGAAAACAGGATTTTGTTGTGCTTGACTTGTGCTGCAAAATAATAGGCCTACTGCTGCCAGTGAAAGAATAGTGTTTTTCATTTTTTAAATAGGTTTAAGAATTTGAAAATACAGAAATTTTCCCTGATTACAAATTCATTGGTTCTAGCTCTTGGGAACTAGGTTAAGCCTAGACTAAGAATGGGTTGGGGTATTAAAGAAAAAAGGCATAACGTTCAGTTACACCTTTTGGGCAAAAATCTACTTATAAACGAAGAGGGACTTATTTTACAGGGTATGTTACGGTTACATTGCTTATTTTCCATCCGTCTTTGTTGTTGCATAGGGTAACATAATCATATCTTGTGAAATGCTCAAATTTAGTAGCGATTCTTACAATGCTACAGTCATCGTTTTTCTCCACGAAATTGTAGGATGTTTCAGCTCTTAATTTTACTCCTTTTTGCTTTTTCAAGTGATTGACCAAGGTACTTCTTCCAATAAGCTCACGTTGACCGTTGTTTGGCGTTGCGTATTTGAAGTTTTCAGTGAATAGATGGTCTACCAATGCTACTTCGCCATTGTTGGTGGCATCGATATAGTGATCGATAATAGATTCTACCTTAATGAACTTTACAGGTTCTGGTTTACTGTTAGCAAATACAAATGAACTGACAAGTGTAAATACTGTTGCTGCGATTAGTGAGATTAGCGTTTTCATGATTTTGAATTTTTAATTTATTAGTTTTTTATGTTTGTAATTGTTTGATTCAAAGGTATATGTAAAACAGAGGCGCGAACAGGGAGAATAGGCAAGGCCTTTGGAAAACTCGGTAAAACTTGAAGATTATTCGGCGAAAAAACCCTGCAAAAAATTCGTTTCGGTGAATGGCAGGAATAGAAAACAAAAAAGAAGCTATCGAATTCTCGATAGCTTCTTAACAATTAACCTTCTAAATATCAGTTATTAACCTATTTTAAAGGATGTCATGGTCAATGCACCAGCTACTGCGGCATCATTGAATATCTGTAGATCTTCATTTTTCTCTTGCAGGGCCAAAGCATAGATCATTGGCAGATAGTGTTCTGCTGTAGGAATTGCCATTTGAAAGGCAGAACCTTGCTTTTGAAAGTCTATCAAAGGTTGGTGGTTGCCGTCCAAAATATATTCCTTCATTTTTTCGTTAGCCTCTTGTGCCCAATCAAAAGCAAAACCAACCGTGTTGAGATGCTTCCAAGACACCATTCTCAGGTTATGTACATTGTTTCCTGACCCGATGATCAATACACCTTTCTTGCGTAGGGCAGCTAATTCCTTGGCTAATGCATAATGATGGGCGGCAGGCATGCTGTAGTCGATGCTCATTTGGATAATGGGAACATCGGCATTGGGGTAGAGGTGTTTTACTACCGACCAAGATCCATGGTCCAAGCCCCATTTATCATCCAAGTGAACCTCTTTGCTGTGCACGATATCTTTTACTGCCGCTGCCAATTCAGGAGAGCCGGGAGCCGGATATTGTACATCGAACAGTGCTTGCGGGAATCCACCAAAATCATGGATGGTACTTGGCATTTCCATTGCCGTTACATAGGTTCCCTTGGTTTCCCAGTGAGCCGAGATAACGAGGATAGCCGTTGGTTTTTCGATTTCCTTACCTATATTTTTGAACCCTTGAACAAATTCATTGTCCTCAATAGCGTTCATCGGACTACCATGGCCCAAAAACAGCACCGGCATATTGCTGCTACTGTTCAGTCCATCTATAAATTTATTGAGACTTTTCAACTTCACTGCGGCACCTGCCAAAGGCAAGGTGGCGGCTGCAGCTAAAAATTGTTTTCTTGTCATATCTTCCATTATAAATACCTTTCCAATGTATTTACAAATATCGCTAGGATATGTTGGTCGGTGGTATGAGAATTTGGAAGAAAGGTATAAGAATTAGGAAATCAAGCGGTTCATTTCTTCCCTGAATTCCGTGGGCGTCTGTCCTGACTTCTTCTTGAAAACACTGGTAAAATAGGCCTTGTCGGAATAACCCAATTCAAAACCAATTTCTGAAATGGTTTTATTGCTGCTGATCAACAGGTTTTTGGCTTCAATGAGTTTTCGGGTCTCAATAATTTCGGAAACACTCTGTTGGAGAATATTTTGGGTGATGCTGTTTAGGTTCCGGGGACTCATAAAGAGCTTCTCTGCATAATAATTTACGCCTTCAGGCCTGCGAAAGTTCTCTTCCAAAATGTTGAGGAAGTTCTTGAACGTAATGTCTTGATTTTTAAAGAGGTTCAAATGGTCGGGTTGTTGCTTTTTCCTTTCTGCTTCGATCATGGTAAATAAGCTGTTCAATAATTCCCTTACAATGGCAAGTTCAGGCTTTTCCTGTTGCATCTCATCGTATATCATTTTGCAGATTTGCTCCAGCCGTTCAAAACACCGTCCCGTAGGGAAAGCCAGGTTCGCATTATCATGGAAATAACCATATAGGTTAAAGGTGGTTTCAGGAATAAATTCACTTTTAAATCGCAGTACCCAAAAATCACAGGCTCCATTTTCCAACATCGGCACTATCCGATGGATTTTCCCTCGACTTACAAAACAAACAAACGGAGCTGTATAGGTCTCATTTTTGAAATCGATGAAATGCTCAATTTTTCCTTTCATTCCAATGATGAGTTCCTCAAATTGATGATTATGGGGCTCATTGCTCTGGCTTTGTATGTATAATGCCTCTTTATTATCTACCTTATATATTTTGAACAGATCTTCCATGTATCAGCCAATGTTTCTATTAAATATCTCAATTTTTGTCGAATTGTTTGTTCCAAAATCAAAATTTCAGCTTTTTAACTCAAATAGAATTGGAAAAATAGGGTAGTAATTGAAATTAACCTAGTATTTTCTAGTCTTTATTTAAAATCGGTTAGGTTTTTACAATATTTTAATAATTATCAATTTTAAACTTCGAAATACACTGTTAATTATTGCTGTTTGCTGTTATTTGATGGTTTTGTTCAATTTAATTTGGTATATATTTAAAGTTTAAACGAAATAATTGATTTATTTTCATAAAAAATCAAAATAAATTTTGATAAAATCAATAAAAACGTATTTTTGTTGAACAAAATTTAATAATTATGGTGTTGTCAGGTAAAAAGTCTTATGTTCCCCTCGTTTTTATGAGTGTTTTAGTGTTAATATCGCTTGTTTTTTCAAAAACACCTCAAATCCATTCAAATTCTGGGTATAATTATGCCGATATCGCATGGATGTTGACTTCTACGGCCCTAGTTTTGATCATGACTCCCGGTTTGGCTTACTTTTATGGTGGTATGGTCAAAAAAAAGAACGTTATTTCCACCATGTTGCAAAGTTTTATCTGTATGGCTGTGGTTGCCGTGATTTGGGTAATCTTTGGGTTCAGTTTGGTCTTCGGCGAGTCAATAGGAGGGGTTATTGGCAATCCTTTCACATTTTTTATGTTCAATAATGTATTGGAGCGCGGACCTTGGGATGCAGCGCCAACCATCCCATTTGCACTCTTTGCCATCTATCAGTTAAAATTTGCCATTATTACGCCTGCACTGATTACAGGTGCATTTGCAGAAAGGATTCGATTTACTTCCTATGTGCTCTTTATCTGTTTGTTCTTTGTTTTTATCTATGCGCCATTGGCACATGCTACTTGGCATCCCGAAGGTTTCCTATTCAAGCTAGGTGTATTGGACTTTGCTGGCGGAACAGTGGTCCATATGTCTGCAGGATTAACGGCATTGGCTTCTGCAATATATTTGAGAAAAGGAAAAGATATGCATAGTCATAGCCCGGCACGTATCACCTATGTGCTATTGGGTACTGGATTACTATGGTTTGGTTGGATAGGTTTCAATGCTGGTTCGGCATTTTCGGCTTCAGAATTAGCAGCGACAGCATTGATTACCACTTCTACCGCATCTGGAGCGGCTGCCCTGACCTATATATTCTTTGATGCAGCCAAGGGAATCAAACCCTCCGCAATGGGAGTCTGCATTGGCGCCGTTGTGGGATTGGTCGCCATTACACCAGCGGCAGGTTTCGTCACTTTTGGACATTCCCTGGTCATAGGGGCTGTTGCCGCTGTGATCAGCAGGGTAGTGATTGCTTGGAGAACACGCTCCAGGATCGATGATACCTTGGATGTATTCCCAAGCCACGGTGTAGGCGGTATGGTAGGTATGATCTTGACCGGTGTATTTGCCACGAATGCCATTAACCCCGCTATCCCAGATAATGGATTGTTTTATGGTGAATGGAAATTGTTTTCAGCCCATATGCTAGGACTGGTTCTGGCTGCGGTATTTATCCTTTTAATGGCATTCATTTTATTGAAGCTTACTGATATGATTACGCCGTTACGGGTATCTGATGCCGATGAGGAGGTTGGTCTGGATATCTCCCAACATGGTGAAAAGTTGTGACCTTTATTAACTAAAAATAACCTGAATGATACCTGGCTTTCTTCTTGAAGGTCAGGTTTTTTTTTTTTATCGTCATTAAAACATTTCTTCTTTTGGATGGTTTTATTAACAAATCAACATGACAAGCATATGAATAAGTTAAAATTAGTAATTGGAATATTTGCCATGGGATTCTTTACTATGACCAGCTGTAACAATAGCGAAAATACAGAAACAGAAACTGAAGTTCTTCCAGACCCTGAACAGGGGGGAGATGCAGAACGCTATAACATAAACGCTCCGGATGCTGAAGTTATCAATTTAGATTCAACGGAGGTCGATACTACAGTTCAAGATACTGCCCAATAATCACATTCTTTTATATTTTTGTTAGTCAAAGCCTGATTTTTCCAATTTCAGGCTTTTTTTCTGACCAATCTGATGGGGTGAACATTCTACTTTTGGATGTTTTTTTCGGGAATTAGCCTGGCCTTATTCGAGGCATATTCGAGAGATATTGCTGTGGTTAGCAATGTGTCCAAAACAAGTCCCCTTTGTTGTCCAATAAATTTCTGATGTGCTGCGATTTTTCCGGGAAATTTAGATCAGGGTAGTATAGATTAAATGCAATTTAAAGGAAAAGAATAAAAATTATCAGCTTTCAGGAAAAAGATTTGGAAATGGTTTATTTTAATTAATTTCCTTTACTTTTATGAGTGGGAAGAATAATGATATTTTAACCAATCTATTGATTATATGATAATCCTTGGCTGTGTATTAGCAATTTTGGTCGGAATAACTTTAGGGTTAATTGGCAGTGGTGGTACCATATTGACTGTGCCGATCTTGGTCTACATTATGGCAGTCGAACCAACACTTTCCACGACCTATTCGCTTTTCGCCATTGGTATCACTTCATTGATCGGTGCCGTGCGGGGGATTATAAAAAAGGAAGCAGACCTTCCAAAGGTCTTGACCTTTGGTGTTCCTTCTCTGATTGTTGTATTTATTACGCGTTCCTTCATTCTTCCTTTGGTTCCAGAGGTCATCCACATAGCAGGATATAGCTTTCATCAAAATGTACTGTTGATGATCTTGTTTTCCTTTGTTATGGTAGCTTCCTCGTTGAGTATGATTCGCTCTGCTAAATACAACCCTGAAGTGCCTCCGGAATATGTGAAAACGCCCATAGAGGTTATTGTGTTTCAAGGAGCTTTGGTTGGATTGGTGACAGGTTTGGTCGGTGCTGGAGGAGGATTCCTCATTATTCCCGCATTGGTCAATTTTTACCATTTGCCCATGCGGAAGGCCGTGGCTACCTCCTTGATCATTATCAGTATTAATTCTTTCTTTGGCGTAATGGGTGATCTGGAGAAGTTTGAACTCTTTGATTGGGAATTATTGATCGGTTATACCGGTGGTACCGTGATCGGTATTTTCATTGGTTTTTACCTTTCAGAGAAAATCAGCAACAAAAACCTCAAAAAAGGCTTTGGATATATGATCCTTATTGTAGGCTTATATATCTTAATTAAAGAGACTTTATTGAGGTAATTGACCTTATGCTCTTGCGTTGTTCTGCTTATTGATTTTTCTATAGATAAATATTCCGACCAGACCAATACAGATCCAAAGAAAATCGATACTGAACAGATCTATATTTCCTTCAATCAAACTATTCCATACCCAATTTTTACCAAAGACCCCATTGACGATGGGTACCATAAAGGCAAGGATGCTTCCGATCAATAGGGTTTCCCTATTCGTTCTGTTGATATTTCTACGGATGATATAATAAGCACTAAATAGGAGCCAAGTCCAAAAATAAACCTGATATAGGAATTCCTGATTTACATTTGCAGTTAATTTTACCGCTATGAAGGTAATTGCAGTCGTTGGGAACATGGATAAACAGATGGCTAGGTATATGTTCGCCAACCAGAAGTTGAATTTTCTTTTATGCTTTGGTACATTGTTCTTGTCTCTTGCGACTAACCAGATCATGATTCCCGATGAAATGACCAAACAACCCATGATTCCCATAATAAAGGAAAGATATTTAAGGGGGTAACCAGCATAATCTCCAAAATGTAACCTATACAAGAGACTCTTGACATGATCTACAAAAGTGGAATTGTACATGGGGGTCTTCTCCTCCAGTATTTTCCCATCCATCGCCCGTATGTTATAGATTCCATAACCAGCCATGTGCTTGGAGTAGGTTGGGCTAATTTCAGCAATGATTTGCATATTTTGGTCCCCATAGTTCTTTATGCTGAGACGAAATACACGACTATCCGGCCATTTTCTCTTTACTGAATCCAATAAAGGATTGACCGTTGGGGTTTGAACTAAGGCTGAATAGCTGTATGGCAGGTTGACTTTATGGTTAAAGGCAAGGTCAGTGTACATGGTTTCTGAATCACCTTTGTAGATTATCTTTTCAAATGGGATAGCTAAGACAGAATTTAAGATTAAGAAGATACCGGTCACGGCATAGACAAATTGAAAAGGGAAGCCTACAACCCCTAAGGCAGTGTGCAAGTCGGTCCAGACCGTCTTCCATTTGGAAAAGGGACGAAAGATGAAGAAATTGGAAACGATCTTGTCCCAATGTAGCAATAAGCCCGTGATCAGCGCAAAGAGAAAGATAAAGGAGGTAAATCCTGCAACCACATAACCAAATGGGCCAATACCTATATTGATGGGCAGCTCATTCAATTGAGCCAAAAAATGCAGTCTATATAAAAATTCGGCAAGGTCATAGTTTTCACTGTAACTGCCGGACTTCCTGTTGATAAAGTTATATCCGAAATATTTTGAATCAGTAGTCGTCCAATCTGCTTTGTTGGCTACTTTTTCATTGATTATGGCTAAGTTTTTCTCATGTTGCAAGCTGTCCTTGGATTCGGTATAGCTCATGTAGGATCGAGCATTCTTATGATAAAAGGAAAAGGTAATATCTCTTCCCTTTAGTTCCATGTCCTGTCCGAGGGAATCCAATAAATAATCGCAGTCTACATCGGCAGTAGTCATTTTTGAGAACGAATCCCCTTGCTGCCAAGCTGCAATTTCATTTCTGAAAAATGAAAATGATCCAGCAAAGAATATGACATAGAGAATCGCACAGATGATAATCCCACTGATGGTATGGGTATTAAAGTAGATGTTATAATTTCTGGTATTCATTATGAATTAAAAGATGAAAGGGATTGATAAAAGGAAGGTTAGGCAAAGATATATTCCCCAGATGTACCAACCATTTTTCGATAAAAAAGCCAATAGGAGCAGGATTGCCCAAATGATATACCCAGAAAAACCAGACAGCATAACAATGTTTTTCCTTTCACAGAATAGGGTCAAGAAATTGTGGAAGGCAAGCATGAGCATATATCCTGCAAAGAAGCCTGCGGTGATTTTTAAAAAGCGTTGGAAAGGAGAGCTTAGGTATTTCTTGTTTGCGGGCATGGGTAAAGATGGATTTAGAAAAAAATAATTTCAATTGTCAGTGATATGGAAAAAAGAAGAAGGATATGTTTCCAGTTAATGGTCTTATAGGGGAAGAGCAAATTCAAAAGACTTAGGAAAGTCATTAAATAAACGCTAAACGCAAAACTTCCCGCTTCTAGACCTTGTTTCCAAAGAGTTAAGATAGCGGCAATTGCCAAAAGGATAAATCCTGCGAGTTTCAGTTGATTGGGGTGAAAAATTTTTAAAATACTGAATTCTACTTGATGGATGCTCTTCATTTTTTTGCTGCTACAATAAAGGAAGTAGGAACCGGTGAAAACGAAAAATATGATCAGGCTGTACATAATATTTGAGAAGGAAATTAGCCTAGTAAAATGCCGGCAAGCATTTTACTAGGCATAAGCTTAATTTACATTTATGGAATAAGTGCTGCCTCTCCAGATTTTTTCAATCTTTTGGCCATGCCAATCTTCAACTTTATCATCAGTTTTAGAAGCTTCGATAATGTATTTTCCTTTTACCAAGGGTTTAAAGGAAACTTTTCCTTGAATATCGGTATGGAGCGTTTTGGTCCAACCTTCAGGTCCCATGATAATCACTTCTCTTTCTTTTTCAGCCTGACCATCTTCCAATACCTGGACTTCCAGGCTTGCACCAACTTTTGGATTTTGGACTGTTGATTCAACATGGAAAGGAAGGCTATTTAATTTAGTCGATCCGTTTCCGACCTGGACGAAGGCTGTAGAAGAAAATTCGAATTTCATGGTTTCATAGGCTTCTTTTGCAGCTTTTACCACTGAAAGGATATAGGATCCATTTTCAGTAGGTAAAAATGAAGCTTCGAAATGGTCCGTTGATGCAGTTTTCTCTAAGGTTTTTTTACTTCCATCTGGCGCAATTAAAATCAGGTCGAAATTCTTGACATCTGAATACCATTTATCGATTGGGTCTACCAAACCTTCGGCATATTCACCGTAATAAACTTTGACCGTATGTTTCTGGTTCAATTTGCCATTTGTTTGGGTTTCAATCCATAATGCATGTGCACTTGCAAATTGAAGGCTTACAAGGCTTATTAAAATTGTCAATAATGTTTTTGTGTTCATGGTTTTAGAATTTATATGCAAATGTTAATCTATAGTTTCTTGGTGCACCGGCTTGCCAAGAGTAAACAGGGGTACTGAAGTAGCTGGTGTAATAACTACCGCCCTCAATCAAGTATTTATCCAAAAGGTTCTGTACATTTAGATTGACACTGAATTTGTCGATGCGGTAGCCCATTCCGGCATCAAAGCGGAAATAGTCTTCAATATTTTTTTCGGGTTCATCCTTGGAATAGAATTCCAAGGCACGTTGGATATTTGACATCCCTCCAAATTGGAAGGCCAAACCTTTTGCCTTTCCTCGCGTCAATTCATAGTCCAGCCATAGGTTGGCGATATGAACATCGGCACCATCAAGTCTTTGTCCAACAAAAAAGGCATCAACACCTTCATTGATTTTGGTTACTTGTCCGTCGGTATATGCATAGTTCGCAATCAGGTTCAATCCCCTTAATACCTCACCACGGATATCGACTTCGAGCCCGCGGATTCTTTTTTGCCCAACTTCGACTGACATCTCAGGTCTAGGTCCATAGGATGTTATTTCATGGTTTTTGGTGATTTGATAGATCGCGATGGTACTATTCCATTTTCCTTTGAACCAATCTCTTTTGATACCAAGTTCATAATTGTTACCTGTGATTGGTTTTATTTTAGAACCGTCAAATAAAATTCCTTGTTGGGGAAGAAAAGCTTGGTCAAGTAATGCATAGACTGCGGTATTTTTATCAATGGAGTAGGATAGACCAATTCTCGGTGTGACTTTTTCGCTTTTTACTGGTGCTCCGCCCCAGGTACTGATAGACATGGAGGTATAGCGAGCAGCCAAAGTCAAACGTAAAGCATTATCAAAAAAGCTCATTTGATCTTGCACATAGGCGGAGGTGTAATCCGTGGCCATACTACCACCGCCTACAGCTGCGCGTTGGGCCAAGGAATGTGATCGGTCAAAATTCTGAAGTCCAAAGTCAAATCCGTAAACAGGATTCTTAGGATCAAACTCACCACCATTCAAACTATCCAGAACAATACTTTGATTCCAGTCTGCCAAATAGGATTTACTACCTAGATCAATCCCTGCCAATATTTGATGTTTGATTTGTCCCGTGTTAAATGAACCATTTAAGAAGACTTGGCCTAATAACATGGTGCTTTGTGCATCCCAGGTGTCTGATTTCCTGATGACCTTGCCATTGGGAAGAATATCTTTTGGCCAACTGCTTGCGCCGATTTGGTTGTAATTAAAATAGGCACCCTGAGCAGTTAATTTCCAATTTTCATTTAATTTATGCTCGATATTGATGTATGCGGAGTGTTCATCAATGTCCATAGGTTCGGTTCCTTTTTGAGAAAAGGAGGTTTCTCTAGAAAGGGTTTTATAACCAAAAGGAGACATTAAATAACCGGATCCAACATCAGTCATGATTGCTTTCTGATAGGTGTATTCTAATGTTGCGGTTGTCTTATCATTGATTTTGTAAGATAGAACAGGAGCGATTACAAGTCTTTTATTGTCTTCATTCGGGCGGAATGAAGCTTTTGAAGAACCGGCAATATTCAATCGATATAATAACCTGCCATCTTTTGAGACCTTGCCATCCAAATCTAAGGTGGTTCTGTAATTTTCAAAACTTCCTAGGCTAAAGGTTACCTCGGCATTTTTTTGTCCGGTTGGCTTTTTGGTAACCACATTGTAGATTCCTGCAGGATCTCCACTGGACATCATAAATCCGGCTGGTCCTTTTACGAATTCAATTTTTTCTACGGTTGCCATGTCTTCAGATAGTGGACTCCAATAGGAACTGACAATATTCATCCCATTTCTGAAAGCCTGTATTTGTGACCCACGCATATGGATATTGACGTACATATCATTCCAATGCGTTTGTCGGCTTACCCCGGAGATATTCCTGAATGCACCATCCGCTAAATTGAATGCTTGTAGTTTTGCAAGCACTTCAGCATTTATGGTTTGCACATTCTGGGAAAGTTCTAGAATTGGAGTCTGAACCCTTAAGGAATTGGATAATTCATGTTCCACTATGGGTTTCTTGGCACTTATGACTACTTCCTGAAGAGTATTGGTCCCTTCTTCAAGCGTAAAATCTAATACTCGGGTTTCATTTTCCTTTAATGCGATAGTGCTGACTTGGGAGGTGAAACCAATATGTTTTGCCCTAACCTCATAAGTCTTTGCCGGTAGGTTAATGAACTGGTATTTTCCTAGAGAATCGACTTCCATCTCTTGAGAGCCATTCAATTTGACAACCACATTTTTGGCTGGATTTCCTTTCTGTGTCAGGATAGTTCCTTTGATAATGCCATTTTGGGCGTATGAGGATGTTATTAAGAATATTATAAATAGAGTGGTTAAGAGGTTAGTTTTCATTATAGGACTGGATCGATTTTAGAATAGAAGGAAAAAGAATAAACATGAGGGTCTGAAAAAGTACATTGCAAGTCCCTGAAAAGAAAAGATTTGTAAAAAAACTAGTTTTACTCGTAGGGGAGTGATTAGAAAAAAGATTGTAAATCATAAATGTTAATGTATAGTGTTAAAAATTCCATTAACTGTTTATGAAAGAACCTTGGGATAAATAAATAGGGAGAGCGCCCAATTTTTTTTATCTTGCAGGTCCTTTCATACTTACAGTGTGTTAAAGGTGATTGATTCATTGAGTCAATCAACTAATAGCAGTTACAGCTGATATTAGATTTTTGGCGTCATGCAGAGATTGCCGTCTTTAGCATGGCGCTATTTTGTTTTATAAGCAGTCCTTTAAACCGTCCCTCCACAAACATGAAGAATTATAGTGCTAAAATATAAACGAAACTAACAGGTAGAGGTTAGTTTATTTAGACTCATTAAAAACAAGTACAAATATAGAATGAAAATGTTTGTTTGCAACAATTTTTATATAATTAATAAATTAATTGAAGTTCAGTTAATTGCATGATGATATAAAGCTGTTTCGGTATTTGAAAGGTTTGATAATATTTTGTTTACAGAGCCTAATTGAAGGCGACTTTTAATTAAATTCCTGTATATTGTTAACTATATTCTTGCAGTAGACATTGCTGCAGATTAATCAACTAAACTTTTAATAAATGAAAATCAACACTCCTAAATGGGTGGTTCTACTGAGTTTAGGCCTAGCGTTCTTGAACGTTGAAGAAGCAAACGCCCAAAGTAAAACTGCGCTTTCAGAAACATTTATCGAATTAGCAGATCCCACGGCCGATGTCAATTCGGATTGGTCAAAGGTTGGTCCAGGTTTGCATAGCTCTTTTGTAACAATCGATAAGCGAT